>JAYSQM010000384.1:0-9358 GCA_043721575.1 Phycicoccus sp.
CGGATCTTGCCGGTCACCGTCATCGGGAACCCGTCGACGACATGGACGTAGCGGGGCACCTTGTAGTGCGCGAGCCGGCCCTGGCAGAAGGTGCGAACACCCTCCGCTGTCAACGGTTCTGCACCCGGACGCATCACGACCCAGGCCATCAGCTCCTCGCCGTACCTCGGGTCGGGGACGCCGATGACCTGGACGTCGGCGATGTCGGGGTGGCCGTAGAGGAACTCCTCGATCTCGCGCGGATAGACGTTCTCACCGCCCCGGATCACCATGTCCTTGATCCGGCCGACGATCGACAGGTAGCCGTCGTCGTCCATCGCGGCCAGGTCGCCGGTGTGCATCCAGTGCGCAGCGTCGATGGCCTCGGCCGTCTTGTCCGGCTGCTCCCAGTACCCGAGCATGACGCTCGTGCCGCGCGTGCACAGCTCACCCGGTTCGCCGCGGGCGACCGTTCGACCCGTCACCGGGTCGACGACCTTGACCTCGATGTGCGGCATCACCCGACCAACGGTCTCCGTCCTGCGCGCGAGGTCGTCGTCAACCCTGGTCATGGTCGAGACCGGCGAGGTCTCGGTCATGCCGTAGGCGATGGCGACCTCGGACATGTTCATCTCGGCCACCACGCGTTTCATCACCTCGACGGGGCACGGCGAGCCGGCCATGATCCCGGTCCGCAGCGAGGACAGGTCATAGGTCGCGAAGTCTTCGAGCCCCAGCTCGGCAATGAACATCGTGGGGACGCCGTAGAGACTCGTACAACGTTCCTGTTCAACGGCCTTGAGGGTCGCGGCAGGGTCGAATGCCGGTGCAGGGATCACCATGCAGGCGCCGTGGCTCGTGGCCGCGAGGTTGCCCATGACCATGCCGAAGCAGTGGTAGAACGGCACCGGCAGGCAGATCCGGTCACGCTCGGTGTAGCCCACCAGCTCGCCGACGAAGAAGCCGTTGTTGAGGATGTTGTGGTGGCTCAGCGTGGCGCCCTTGGGGAACCCCGTCGTACCGGAGGTGTACTGGATGTTGATCGCGTCGTCGGAGCTCAGCGTCGCCATCCGCTCGGCCAGCTGATCCGTGGAGGATGCACTGCCCGCTGCGACCAGCTCGTCCCAGCTGTCCTCGCCGATGTAGACGACGTCGCGAAGGTCGTGGCAATCAGGTCGCACCTCGTCGATCATGGCCCGGTAGTCGGACGTCTTGTGCTGGACCGCACTGACAAGCATGCGCATACCCGACTGCCCCACGACATAGGCGAGCTCGTGGCTGCGATAGGCCGGGTTGACGTTGACCAGCACCGCGCCGACCTTGGCCGTGGCGTACTGCAGCAGGGTCCACTCAGGACAGTTCGGCGACCAGATGCCGATCCGGTCGCCGGCTTCGACGCCATCGGCCAGGAGGCCAAGAGCCAGCGCCGTAACGTCAGCATCAAACTCGACGTACGTCCAGCGGCGACCGCTGGGCACGTCGACCAGCGCCTCGGCATTGGGCAGACGCAGGACGGTGCGCATCAGGTTGTCCCCGATCGTGTCGCCCAGCAGCGGCGTGTCGGAAGTTCCTGAGCCGTAGGACGGGAGCGTTTGGGCCTGCACAGTTCCTCCGCGGTAGAGATGTGGTCTTCGCCCATCCTCGCGACCGCCCCGCCGGAGGGCAAGCAAGCCCGCTCAAGCCAACTACCGTATGACGGGTGCGTGTCTCCTCGTCCCGACCAGCCTCCGCCGTCAGGAGCCTCGCCGACGACGTCCGGGGTCGAAGCGACGGGCAGCTGCAGGCCCTGGTCCGCCATCGACCCGACCTGGCCCGGCCCGCTCCCAGCGACCTGACCTCGCTGGCTGCTCGCGCCAGCACTCGTTCGAGCGTTCAGCGGGCCCTGGACGGGCTGGACCGTGGGCGTCTGCAGGTCCTCGAGGCGCTCGTCGTCAGCGGCGACCCGGTCGACCTCGCCAGGACCGCAACACTGCTCGGCCGGCCGGCGCCGTCCCTGGGCGGATTCGTCCAGGACCTCTGGGATCGCGCACTCGTGTGGCGAGGCAGCGACGGTCAGCACGTCGTGCGCGCGGTCGCCGAGGTGCTCGGCCCGCATCCAGCCGGCCTCGGACCGGCCATTGCCGACCTGCGCGGCTCGTCCCCCGCGTCCTACGCCTCCCCCGAGGCGCTCGACGCGGTCATCGCCTCAGCCCCCCCGGATGCCAGAAACATCCTCGACAAGCTCACCTGGGGACCGCCCATCGGCATGCTGTCCCCTGATGGCCCTCTGGCTACCGAAGGCGCCTGGCTGTTATCCCATCAGCTGATCAGCGCCCTGTCCGCCGGCCACGTCGCCCTGCCCCGCGAGGTTGCCCTGCGACTGCGCGGTGACCGGCTGCACCGTGAGAGCGCGCTGACCGCCCCCGACCTGACCGTCACGGCTCACGAGCAGTCCTCGGTGGACGCCGCGGCCGGGGGTCAGGCCTCCGAGCTGCTCGGCCTCGTGGACGAGCTCGCAGCGGACTGGGGCCCCGGCCCACCTCGGGTCCTGCGCGCCGGCGGCCTTTCGGTGCGCGACTTCAAGCGCCTGACTGCGATCCTCGATGTTGATCCGGCGCATGCCGCTTTTGTCGTCGAAACTGCCTATGCAGCAGCCCTGTTGGCCGATGATGCGTCCCTGGAGCCGGTGTGGGCGCCAACCCCGGGCTATGACGAGTGGCAGCAACGACCCTCCGCGCACCGTTGGGTCCGGCTCGGCAGGGCCTGGCTGGCCTCGGGTCGCGCACCGCACCTCGTGGGCACAGTTCCCGCCGGTGGCGGCAGCCCCATCAACGCACTGAGTGGGGATGTCGTCTATCCGCCCACGCGTCAGCTGCGCGGTGACGTGCTGGCCGAGCTGGCCGCACTGCCCGAAGGACAGGCCCCGGACCTGGTGAGCCTTCGTGACCGCATCCGCTGGCGCAGACCGATGCGCCGTGCCGAGATCGTCGAAGCGGTCACAGCCGCCGTGTTGCGCGAGGCCGAGTGGCTCGGGATCACCGGGCGCGGAGCGCTCAGCACCGCCGGGCGTCTCCTCTTCGACGCGACTGCCGGCCCGTCTGCCGCAGAGGAGGCGATCGACACCCACCTGCCGTCACCCGTCGAACACGTCCTGTTGCAGGCGGACCTGACGGCCGTCGCGCCGGGTCGGCTCGAAGGCAGCCTCGCGCAGTTCATGCGCCTGGTTGCCGATGTCGAGTCACGAGGCGGCGCAACGGTCTACCGTTTCTCTCCCAAAAGCGTCCGCCGGGGCCTGGACGCCGGGTGGTCGTCTGCGCAGGTCCTCAACGCGTTGCAGGATGCGAGCCGTACGCCTGTCCCCCAGCCTCTGGAGTACCTCGTCGGCGATGTCGCACGGCGCCACGGCCAGACCCGAGTGGGTTCGGTCTCGGCATACATCCGCAGCGACGACTCGGCGGTGCTGGACACCATGCTGGCCGATCGCGGGCTGGCCGCACTGCAGCTGAGGCGCGTCGCACCGACCGTCGTCGTGTCGTCGGCCCACACTGCGGTTGTCCTGGAGATGTTGCGCGAGAACGGTTTTGCGCCGGTCGCCGAGACGACGGACGGCGGGGTCATGGTCCCATCCGTCTCGCACCACCGCACCCCCGCCCGCCGCCCGCCGGCCTCGCCGACGTTCACGTCATTTGTGGACGACGAGCTGACCGCGACGCTCGTCTCGGCACTGCGCGCTGGAGAGCAGTCCGCCGCATACGAACGGGCGCGCGAGCAGTCCCAGCCCGGGCCACGGCTGCCGTCCACCGAGCCAGCGGTCGCCCTTGCCCTCCTTCGCGAGGCGTCGGCCGACAGTCTCGGGCTCTGGATCGGCTATGCCGATGCCGATGGACGAACAACACGAATACTGTTCTATCCCAAGCGGATCGAGGGCGGACGCGCCTACGGGTCAATCGAGGGGTCCAATGTCGAGCGCGCCTTCTCCATCCACCGGATCACCGGCGCCGCGGTCAGCTGAACGGTTCACTGCGGCCGGTACGGCTCTCCTGCAACGGCTTTCGCGCCAGCCCTCTCCAGTCGTTCGACCACGCGGTCGGCGCTGGCCTCGCTGATCCCCGACACCACGACCACCGGCGCATCCTGCGCCAGGTTCCTGGCGGACATGAGGTCGAGCCCGGTCGCCTGACGGATGATGGTAATGACCTGGATCGGCCTGGCTCCAGTGACCTGAAGAACGACCTGGCGCTCTCCCTGCTCCGTGAGGGCGGCCAGCGCCCGACCGGGCTTGCGCAGCGTGGCCTCGGCGCGCCTCTGCAACCACCCCGTCAACCTCTGTGGCGTCTGGTCAGTCATCTCCACCTGCGAGCGCCTTGACGACCCTCGACGGCGACGGCCGGCCCAGGTGCCCCGCCATCCAGACACTGGTCTCCACCAGGGAGTCGAGGGTGACCCCCGTCTCGATCCCCAAGCCGTCGAGAGCCCAGACGAGGTCCTCGGTCGCCAGGTTGCCGGTCGCGCTCCTGGCGTAGGGACAGCCGCCCAGACCACCCGCCGAGGCGTCGACGACGGTCACGCCGTGAGCCAGTGCAGCCAGGGTGTTGGCGAGCGCCTGACCATAGGTGTCGTGGAAGTGCACGCCGATGCGCTCGGCGCCAATTCCCTTGGTGTCCAACGCATCCAGCAGCCGGTGAACGTGTCCGGTGGTACCCGTGCCAATGGTGTCGCCCAGACTGAGCTGGTCACAGCCGAGGTCCATTATCCGGGATGCGACGTCCACGACCTGGTCAATGGGGACCTCGCCCTCCCAAGGGTCGCCAAAGCACATCGAGACGTACGCGCGGACCCACAAGCCCTCGTCGCGGGCTCGCTGCACAACAGGAGCGAACATGGCGATGGACTCCTCCACGCTGCGGTTGAGGTTCTTGCGGGCGAAGGTCTCGGTCGCGCTGCCGAAGATCGCGATGGCCTTGACACCTTGGGCGAACGCTGCGTCCAGACCGCGCTCGTTGGGCACCAGGACGGGCCGGTTGCGACCACGACCGACCTCACCGAGCAGACCGAGCAGCGCGGCGGAGTCGGCGAGCTGGGGGACCCACGTGGGCGGCACGAACGAGGTCGTCTCGACGGTGTCGAGACCGGCGGCCACCAGGCGTCGGATGAACTCGGCCTTGACCTCCACCGGGACCACGGCCAACTCGTTCTGCAGCCCGTCGCGTGGTCCGACCTCGTAGATGGTGACCCGCCCGGGCATACCCGTCCGGGCCTCACGTTGCGGTCGTCGCATTGGCTCTCCTCCTGCTCGCGGCACCATCCTCTCAGCAAGCGCCGTGGCGTCACCATCGGCTCGGCGGCAGAGTGGACACGCAGTTGATAGCGTGTCGTCCACGGCTCGCGAACGAGTCGGACGAGCTGGGGAGAGACAACGCATGAGCGAAACGACCGGCGGCGGCAACGAGAAGCCGGATCCTGACCAGGACCAGCAGCAGCCCGATCCTGACCAGGATCAGGATCACACCTCGGGATCCGTCTTCAACGACCCGACCGCACCTGTCTGGGCCGACCCCACTGCACCAATTCCCGTGCCGCCGGCACCCGGGTCATCGCCCTCGTCCGTTCGAGACACTCCATCGGTGCCGCCCGTCCCACCGGTTCCTCCGGGCACGCCATACCCCTATGGCCAGCAGCCGGCAGCGACTCAGCAGCCGACCCCGCCGGCCGCCCCACCCATGAGCAACCCTTACGCCCAGCAGCCTCCGGCCTCGCCGTGGGTGCCGTCGCAACCGGATCCGTACGGACGGCCGGCGGGTCAGTACGGTCAGGCACAGCCCGGCCAGCCCTACCCGGCATACGGCCAGCAGCCCTACGGCGTCGCCGCGCCGGGTGCGACCAACACGTCTGCCATCGTCCTGACCATCCTTTCCGGGGTCAGCATCGTGTTCGGTAATCTCCTGGCGGTCGCCTCTCTGGTGTTCGGCATCATGGCGCTGACGTCCAACAGCACCGACCCGTTCGGCTCACGCAAGAAGACAAAGACCGGCTGGATCATCTTCGTGGTGGTCTGGGTCGTGGCGTTCGTTGTCCTCGTCATCGCCGGGATCGCCGTTGTCGTCTTGGGT
Source organism: Phycicoccus sp. (assembly GCA_043721575.1). Lineage (GTDB taxonomy): Bacteria > Actinomycetota > Actinomycetes > Actinomycetales > Dermatophilaceae > UBA4719. The sequence continues at coordinate 6,069 of JAYSQM010000384.1, forward strand.
CGCAACATGCCCGTCTCCGGCTCCGGATCCGGCTCCGGCTACTGACCCGCGACATCGTTTGCGGGTGGGAACACTGCCACCCGCGATCGCGTTGACGGACACACCATGGCTGACGGACCCCTGATCGTTCAGAGCGACAAGACGCTCCTGCTTGAGGTCGACCACCCTGACGCCGAGGCGGCCCGTCGGGCCATCGCGCCCTTTGCCGAGCTTGAGCGCGCGCCCGAGCACGTCCACACCTATCGGCTGACTCCGCTCGGCCTGTGGAACGCCCGCGCCGCGGGGCACGACGCCGAGCAGGTCGTCAACGCCCTCATCACCTACAGCCGGTATGCCGTTCCTCATGCACTGCTCGTGGACGTCGCCGACACGATGGACCGCTACGGACGGCTCAGCCTGGAGAAGGACGGCGACCAGCTCATCCTTCGCAGCACCGACCGCCCAGTGCTCGAAGAGGTGTTGCGGCACAAGAGGATCCAGCCGCTTCTGGGCGAACGACTGGACGACTCAAGTGTCCTGGTGCACCCCTCGGAGCGCGGCCAGCTCAAGCAACAGCTGCTCAAGATCGGCTGGCCGGCCGAGGACCTCGCCGGCTATGTCGACGGCGAGGCGCACCCGATCTCGCTCGCCCTGGACGACTGGGCGATGCGTCCCTACCAACAGCAGGCGGTCGACGGCTTCTGGCACGGCGGCTCGGGCGTCGTGGTTCTGCCCTGCGGCGCGGGCAAGACCCTGGTCGGCGCGGGCGCGATGGCACAGGCGAGCGCCACAACCCTGATCCTGGTCACCAGCACCGTCGCTGCCCGTCAGTGGCGCGACGAGCTGATCAACCGAACCAGCCTGACCGAGGACGAGATCGGCGAGTACTCCGGCGCCCGCAAGGAGATCCGACCGGTCACCATCGCGACGTACCAGGTGCTCACGACCAGACGCAAAGGCATCTACACCCACCTCGACCTGCTCGATGCCCGCGACTGGGGACTCATCATCTACGACGAGGTCCACCTGCTCCCGGCGCCGATCTTCCGGATGACCGCCGATCTGCAGGCCCGTCGCCGGTTGGGCCTGACGGCCACGCTGGTCCGCGAGGACGGGCGCGAGGCCGACGTCTTCAGCCTGATCGGACCCAAGCGTTTCGATGCCCCCTGGAAGGACATCGAGGCCCAGGGCTACATCGCGCCCGCCGACTGCGTCGAGGTGCGAGTCACCCTGCCGGACGCCGAGCGGATGACCTACGCGATGGCCGAGCCCGAGGACCGCTATCGCCTGGCGTCGACGAGCACCACCAAGGACCGGATCGTCGAGGCACTGGTCGTCAAGCACTCCGGCGAGCCGACCCTGGTGATCGGCCAGTACCTCGACCAGCTCGACGGGCTGGCCGCGCGGCTGGACGCCAACCTGATCACCGGCCAGACCTCGATCGCGGAACGCCAGAAGCTGTTCCAGCAGTTCCGCACGGGCGAGATCGGGTTGTTGGTGGTCAGCAAGGTCGCCAACTTCTCGATCGACCTGCCCGAGGCCAGCATCGCCATCCAGGTGTCGGGGACCTTCGGCTCCCGGCAGGAGGAGGCCCAACGGCTCGGTCGCATTTTGCGACCCAAGGGCGACGGGCGCACGGCGCACTTCTACAGCGTCGTCGCACGCGACACCGTCGACGCCGACTTCGCCGCTCACCGGCAGCGCTTCCTGGCCGAGCAGGGCTACTCCTATCGGATCATCGACGCGGACGACCTGCTGACCCCGCCCGCCCCAGCCTGACCGGACCTGACCCACCCGCCCGCCCGGCCCTTCGAGACATCTCGCGCAGGGCCTTCACAGCAAACTCCCAGACACGGCGCACAGACTGACGCCCGTGACCACCAGCACCCCCGAGGCCCGGCTCCTCGTCGTCGAGGACGAGCCCAACATCCGCGAGCTGCTCGCCACCTCCCTACGCTTTGCCGGATTCGAGGTGCACGTGGCCGCCGACGGCGCGACAGCGCTCAAACAGGCGGCCGCGCACGACCCCGACCTGGTCGTGCTCGACGTGATGCTGCCGGATATGGACGGTTTCACCGTCACGCGCAAGCTGCGCGACTCCGGGCGGATCCTGCCCATCGTCTTCGTCACGGCACGGGACTCGCTCGAGGACAAGATCAAGGGCCTGACCGTCGGCGGCGACGACTATGTCACCAAGCCGTTCAGCCTCGAGGAGGTCGTCGCCCGGATCCGCGCCGTGCTGCGACGGACCCGGGGCGAGATCGACGACGACGCCACGTTGCGCTTCCATGACCTCGAGCTCGACGAGGACTCCCATGAGGTGCGACGGGGCAAGCGCGTCATCGAGGTCTCCCCGTCCGAGTTCAAGCTGCTGCGCTACCTCATGCTCAACCCCAACCGGGTGCTTTCCAAGGCCCAGATCCTCGACCACGTCTGGGACTACGACTTCCGCGGCCAGTCCGGCATCGTCGAGTCCTACATCTCCTACCTGCGGCGCAAGATCGACGTGGAGGAGCCTGCGCTGATCCAGACCAAGCGCGGCGTCGGCTACGTCCTGCGACTGCCACCGGAGTCGACGTGATCGGGCCAACGTGACGGACCCCAACACCACGTTCCGTCCCCGCCGCTCAGCCACCTCAGGAGTCAAGCCCCGGCTCGCTGCACTGCCACTTCGGTTGCGGCTGATCGCCCTGCTCGTGCTGTTGCTGTTGGTCGCCCTCACCCTCACCGGCATCGCCACCAGCGCGATGGTGCGCCGACAGTTGATGGACAGCACCGATCGCGACCTGAGGGCGGCCGCCGTCCCAACCGCCTCCCAGGTCCTGACCCAGCTGCTCAAAGGCCGCGGCGGCGGCATCCCCACCAACTACGCCGTCCGGTTCATGCCGACCGACGGCAGCACGCCTTTGGAGGTCAACCCCACCGGCGAGCGCCTGCACCCCGACATCCCGACCCTGGCCCTGAACGACTCGCGCGTGCAGAACGGCATCCTCTTCACCGTCCAGTCCACCGACGGCGAGATGCGCTGGCGGGTCGTGCCGGGACAGCTGCGCGATGGCTCGGCAACCTTCGCCGTGGCCGTGCCGTTGCGTGGAGTCGACACCACGGTCCAGCGAATGTTGAGCTCTACCACCCTCATTGGTCTGGCCGTCATCGCCAGCTGCGCCATTTTCGGCTGGTACGGCGTACGTCGCGCGTTCCGGCCGCTCACGCAGATCGAGGACACCGCTGCGGCCATCGCAGCGGGTGACCTGACCCGGCGCATCCCCGAGCCCACGGCCAAGGACGAGGTCACGAGCCTGTCCCGTTCG
>JAYSQM010000385.1:0-1733 GCA_043721575.1 Phycicoccus sp.
GGTGTGTTGCCCGCGGAGCAGCTCGGTCGCTCGGGTTTCGGCTTCCCGGAGCAGCCGGGCGACTTCCTGGTCGATTGAGTGTTGGGTTTGTTCGGCGTAGGGACGTCCAGCGAACGGGTTGTCGCGGCTGGGACCTTCGGGTCCGTAGCCGATAGGCCCGAGCTCGGTGGACAGGCCCCATTCCCGGACCATCCGGGTCGCCAGGTCGGTGGCGCCGGCGAGGTCGTTGGACGCACCGGTTGAGGCTTCGCCGAGGATGAGGATCTCGGCGGCCCGGCCACCGAGCCGGACGGCGAGGGAGTCGGTGAGGTAACTCTCTGGGTACAGGTGCCGCTCGAAGGCCGGGAGTTGCTCGGTGACGCCCAGGGCGGACCCGCGGGGCAGGATCGTGACCTTGGCGACCGGGTCGGCGTGTTCGGACAGCACCGCGACCAGGGCGTGGCCGGCCTCGTGCACCGCGACGGCGTGTTTCTCCTCGGGCAGCAGGGCGTTGGAGGTGTCCCGCCGGCCGATCAGCAGCCGGTCCAGGGCGTTGTCGAAGTCGGCGGCCTGCAGCACATCGCGGTCGGCGCGGACGGCGTTGATCGCGGCCTCGTTGACCAGGTTGGCCAGGTCGGCGCCGGAAAAGCCCGGCGTACCGCGGGAGACCGCATCCAAATTCACTGCCGGAGCGAGCTGTTTGCCGGCGGCGTGGATCGCCAGGATCGCCATCCGCTCGCCCTGGTTGGGCAGCGGGATCTCCACCGTCCGGTCGAACCGGCCGGGCCGTAGCAACGCCGCGTCCAAGATCTCCGCCCGGTTCGTCGCCGCCAGCACCACCACGTTCGCGCCGGGCTCGAACCCATCCATCTCCGACAGCAACTGGTTCAGCGTCTGCTCCCGTTCGTCGTTCGAACCGAACCCGCCCGGGCCGCGCCGACCACCGATCGCATCGATCTCATCGATGAAGATGATCGACGGGGCCAGTTTGCGGGCTTCGGTGAACAGATCCCGGACCCGCGATGCGCCGACCCCGACGAACATCTCCACGAAACTCGACCCGCTGAGGGCGAAGAACGGCACCCCGGCCTCGCCGGCCACGGCCCGGGCCAGCAACGTCTTGCCGGTCCCCGGCGGCCCGACCATCAGCACACCCTTCGGGCCGACCGCGCCGGCTCGGGCGTACCGGCCCGGTTGGCTGAGGAAGTCCACCACCTCCATCACCTCAGCCTTGGAACCCTGATACCCCGCGATGTCGGCGAACCGGGCACCAGGCCGTTCCTGGTCGTAGACCTTGGCCTTGGACTTACCGATCCCAAGCATGCCGCCCAAACCCCCACCGAGCTGCTTGCTGCCGCGCCGACCCAACCAGACGAACACCCCGACCAGGAACAGGATCGGCAGCAACGACACCACCACCCCCAACACCGACGTGCCACCGTCGATCGTGCCCCTGACCTGCACCCGGTGTGCGAGCAGCAACGCCGACAACGACGTGTCGTTCAACGCCGTCGGCAGCTGGGAGGTGTAAGCAGCGCCGCTGACGAGCTTGCCGCTCACCACCCCCGTCGAGGTGATCGACGCCGTCGACACCGCATTGCTGGTCACCTGACCAACGAAATCGGTGTAGCTGAAACTACGAGCCGAGTTCACCTGGCCACCCTGACGCAACAGCACCAACGCCGTCAGGGCGATCCCGACCGGCAGAACCCACAACCGCCACCACGGCACCGGCGCAGGCGACGGCACCGGCG
>JAYSQM010000386.1:0-13285 GCA_043721575.1 Phycicoccus sp.
GGCTGAGGCTGCGGCATACATCGCCGTGCCCAGCTTCTGGGACTCCTCCGAGAGCTTGGCGGCCTTGGACTTGATGTCCTCGGGCGTCGCGCCCGAGCCGTCCTTGAGCGCGTCCTTGAGGGCGACCAACGCTGCGTCGACCTCACCGCGGCCGTCGGCCGGGATCTTGTCGGCGCTGTCGGCCAGGAACTTCTCCGTGGAGTAGACGAGCTGCTCGGCGGTGTTGCGGGCCTCGGTCTCCTCGCGGCGGGCCTTGTCCTCCTCCGCGTGCTCCTCGGCCTCGCGGACCATGCGCTCTATCTCTTCCTTGGGCAGCGCGGAGCCACCGGAGATCGTCATGGACTGCTCCTTGCCGGTGCCACGGTCCTTGGCGGAGACGTGGACGATGCCGTTGGCGTCGATGTCAAAGGTGACCTCGACCTGGGGCACGCCACGGGGGGCCGGCGCGATGCCGGTGAGCTCGAAGGTGCCCAGACCCTTGTTGTGCAGGGCGATCTCGCGCTCACCCTGGAACACCTGGATCAGAACCGACGGCTGGTTGTCGTCGGCGGTGGTGAAGACCTCGGAGCGCTTGGTCGGGATGGCCGTATTGCGCTCGATGAGCTTGGTCATCAGGCCACCCTTGGTCTCGATACCCAGGGAAAGCGGGGTGACATCGATCAGCAGAACGTCCTTGCGCTCACCCTTGAGTACGCCGGCCTGCAGGCTCGCGCCGACAGCGACCACCTCATCGGGGTTCACACCCTTGTTGGGAGCCTTGCCGCCGGTAAGTGCGGTGACGACCGCGGTGACGGCCGGCATACGGGTCGAACCGCCAACAAGGACAACGTGATCGATCTCGCTGACGTTGATGCCGGCGTCCTTGATCACTTGGCGGAAGGGAGCCTTGGTGCGCTCGAGCAGGTCAGAGGTGAGCTGCTCGAACTGCGCGCGGGTCAAGGTCTCGTCCAGGTGGATCGGGCCGTTCTCGGACATCGAGAGGTACTGCAGGCTGATGTTGGTGCTCGTCGCGGTGGAGAGCTCCTTCTTGGCCTGCTCGGCAGCATCACGCAGACGCTGCATGGCGATCTTGTCGTTGGCTAGGTCGGTGCCGCTGGTGTTCTTCACGGTCGTGACCAGGTGGTTGACGATGCGCTCGTCCCAGTCATCACCACCGAGCTTGTTGTCACCGTTGGTCGCGCGGACCTGGATGGTGGAGAAGCCGTCCTCGGGGTCCTTGCCGACCTCGAGCAGGGAGACGTCGAAGGTGCCACCGCCGAGGTCGAAGACGAGGATGAGCTCGTCCTCCTTGCCCTTGTCCAGCCCGTAGGCCAGCGCGGCCGCGGTCGGCTCGTTGATGATGCGCAGGACGTTGAGGCCTGCGATCTCTCCGGCCTCCTTGGTGGCCTGACGATGGGCGTCGTCGAAGTACGCCGGGACTGTGATCACCGCGTCCGTGACGGCCTCCCCGAGGTAGGCCTCCGCGTCGCGCTTGAGCTTCTGCAGGATGCGCGCGCTGATCTCCTGGGCCGTGTAGGACTTGTCGTCGATCTTCTGCGACCAGTCGGTGCCGATCTGGCGCTTGACCGAGCGGATGGTCCGGTCGACGTTGGTGACGGCCTGACGCTTGGCGATCTCGCCGACGAGGACCTCACCGTTCTTGGCGAACGCGACCACGGACGGCGTCGTGCGCCCGCCTTCGGCGTTGGCGATGATCGTGGGCTCGCCGCCCTCGAGGACGGCGACTGCCGAGTTGGTGGTACCGAGGTCGATCCCTACCGCACGTGCCATTTCTTGTCTCCTGTATGACGAGTGGTCGGGCGAGCGCTGCTCGCCACTGTGATGCTGTGGTTGTGGTGCTTCGTCGATGCTGTGGTTGTGGTGCTTCGTCGCCCAATCTGCTCGGCGTCGGCTTGAGTTGTCAAGCCAACGCTCCGCAAACTTGCGCCTACCAGACTCAACTTAAGTGACGCGCCGATTGTTCCCATGCGGGCGTTCATGAAACACCTGGGTCATTGATCGAGCATCAACGCGCTAGCGCCATCAGCGCTCATCTCGCGGCAGATCTGCTCACCGCCGGTCGGGCTCACTGCTTGGTGATGCGCACCAACGGTCCCGGCGTGTAGGGCGAGACGGTCGGCAGGTATGCCGCGAACCCATCGATGTCCAGACCGCCGAAGTACTTGTTGCCGCCGCCGACGAAGGCCGGGAAGCCGTCGCCACCGTCGGACAGGAAGTTGTTCGTGACGATTCGGTAGGTCCGCGAGGTGTCGTTGGCCACCGGGGTGCCGTTGATGGCCACGCTGCCCGCCACGACCCCACGGCTGGTGCCGACCGGGGCCCACGCGTAGGTCAGACCCTGGGAGATCTGCAGCACCTTGGGCCTGGCGGCGTTGAGGCCGGACCACTGCTGCTGCAACAGCGTGAAAATCTGGGCGCCGGTCAGGTCCATCGAGACGAGGTAGTTGTTGAACGGCTGGACGGTGAACGCCTCCTCGTAGGTCACCACGCCGTCGCCCTCGCCCTTGGCCGACGAGGCGTAGGTGAGGTCGGCCCGGATCCCGCCGGGGTTCATGAACGCCACGACCGGCTTCACGCCGCCGCTGACGACGGATGAATCGTTGACCTGGGCGTCGGCGATGAGGTCACCGAGCGTGGACTCGCCGGCGGCGTTCTGGGCCCCGGTGATGTCTGTGGTGATCCGGCCCAGGACCCTGTTCGCGATCGGCGCGATCAGGGTCTTGTACGTATTGATGAGCGAGGTCTCGTCGGCCGCCTTGGGCACGTCACGCGATACGACCATGTTGCTGCCCTTGACCGAGCTGCGGACGATGTCCTTGGTGCGGCGGTCGTAGGTCAGGTTGGTCTCGGTGAAGAGCCGGCCGAAGGACGACGCCGAGGTGACCATGCGCTGCTGGCCCGAGGGGTCCGGCACGTCGCAGACGTACGGCTGGTGGGTGTGCCCCGAGATGATCACGTCGATCTGCGGGGACAGGTTGGCCGCGATCGGCAGGATCGCCGAGCTCGGGTCGAGCATGCCGCCCTGGCCGCACGTGTAGTCATAGGTGGCGCTGACGCCGTACGTCTTGCCGTTCGGCCCCGTCCACTGTTGCACCGCCGGCGAGCCGCCCTGGTGGATCAGCACGATGATCGCCTTGACCCCCTGCTTCTCCAGCACCGGCACCAGCGCGTTGGCGGTCGCCACCTCGTCTGTGAAGTCGAGCCCGGCGACGCCGGCCTTGGTGACGATGTTGGGCGTCTCCTTCAGCGTCATGCCGATGAAGCCGACCTTGGCGCCGTGCATCTTCTTGACCCAGTACGACGGGAGGATGGTCCTGTCGGTGCCGGAGTACTTGACGTTGGCGGCCAGGAACTGGAAGTTGGCACCTCCGAAGGTGCCGGCCGCGCAGGAGTTCTGGTTGTTCAAGCCATCGCCGTCGGGCAGACACCCGCCGCTCTGCAGGCGCTGGAGCTCCTTGTAGCCCTCGTCGAACTCGTGGTTGCCGACCGCTGTGGCCTCGAGGCCGAGCTTGTTCATCGCCTCGATCGTGGGCTCGTCGTGGAACGCCGCGGACAGCAGCGGCGAGGCGCCGACAATGTCACCGGCGGCCACCGTGACAGTGTCGGGATGTCCCTGGCGCGCGTCGCGCAGGTGGGTGGCGAGGTACTCCACGCCGCCCGCATCGGTGGTCAGGTTGACCGGCAGGCCGGTGGTGGCGCTGAGCGCGTGACCGGTGATGACCCGGCCACCGGAGCCGGCGGGCGGCTCGAGGTTGCCGTGGAAGTCGTTGAACGAGAGGACCTGGATGTTCATCGTGGGGCCGAACGGGTCCGCCTGTGAGGTCCCGCCGGTCATCACCACCCCGGTTCCGGCGGCCAGCACCCCAGCCAGGACACCGGCGAGACGACGTGTGCGTGACAGAGACATGTGAGGCTCCTGCTCATCTGGCCGTGGCCGGAGGGGTCTACCCCCGGGGTTGCAGATTAGCGCCGAGCTGCTGCCCCTGGGAAGGGATCGGACCTTGCGGGCGCGATGGAATGCGTGGCAAGGGACTACAGATGCGCGAGCAACAACGGTATGCCGGCCGCGGCCAGTCCCAGTGTCAGCATCAGAGAGTCGCTGGGTCGCCAGGGCGCCGGTTCAGCCCACGTCCTGGGAGGGGTCGGGGTGGCTGCGGTCGAGGCGGCTGCGGTCGAGCTGGCTGCGGTCGAGTTGGCTGCAGTCGAGAAGCCTCGCGCTTCCATCGCCACTGCCATCCGTCCGGCCTGGCGCAGCGTCTGGATGAGCAGCCCGAAGGTCAGCGCCGCGACCTGGCGTGCGCGACTCAGCGGCGAACGGCTCGGACCCAGGCCACGCACCCGACGGATGCGAGCAAGCTGATCCCATTGCTCACCAAGGCTTTCGAAGCGGTGCAGCGCCGCCACCGCAGCGACGACCGGACGGGCCGGGAGCCGCAGGCGTTGGCCCAGGTGATCTCCCAACGCCGAGGGGTCGATATGCGCTGCCAGCAGCACGCCAGGCAGCACGAAGAACGCGACCCGCAGGCCGGCCAGCGCACCGGTGGACACCTCCCGCCCAGGGCTGAGCAGCCAGTTCGAGAAGCTGACCGATGCCACCGCGAGCAGGCCAGGGAGCAGCCGCCGCCAAGACGGTCGCCCGATCCCCAGAACCATCGGGGCCAAGGCGATCTGGGCCCCGAAGGCGATCAGCGCCGTGCGCAGGTCGGAGATGAACGGCGCACCCAGGACCAGGAGGATCGAGGCCAGGAGCAACGAGAGGGGACCGGACCGGCCGGCGAGCCCCGTCCATCGGCTGGCGAGTCCTGACCTCGTGGACACGCCCGGAGGCAACAGGGGTGTTGACGACGGTGATGTTGACGACGGTGATGTTGACGACGGCGGTGTTGACGACGGTGGTCTCGCTCCCACCGCAGGTTCCACGACAGGGTCCACGATCCGACCATCCCGCAGGGTGATTCGTCGATCGGCCAGAGCGATCAACAACGGGTCATGCGTGGCCAGGACCACGCCGACCCCGGCGCTCCGGGCAGCGACAACAACTCCTGCCACGGCCGACCACGTCAACCGGTCCTGGCCAACTGTCGGCTCGTCCAGGACCAGGACCGAAGGGCCATGGGCGATGGCGCCTGCCAGGGCCAGACGCCGCTGTTCGCCGCCGGAGAGGTGGTGTGGGTCCGCGCCGGACAGGGCCGACAGGCCCAGTACCTCGAGCAGGCCATCGGCCCGAGTCTGTGCAGCATCGTCGTCCAGGCCCAGCAGCCGACTGGTCGAGAGCACGTCGTCGCGGACGGTGCGGGCGACAACTGCGAGCTCAGCCTGCTGAGGCACCCACCCGAACCGGGCCGCCAAGATGCGCGAGGCCCAGCGGTGGATGACCCCGGAGGGGCTCACGCCCATGGCGAGGGGTGGGCTCGCGCTCATGGCCACGGGTGCGCTCGCGCCCCTGCCGACCAGCAGCGGGTCCCCGGCACGCACCAGTCCTTGCGTGGGCGCGTCGACACCAGCCAGCAGCGCCGTCAAGGTCGACTTGCCGGCGCCACTGGGGCCGACGACTGCGACGCACTCGCCTGCGCTGACTGTCGCGCAGACATCCAGCAGGGCCTGCACCGCGGTTGCCGGCCGGTTCGTGGACATGACCGACACGCGGGGCCGGCGCAGGACGGAGACCGACTCTGCAGACACCAGCACCCGGCCCGCAGAAGCGCCATGGGGCGTTGGGGCACACAGCATTGGGGCACACAGCGCGTGGGCCACATCCAGTGGACGGGGAGCGGCGACCCCGGGCACCCAGACCCCTTGGGCCGCTAGCGAATCCGCCGACATGGCGAGGGTCGCCGCAATCGGCCCGTCGGCGCTGATCCGGCCGGTGGGGTCGAGCACGACCAAGCGATCGACCTGGTCCACCCAGGCGGACAGCCGATGTTCGACCATCACCAACGTCGCCCCCGAAGCACGGACCGCGGACGTGATCGCCTCGCGCACCATCGCGGCGGACGAGGGGTCGAGCATCGAGGTCGGCTCGTCCAGCAGCACCAGTCTCGGCGTCAACGCGAGAACGCCGGCCAGCGCCAGCCGTTGGGCCTCGCCGCCGGAGAGCGCGCTGGTGGGGTGGTCCTCGCCATACGGGAACCCCACGGAGGCCAATGCCGACCGGACCCGGGACCAGATCTGGTCACGCGGCATACCGAAGTTCTCGGGGCCGAAGGCCACATCGCGACCCACCCGTCCGGCCACCAGCGCATCTGCGGGGTCCTGAACCATGAGTCCTACCGACGAGCCCGCGGGTTGGGCACCATCGATCAGGACCGAGCCGGTGAGGTCGCCCGTCTCGGTCGTGGTCAGGACGCCGGCCAGTGCGCGCAGGAGGGTGGACTTGCCCGATCCGCTGGGCCCGGCGAGCAGCACGCGCGAACCCGACTCGATGCGCAGACTGACACCCGACAACGCCGGCTCCCGGCGCCCGAAGGGACGCCAGGTGAGGTCATGGACCTCGACGAGGGCGCCCCCTGCGACAGAGGGCACCCCAGCGAGCAAGCCTTCAGCCCGCATGGCCTCAGGCAGGGTGCGACTCACGGACTTCCTGACCCGGCGGGAAGGCGTTGAGCGCACCCGTTCTCGCCAGCCCGCGAACCAGAGCCCAGCCACCGACCCCGGCGATGACGGCGCCGGAGACCATGCCAGCGCCCAGGTAGATGGCCTTCCACGCCGTGGAGTACTCGGCGACGTAGGAGTGCCATTCGTAGAAGACGATCTCGAACACCGCCGCCAGGACGCCGCCGAGCACGGCCACGACGATGCCGAAGCGGCGGTACCGGAACAGCGCCAATGCGAGCTCGACACCCAGGCCCTGGAGCAGTCCGGACAACAGGACGGCGGCGCCCCACTTGTTACCCAGGAAGAGCTCGACATTGGCCGCCACGAGCTCGGTGAACAGGGCGGCACCCGGCCTGCGGATGACCAGCCCACCGACGACTGCGGAGACCAGCCAGACGCCGAGCATCAGCTCACCGGCCGGGGGGAAGCCCGCGGTTGCCGCACCCAGGAACGGATAGATGAAGGTGTCGAACCCCCAGAACATGACGCCGAACGCGACGGCAAGCATGGCTGCGGTGATCAGGTCGATGCCACGCCAGCCCATGAGGGGGCGGGTGGCAAGTGTGGTTGCTGGGGCCGTCCGCGAGGTGTGGGCGGTCTGCGGGGGGACTTCGTTGGTGGGATCCGTGGTGTTGCGTTGTGAGGTCATTGCCGTGTTCCTTCTCCCGTGGAATCCGAATGGATGGATGCCTCGGGGAGGCGTGCACCCGCCATACCTGCCGGTGCCAGAGCACAAGAGGGTACGGCGAGCGCACACCTGAGATTCCCGACTCCCTTCGCCGGTGCTAACCGGGGCAGGTTCGAGGGTCTGCGGCGAACCGCACTCTCAGCGCTGTGGGGCGCTCCCCTGTCGTTACCTAGATGACGGTACACCCGTCGGCGTGGCAGGCTCGAGGGCGCAGAGCCGAATCCGAGCGGGAGGTCGTCATGGGCGCGTTGGTCTGGAAGGTCCTCGGGACGGGCGCGGCGCTCGGCGCGGCTGTCGTGGCCAGGAAGCTCGTGACCAGCGGCTGGACCGCGACCACGGGCAAGGCTCCGCCGGCCAACCCCGAGGACCCCGAGGTGTCGTGGCCGGAGGCGGTCGGCTGGGCGGTGGCCTCGGGCGCCTTCGTCGGCGTGGCCCGGCTGCTGGCGACGCGCAAGGCTGCGGCGTACTACACGAGGTCGGCCGGACACCCGCCCAAGGGTCTGCAGAAGGTCAGCTAGCAAAGCGCCGCCCCCGGCCGAGCGAGGGTCCCCCGCCACCCACCGCTCGGTCACCCCACAGCTCGGTCACCCCACAGCTCGGCTACTCGGTGGTGAGCAGGTCGGCCCGGTCGAACATCTGCGCGGTTGCGCGCGCACTCGGTGTGCCGATGTCCGGGTCGGCCCCCGCGGCCAGCAACGCTCGGACCACGTCGTCCTCTGCCTTGAAGATCGCGCCGGCCAGCGGGCTCTGCCCGCGGTCGTTGGTGCGGTCGGGGTCAGCGCCCAGGGCCACCAGCGCACTGACCGTCTCGGCGTGCCCGTGGTAGGCGGCCAGCATCAGCAGCGTGTTGCCGGTCGCATCGGTGAGGTTCGCCGGGACTCCTTGCTCGACATACGCCCGCAGTCTTGCCGTATCCCCTGCCCGCGCGAAGTCGAAGCAGGCGTGCGCGATCAAGACCAGCTGCGGATCGGGTGGGCTGTCGACGCTGTCGTCCCACGGCCTGTCAGTGCTCATGAGCTCAGGTTATGACCAGTCGGCACCGTGGCCCTCCATCTTGTCGAAAACCAGCCAGGAGCAGGTGGCCCGGTCGCGGCCAACCATGACTCCCAGGTCTCATGGCCTCCCGTCGGCGGCTCGGGGACATAGCGCGGAGCCGTCGTCCAGAACTGCGCCAGGGCCTTCGGGTCCATGCAGTCGATCGTGAGCTGGACCGTGGTCGCCATGACTCTTCTGCCTGGGATTCGGATCTACCATGCGCGAGTCTTGCCGTAGTTCTCGATCCGGACGACCGCCACCCGCCCGGATCCCATGATCAGCCGCACGTGCTGCCCGCTGGGGCACACGGCATCCAGCGGGTGCAGCTCGGCCCGGCTCCCGTCCGCTCCGGCGACCACGGCCGATCCGGTCAGCAGCACCAGAACCTGGCTGCCGGCGACGGCAATCGGTCGGGTTTCCGAGAGGTCCCTGATGGCGACGACGGCCGACAGCCGGTCGCCACGCGTCATCACGTTGAGGTCGCGCGTCGGTCCGGCGGGCAGACTGCACGTGGTCTGGCTCGCCCCGGCAAAGCTGAGCGACTCATGCAGACCCAGGACGTGCTCGACCCCGTCGATCACGAGGTCCATCCGCTTTCCCTCCACCACGGTGATGACGCGGTCGACACCCGGATAGGCCGAGAACGGGCCGGGCGCGTTGACGTCCGCGATGCTGATCCGCCAGTCGAAGCCCTGCGGGCCGGACCCACCAGCCACCGCGATCTCACGCGTGACGCCCCCGCCGTTGCGCCAAGGCACGGCAGGGAGCTCGGCGAAGCGCACGATCGCCAAGTGGTCGGCGTCGTGGTCGGCATCGGCATCGGGATCGCGGTCAAGATTGCGGTCAGGATTGCGGTCAGGACTCATGACGGCCACTCGTGTCGGCCACTCGTGTCGAGCACGCGGGCGATAGGGACGCCGGCACGATAGGACAGGTGCAGGTATGACGGTGCGTCCAGCACCGTCAGATCCGCCCGGTTTCCGGGACGGATCACGCCAATGTCATTGCGCCGCAACGACTTGGCACTGCCGGTGGTCGCGGCGAGCAGAGCCTCCGCTGGCGTCAGGCCCATCTCGCGCACCGCCAGTGCGAGGACGAACGGGATCGAGGACGAGTAGCAGCTGCCGGGGTTGCAGTCGCTGGCCAACGCGATGCTCACACCCGCATCGAGCAGTCGTCGCGCGTTCGGGTAGGGCGAGCGGGTGGAGAACTCCACGCCGGGCAGGAACGTCGCTACCGTGGTGTCCGATGCCGCGGCGAGCTGCTCGATGTCGGCTTCGGACAGGAATGTGCAGTGGTCGACGCTCGCGGCACCCAGCTCGACCGCGAGGCGCACCCCCGGACCGTGGCCGAGCTGGTTGCCGTGCACTCGAAGTCCGAGACCCGCGTCCCGACCTGCGGACAAGACGACCCGCGCCTCGTCCTCGGTGAAGGCGTGTGCGCTGTGCGGCTCACAGAACACGTCGATCCAGCGGGCGTGGGGAGCGCAGGCCGCGAGCATCTCACCGGTGATCAGCTCGACGTACTCGGCGCGACGGTCGGCAAACTCCGTCGGCACCACGTGGGCGCCGAGAAACGTTGTCTCGGAGGTGAACTCGGCTGCGATACGCAGCGACCGCGCCTCGTCCTTGACGCTGAGTCCGTAGCCGCCCTTGATCTCGACAGTGGTCGTCCCCTGGGCGCGCATCTCCGCGACTCGGGCACCGACCAGGGCGCGTAGCTCGTCATCGCTGGCCGCACGGGTGGCGTTGACGGAGCTGGCGATCCCGCCGCCGTCGTACGGCACGCCGGTCATCCGGGCCACGAACTCCGCAGAGCGGTCTCCGGCGAAGACGAGGTGCGAGTGCGAGTCCACAAAGCCCGGGATGACCGCGCGCCCGCCGACGTCCCGACGGTCATCCGCCTGGGGTGCCCGCGCGGCAGGGCCGACCCACGCGATGAGCCCGTCCTGCACGACGACCGCCGCGTCGCTGAGGCGGCCCAGGTGCTCCGAGTGGTCGGCGCCGTCCAGGAGCTCGTCGTTGGTGACGAGCTCGGCGATACCGGTGAACAACGTCGAGGTCATGACTTCTCCCAGATCATGAGCTCTCCCAGAGGGGTTGAATCGCCTTCTGCAGCAACGTCCCGACGTTACCGAGCAGGTGTTGACCGCCGGCCACCACGGTCCGGCCGTCCACGATCACGGTGTCGACGTCGGTAGCGGTGGCCGACAGGATGATCTGCCCCGGCGCGCTCCCGGCAGTCCTGCGGCTGTCGAGTCTGACGGCGACTAGGTCCGCGCGCGCCCCGGCTTCGAGCCGGCCGGCGTCGCCCCAGCCCAGGCTCTGGTGTCGGGTGGCTGCCAACAGCAGCTCGTCCGGGCGGAATCGCCCACGCTGCAACCAGTTCAGGCGCTCGTGCATCTCCAGACCCCGAGCCTCCTCGAAAAAGTCGATGACAGCGTGCTGGTCCGACCCAAGGGACAGCGGCGAGCCCGCGTCGCGCAACATCCGGGCCGGCCCGATGCCGTCCGCAAGGTCCCGCTCGGTTGTGGGGCAGAAGCACACCGTCGTGCCGGTGCGGCCCAAGGTCGCGATGTCCTCGTCGGTGAGGTGCGTCGCGTGAACCGCGGACGTCAGGGGGCCCAGGACCCCCTCGACGTCCAGCAGCGCAGTGGGCGTCAGACCGTAGAACCCTTGGCAGGCCTGGTTCTCGGCTGGTTGCTCGGAGAGATGGACGTGCAGTGGCCGACCTGTGGCAGCCGCGGCGACAACACCGAGCTGATCCCGGGGCACGGCGCGCACGGAGTGGACGGCAGCACCGACGCGCATCCCGGCGGACTCCTTGAGGCCCGCAAGGCGCTGCGCCCAACGGTCGGCGTCGCCGTCGCCGAAGCGCTGTTGCATCGCGTCCAGAGGGCGGTGCCCGGTGTCGCTCAGCCCCCCGACGACGTAGCAGGTGTCGAGCAAGGTCAGCCGGATCCCCGCGTCGGCCGCAGCCTGACGCAGGGCCTCACCCATGGCATTGGGATCGTCATAGGACGCCCCGCCGGGAGCATGGTGCAGGTAGTGGAACTCCCCGACAGCAGTGATCCCGGCCAGCGCCATCTCGGCGTACGTCGCGGTGGCCAGCGCGAGGTAGGAGTCCGGATCCAGTTGCGCCGCCACGGCATACATCCGTTCGCGCCAGGTCCAGAAGGTGCCGCCGCCATCGTGGGTCCGCCCACGCAGGGCGCGGTGAAAGGCGTGGCTGTGGGCGTTCGCGAACCCGGGCAGGACCACCCCGGGCAGGGCCTGGGCGCCGCCGGGCACAGTGTCCGGGGTGACCGCGGTGAACCGGCCGTCGGTGACCTCGAAGGTCACGTCCTGCGCGACACCCGAAGGGAGCAGGGCGTATGCCGCGTGCCACCGCTCCCGCCGCTCATCACGTCCGGACACCGCTCCGGCACCGTTTTCGGCCCGCAGCGGGCTCGAAACGGTGTCGCGGGGGTGTTCGGTCGAAGAAGCTGGGGCGGCCGGGGTCATCGGGCCAGCTCCTCGGTGACCCGGGTCAGGGCTTCGACGCCTCGGTGGCAGTCCTCGCGTTCGGCGAACTCGACCGGTGAGTGCGAGATCCCGGTGGGGTTGCGGACGAACAACATCGCGGTCGAAACTCCCGCAGCGGCAAGGATTCCAGCATCGTGACCAGCCCCGGTCTCCAGGATCGGCGCATCGTCGAGCAAGCGCGAGAGCCGCTGCGCCAAGGGCACGTCGAAGGCGGTCTCGGGGGTCCAGGACTCCTCGACGGCGGTGCTGCCCGACTGACGTTCCACCGCCTCGACGACGGCCCGGACTCCAGATTCGCCGAGGCCTCGGGCGTCCAGCCAGGCGGTGACCCGCGATGGGATCGCGTTGACACCATTGGGTTCCACGCGCACCTTGCCCACTGTGGCAACGCATCCGTGCGCACTGGCGGCCGCGCGGGCTGCCAGCACGGTTGCCGCCAGGGCAAGCATCGGGTCTCGGCGGTCCTCCAGCCGGGTGGTGCCTGCGTGGTTGGCCTCGCCGTCCAGGTCGACACGCCAGCGCCCGTGGGACCAGATGGCAGAACCGACGGCAACGGGGCGGTCCAGGTCGATCAGGCCGCGCCCCTGCTCCACATGGAGCTCGACGAACGTCCCGATCCGGCGCAGCGTCTCGTCGTCCGGCCCGACCTGCTCGGTGGCGTGACCGAAGGCCGTCATCGCCTCCGCCATCGTGACGCCGTCCGCGTCGCGTAGGCCTCGAGCCTTGTCGGCGTCGAGCTTGCCTGTGATCAAACGGGATCCGGCGCACGCGATACCGAATCGCGCGCCCTCCTCGTCGATGAAGTTCACCACGGCGATGGGCCGTGAAGGCATGAAACCCTTGACCTTCAGGGCATCAACAACGGCCAGGGCTGAGACGACCCCCAGCGGACCGTCAAAGGCCCCGCCGTCCGGGACCGAGTCGAGGTGGGAGCCGATCACCACTCCGGGACGACCGGCGGCGACGGCCGCATCAGGATCTCCCCACCATGCCCACTGGTTGCCGGCTCGGTCGGTGACCAGGTCCAGCCCGCGCGAGGCCGCCTCACCGGCGAACCACTCGCGCAGCGTGGCGTCGTCCCGGGTCCACGCGAAGCGCCGATAGCCCCCGGTGCTCGCCTCGCGGCCGATGGGTTCGATTGCCGACCACATGCCGTCGAATGTCCCTGCGTCGAACGTCATGTCCTCAACCTAAGTCGAACGTCATGTCCTCAACCTAAAGCGTGTCGAACAACCTCAGTAACGGTTTGGCACTGGCCACGCGGCCATCATCGCCGCTGGTGTCGCGCACCCGGTGACCCGTCACGCACCGTGCACAATCTGGAAAAGACCACAGCGGCACCATCACGCCGCTCGGCTCGGCTCGGCTCGGCTCGGCTCGGCTCGGCTCGGCTCGGCTCGGCTCGGCTCGGCTCGGCTCGGCTCGGCTCGGCTCGGCTCGGCTC
>JAYSQM010000387.1:0-1142 GCA_043721575.1 Phycicoccus sp.
CCACCGAGCTGACCGTCGCCGGCGAACCGGTGCTGGAGGACGTCGCGCCACTGGAGACCCCATGCAGTGTCATCGCACAGCGCGGCCAGTGCCATCCGAAGGTCTCCGGGTGGGAGCACGTCGAACTCGACGCGCAGCCGTCCACTGGAACCGCCATCATCGGCGACCGTCACCACAGCCGTGATCCGGTCGGTGACCAGCCGCAGCGCCGCAAGCGAGGCAGCAAGGCCGTGCCCGCCACCGAGGGCGACGACGGCAGGGCGGGTCACTCACGCCCCAGGTCGCGGTGGACCAGGATCGTGGCCACGTCCTCGCCGTTCAGCCTGGCCGCAAGCGCTTCGGCAACGGCCACCGAGCGATGCTTGCCGCCGGTGCAGCCCACCGCCAGGGTGACATAGCGCCGTCCCTCACGTTGGTAGCCGGCAATCATCGGCTGCATCAGGTCGACGACGCGGTCGACGAACTCCCCTGCCCCCTCCCTGCTCATGACGTACTCCGACACCGCCTGGTCCGTGCCGTTCCTGGACCGCAGCTCAGGGATCCAGAAAGGGTTGGGCAGGAAGCGCATGTCGAACACCAGGTCGGCGTCCAGCGGGATGCCGTACTTGAAGCCGAACGACATGACGGCGATCCGCAGGCGGGGACCCCCCGAGCCGGCGAAGATCTGGGACACCTTGGCCGAGAGCTGGTGGACATTCAGGCCGGAGGTGTCGATCAGGACGTCGGCCTCGGAGCGCAGGTCCCCCAACAGCTCGCGTTCGCGGATGATGCCATCCAGCATCCCTCCCTGACCCTGCAGGGGGTGCGGGCGGCGCACGCTCTCGAACCGACGGACCAGTGCCTCGTCGGTGGCGTCGACGAAGATCACCCTCGGTGCCCAGCCCATCTCTCGCAAGGAATGCAGAGCGTCACGGAAAGCGGTGAAAAAGGTGCGGCTGCGGACGTCGATCACCGCTGCGAGGTTGGTGACACCGCCACCGGGCTGCTCCGCCGCCAGCCTGGCCATGGGCAGCATCAGCTGCGGCGGGAGGTTGTCGATGACGTACCAGCCGAGGTCCTCCAGGACATTGGCCGCGGTGCTGCGACCGGCGCCGCTCATGCCGGTGAGGATGACCAGCTCGGTCGCCTCGGAGCCGTTGACA
>JAYSQM010000388.1:0-8198 GCA_043721575.1 Phycicoccus sp.
GTGCCTCCGTGACGGCTGCGCCAGAGCCGCACCTCGGCGATGATCTCCTCGGGTCCGGCAACGACCGCGCCGGCCAGCCCACGCAGGCCCTTGTAGAACGAGACATAGACCGTATCGGCAAGCGCAGCGATATCCGCTGGGCTGTGCCCGAGGTGCGGGGCGGACTCCCAGATGCGAGCGCCGTCAAAGTGCAGCGGCACACCGCGATCGCGGGACGACGCCGCCCGTCGTGGCGCCGGTCGTCAACAGCGCCCACTCGAAGCCGTTGAGCAGCCTTGGGCCATCCTCCTCGTTCAGCAGCAGGTGGGACAACGCCGGTATGGCGATCCGCCGGCTCCCGTGCCGATCGCTCCAGACCCGCAGCACCGACTGCTGCGCCATCGTGCCGCTCGGGAACATCACCGCCGCGGGCTTCCCGAGCAGCGCGGCGACCTGGCTCTCCAACACGGCAACCGGACCGCCCTCGCCGTAGCGGTCCCAACTTGCAGCAGCCGCGTCGGTCCCCTCGTCCCTATCGAGCTCGGCGATGATGCTGCGCAGCTCGTCCTGCGGCGACACCGGGTGCCTGCCCATGAGGTTTCGTTCGACGCCGGGGAGCGCGAGGCGACGACGCTCGTCAAGGGACGGTGCCTGCTGCGGTTCAGTCATGGCGCCCATCCTCGCCGGTTCCCTGGGGGCGACGCATCGAACCACGGCCAAGGCGCCTACCAATCGCGGTCGGGAGTCAGCAGTTGGGTCAGCGCTGGTGCCACCCGTCAAACAGGCAATCCTGCGTCCCGGCGGCGAATTCCACGCTTGAGAGGGGGCAAGTTAGGGCACCTTTGCCTGTTTGACGGTCACACCGAGTCAGTCGAGCAGGACCCGCACCAACTCGGGCCGGTCAGGGCTGGCGACGTTCCAGTCGCCAGGCGCTGGCATCGTCGAGCGCACCAACGCCGACGCGGACGAAGACGAGCCGGTCGTGCAGCCGGTCACGTCGACCGGCCCAGAACTCGACCTCATCGCAGGTGATCCGGTAGCCGCCCCAGAAGTCGGGGACGGGCACATCGGTGGGGCTCCCCTGGTCAGGCCACCGGGCGGCATACCGCTCGAAGGCCTCCTCCAGACCCGAGCGGCCCTCGATCACCTGCGACTGCCGCGAGGCCCACGCGCTGATCCGCGAGCCCCATGGGCGTTCGCCGAAGTAGCGCTCGACCTCGTCACGGCCGAGCTGGCGGGCCGTCCCGCGGAAGCGGATCGCACGATACATCCCTTGCCAGACCAGTGCCGCGGCGACTGCCGGATTGCCAGCAATCTGAGTGCCTTTGGCCGACTCAAGGTTCGCGACGAATCCAGGGCCCGCTGGGTCGAAGAAGCGCATGAGGACAGTCCGAACATCTGGTCTCCCAGCCGCGTCGACCGTGGCCACGGACAGGGCCAACGGCTCCGGCACGTCGTCCCGCTCGACCGAGCGATAGACCGCGTCGTCCACCCAGCGGCGCGCCTGCTCCCACGGGGTGGACGCCACGTCGGACTCGGTCAGACCCTCGCTGTCGTACTCCCGGCGCAGCGCATCACTCATGCCATGACATTAGGGCGGACGGACTTACGCTGGAAGAGGAGGGCGCCATGTCGGGCAAGGAGTTCGCCCAGCACCGGCTCGACAAGCTCAACGCTCGCCTGCGGGCCCTCTCAAGGCAATCCGCGGCAGGAGGTGAACATCAGGGCGTCGGTTCGCGGGCGTCGTACCGCAAGAAACCACGCTGCCACAGGCTGAGCGCGACGACGGCAACGACGCAGGCGATGCCGCCTGCGACCGCCGCAAATGCCTCGCTGTAGGCCGTGGCGACGGACCCAGCCACGAGGTCGCCCAGGCGCGGCCCACCGGCGACGACCACGATGAACACGCCCTGCAGCCGCCCGCGCAGGTGATCGGGGGTGGCCGCCTGCAGGATCGTGGTGCGAAACACCGCACTGACCGAGTCGGCGGCACCGGCGCAGGCGAGGAAGAACGCACCCACCAACAGCGCCGACGACCTCGTCAGCGCACTGCCGGCTGAGCCGACCGCCAGCCCGAAGCCGGCAACAGCCACTCCCCACAGCGCGACGCAGACCACGACGGCCAGCCCCTGGCGCCGCAGCTGGCCGAGCCTGCCGGAGAAGATCATCGCCACGATCGAGCCGACCGCGACTGCGGCGGCCATGAAGCCCACCGTCCTGGCCCCACCTCCGAAGGCCAGGACGGCCACTGCGGGGAACAGTGCCCGCGGCATGGCCAGGATCATGGCGCAAAAATCCGCCAGGAACGTCATCCGTAGGTTGGGACGAGTTCCGAGGAACCGCAACCCATCCAGCACACTCGCCAGACCGGGACGGCGTGTTGGCAACCCCTCCGGATGCGGCTCCGGCGGGATCGGCGGCAGTCGGACCAGCCCCCACAGCGCCGCAGTGAACAAGGCGACGTCCACGGAGTAGGCCAGCGTGTAGCCGCCCCAGCCGACCAGGAAACCCGCCAGCAGCGGCCCGACCGTGAGGGCGACATTGAAGGCGAAGACGCCGAGCGCGTTGGCCGCCGGCAGGAGATGGCGTTCCAGCAGCCGTGGGTAGATGGCCGACCGGGCGGGGCTGACCACCGCGAACCCGGCACTGTTGACCGCCACCAGCAGGTAGAGAACCAGCGGGTTGGTGTTGCCCAGCCAGGCCTGCAGCGCCGTGAGGATGCCCGAGGCCCACATGACTCCGCTGGCCCCGAGGGCGACCGTGCGCCGGTCGTGCGCGTCGATCAGCGCGCCGCCGTAGAGCCCCATGATGACGATCGGCACGAGCGCGAAGAGTCCCACCAGTCCGACCGAGAAGGACGACCCGGTCAGCTGGTAGACCTGCAGCATGATCGCCACCACGGTGAGCTGGCTGCCGACGCCGGCAAGGGTAAAGCCGGTGAACAACCGCCGGTATGGCGGGCTGACCCGCAGCGGGGTGAGGTCCAGCAGGATCGGCACGCAGCCAGCCTAGAAGGGCGCTGGCCGTACTCCGACGAAACCCCGGCAGCCGGACAGGGCACAATGGCTTGCGGTCCGGCAACGACGCCGGCCGGGAAAGGGTCCACGGATGAGCGACAGCGACTTCAGGCCAGGCCTCGAGGGCGTCATCGCCTTCGAGTCGGAGATTGCCGAACCGGACAAGGAGGGTGGCGCACTGCGCTACCGCGGCGTCGACATCAACGATCTGGTCGGGCGGGTGTCCTTCGGCAACGTCTGGGGCCTGCTCGTCGACAACGAGTTCAACCCCGGCCTGCCCCCGGCCGAGCCGTTCCCGCTCCCGGTCCACACCGGTGACGTAAGGGTCGACGTCCAGAGCGCGCTGGCGCAGCTCGCTCCGGTCTGGGGCTTCCGGCCGATGCTGGACATCGACGCCGAGCAGGTCCGCGAGGACCTCGCACGTGCCTCCGTCATGGCCCTGTCGTTCATCGCCCAGTCCGCCCGCGGCCAGGACCACCCGATGGTGCCCCAACGCGATGTCGACAAGGCGCACTCCATCGTCGAGCGGTTCATGATCCGTTGGCGCGGCGAGCCCGACCCCCGTCACGTCGAGGCCATCGACGCCTACTGGGTGTCCGCCGCCGAACACGGCATGAACGCCTCGACGTTCACCGCGCGCGTCATCGCCTCCACCGGAGCCGACGTCGCAGCCTGTCTCTCCGGCGCCGTCGGCGCAATCAGCGGCCCGCTGCACGGAGGAGCGCCCTCACGGGTCCTGCACATGATCGAGGGTGTCGAGCGGACCGGCGACGCCACGGCATACGTCAGGGGCGTGCTCGACAAGGGCGAGCGCCTGATGGGGTTCGGCCACCGCGTGTATCGCGCGGAGGACCCTCGAGCGCGCGTCCTGCGGGCCACCTGCGAGCGCCTGGACGCCCCACGGTTCGCCGTCGCCGCCGCACTGGAGAAGGCCGCCCTCGACGAGCTGCACGCCCGACGCCCCGACCGGGTCCTGGCCACGAACGTCGAGTTCTGGGCCGCCGTGCTGCTCGACTTCGCCGAGGTCCCGGCGGCGATGTTCACGCCAATGTTCACCTGTGCGCGCACGGCCGGGTGGTCTGCACATGTGCTCGAGCAGAAGCGCACCGGTCGCCTGATCCGCCCGTCGGCCCGCTACATCGGCGAAGCACCGCGCGGTCCTGAGGACGTCGCCGGGTGGACCGACTCCGTCTCCTCGGGTCACGCTCTCTGATCGCTTCCCTGCCCGCCGTTCCCACCCCGAGGAGACTCTTAGTGAACGACCCAGCCGTGACTGACGCCGCCACGTTCTCCATCCCCGCCGAGCTCCTGCCCCAGGACGGCCGTTTCGGCTGCGGGCCCAGCAAGGTCCGTCCCGAGCAGGTCGACTACCTGGCCGCCATCGGCCGCACGGTTCTGGGCACCTCTCATCGCCAGGCCCCGGTCAGGAACCTGGTCGGTCAGGTCCGTGACGGGCTCGCCCAGCTGTTCAGCCTGCCCGAGGGCTACGAGATCATCCTCGGCAACGGCGGCTCGACCGCCTTCTGGGACATCGCCGCATTCGGACTGGTCCGTGAGCGCGCCCAACACCTGGCGTTCGGCGAGTTCTCGGCCAAGTTCGGCTCGGTCACCCAGAACGCCCCGTTCCTGGGCGACTCCACGATCATCAAGGGCGAGCCTGGCACTCTGGCCACGCCCATGGCGGAGGCCGGGGTCGACGTCTACGCCTGGGCGCACAACGAGACCTCGACCGGGGTCATGGCGCCCGTGAACCGGGTCGAAGGTGCCGACGAGGGCGCGCTGGTGCTCGTCGACGCCACCTCGGGCGCCGGTGGTCTGCCCGTCAACGTCGCCGAGTCTGACGTCTACTACTTCGGGCCCCAGAAGTGCTTCGCGGCCGACGGTGGCCTCTGGCTGGCCGCCTTCTCCCCGGCAGCCCTGGCTCGCGTCGACGAGATCGCGGCGTCCGGCCGGTGGGTGCCTGACTTCTTCAGCCTGCCGACCGCGATCAGCAACTCACGGCTGAACCAGACCTACAACACTCCCGCGGTCTCGACCCTGGCGCTGCTGTCCAACCAGATCGACTGGATCAACGGCCAGGGCGGTCTGGGCTGGGCCGTGAAGCGCACGACCGACAGCTCCAGCCGGCTCTACCAGTGGGCGGAGGCCACGGCATACACCTTGCCGTTCGTTACGGACCCGTCCGCGCGCTCGCTGGTCGTCGGGACGATCGACTTCACCGACGAGGTCGACGCTGCCACGGTGGCTACGGTGCTACGCGCCAACGGCGTCGTCGACGTGGAGCCCTACCGCAAGCTCGGGCGCAACCAGCTGCGCGTGGGGATGTTCCCGGCCGTCGACCCCGAGGACATCTCGAAGCTCATCGCGAGCATCGAGTACGTCGTCGACCACATCGGCTGAGCATGCACAGCGCCTGATCAGGCGGACCCGCCGGAGCGCGCCAGGACCACGAACGTCCCACCCGGAGCGAACAGCAGCGGCTTCCCGGCAGCGTCGCTGAACGCCGTCGGGGCGCCGACGCTGGGTCGCGACCACTTGCCTTCGATCCGCTTGCCGTCCCGGAACAGCACGACGCGACCACTTCCCACAGACTTGGTGAACATCGAGGGGTTTCCGTTGACGTCGGTGTCGGAGCGGTCCGCGCTGATCTGGCAGAACTGCACAAGCACGTTGGGCTTGGCCACAGGAGCACCACTGGCCGTGACGATCCGCTGGCCACCATCGGTGCGAACGTAGCGGGCCAGCTTCGAGTCCCAGACGAAACCCACACCCGTGGATCCCACTTGAGTACTCACTGTCGTCGCCGCTCTGGCGCCGGCAAGCCGTGGGTCGTCGGCCGCCCAGGTGAACCCCACGTTGCGCACACCGTCAGCCGAGATTGCGGCGCTCACCCTGGCCAGGTCCGAGACCACGTTGTAGGGCGCCGGCCGTGAGTAGTCACGGGAGAAGCCAACCTGCCCGCGGTCGAAGATCGAACTGCGCAGGCTCGACCGGTCCAGATCCCGCAGGGAGTTGCCACCGCCCCCACTGGCGACCACGATGATCCTGCCGTATTGACCCAGGAGCTCCGGGTCGCTGGAACGGATGCTGCGGACCGCCCGGACATTGGGCTTGGCACTGGCGAACACCGCCACCATCCGCGACAGCCCGCCCTCGGCCTCCTCGATGTAGATCACGTCCGCCTTCTCCAGACCCAACGAGGGCCGGCCGGCCGCAGTGTCGTCCATCTTGACGGCGATCACGGGGCCATTCGGCGGCGCCCCGACACCTGTCAGGAAATTGGTGACCGGGACTGTCGGGGTCGGCGACGGTGTGGGGACGGCGGTCTGCGTGGCTGTGGCCGTCGTGGAGGTACGCGGCGCAGCCTTCGGCTTGGCGTCGCTGCTGCACCCCGCCAGGGCTGTTGCCAGCGCACCCACGGCCAGAACCGTGGTCACTCGAACGGCCAACGTCGCGCCCGCGTTTGATCCAGCCTTGCTCACGTCACTCCCCTGTTCTTGGGCCTGAGATCCGACCTTGCGTTCATGGCCAGCCCTGGTCATCGTGTCACCGGGGCCGGGTGGTCGGCGCCGTACGACCGAAGTGAACCACGTCACGAGCAGAACCGACCGGATCTCGTGAGGTGTCGTGACCTGAGCCATACTCTGTCGTTATCCCTTGCACACACCCCGATCGGGGCAGTCGCATCGGAAGCGGGAGAACGGCATGTCCATCAGCGGTCGAGCGCGCACGATCTCGGCACACTGGCCCAAGGCCTGCGCCGCCCTTCCTGCGGTCGCGTTGATCGGTGCCGGCATCGCCCTCACGGCACGGACTGCCCCGGCAGGCGACGTCTTGGGTGCCACCCGCTCGAGCCACTCGCCCGTGATCGTCGTGCCCGCCATTGCGCTCACAATGCCCGCCGGGGCTGGGCCGACAGCACCCGCTCTGGTGCTGACCGAGGGCACCATGCCCGGCAGCTCGGCACCCGTGGCCCTGGACAGCACGGGCATCCCCATCCGCGCACTTGCGGCCTATCAACGGGCCGCCTCGTTGATCGACTCAGCCGACCCGGCCTGCCACATCGACTGGGCGCTGCTGGCAGCCATCGGGCGGGTCGAGAGTGACCACGCGCGTTTCGGCGGCAACCAGCTGGACTCGGCCGGCGTGGCCCAACCGGGCATCATCGGCATCCCGCTGGACGGCACGAACGGCACCGCCCGGATCACCGACACCGACGGCGGCCGGCTGGACCGGGACACGGTCTACGACCGGGCTGTGGGCCCGATGCAGTTCATCCCCAGCACCTGGCGCGTCGTGGGTTCCGACGCCGATGGTGACGGAGTCAAGAACCCGCAGGACATGGCCGACGCCGCTGCGGCGACCGCGATCTACCTCTGCTCCGGCCCCGGCGACCTCAGCCGCCCGGGCGACCTGCGCGGCGCGATCATGCGCTACAACGCTTCGGACTCCTACGCCCGGACGGTGATCGCCATCGCCGACGCGTACCGCCACGGAGTCAGCGCCCTGCCGGCCTCTGACCTGCCCGCTGCCAACCGGGCCCCGTCGACGTCGGGTGCGCCCAGCCGGGCCACCGACCCGGCGACCAGGCCCGCGCCCGGAAGTCCGGCCCCCGGCCAGCCCGGCTCGACACCGACCGCGGCTCCCGCGCCGCACCCGGCAGTCAGCCCTCGTGCACCAGCGGCCAGCGGACCCGCTTCAGCGGCCCCGCTGCCGGCCCCGGCGCTGCCAATCCACGCGTTGCCGATTCCCGGCCTCACGCCGACAGCTGGCACCTCGCCGCCAACGCCGCTCACCCAGCAGATCTGCACCATCAGCCTGCTCGGGGTCAAGACCTGCACGATCGTGCCGCCTGGCCCGACACCGACCCCCACTCCCTGACAGCAGAGCCGGCGGCCGGCTCTCAACGGACCAGCTGTCCCACCAGGACCGCCACCAGCATCAGGGCGAGGGCGATCAGCACGATGCCGCGGCGAAATCTGGGGGTCATCAGTTGGCCACCTCAGGAACGGGCTCGCTGGTCTCACCGCGGGTGACGCTCAACCGGGGCCGGCGCTGTCGGTGGTAGCTCACGTGGATGTTCTCGCTGCGCATGAGATACACAGTGGCAGCAAGAACCGCCAGACCAGTCGTGACACTGCCAACCAGGATGGTCCAGCGGGGACCCCACGCGGAGCCGATCCACCCGATCAGTGGTGAGCC
>JAYSQM010000389.1:0-1735 GCA_043721575.1 Phycicoccus sp.
CGGTCAGCACGATTCTGCTCAGGGCCCGAGGCAGCCAAGGGGAATGACCCAAACGCCATCAGGCCGCCGGTAGCCGAACTCGGTTCCCGTGATGACCGCGAGCGCACTGGGGGGACGAGCGATGCGGGTGTTGGCCATGCGGATCAAGGCCGCCGCCGCCTCGTCAACCAGATCGCCACCCAGCTTGACCTCGAATCCAGCCCAGCTCCCGCCGGTCTGCTCGACGACGAGATCCACCTCAAGGTCACCAGACCGCTCGCGGTAGTGGAAGACGTGGCCGCCTTGCATTTCGGCGTAGATCCGAAGATCCCTCGTGGCAAGCGACTCGAACAGGTACCCGAGTGTGTTTAGGTCGCCGAGGAGCCGCGCAGGAGAGCACTCCATCAGGACTGCGGCCAGCGATGGATCGACCAGGTGCCTCTTCGGGACGCTGATCAACCTGCTGCGCGAGCGGAGCGACGGACTCCATGCCTCGACCTCGTCGACGATCATCATGCGCCTCAGCGCCCGGAGGTACGGTTCTGCGGACCAGCGTGTGGGGCCGGAAGCGCCTTCGTCGCCGGGCTCGTCCGCATCTCCCCGTGCACGATCGACGATCGTGCTCAATCGGGCCGGGTGAGCCGTCAGCTGGGCGTAAGCATGCAGGAACCGGCGAACCAGGCGTGGGTCCCGGCGCGCTCCGGAGACGACGTCAATGTCGTGCTCGACGATAGTGTCCAGGTAATCTCGGATGAACTGTGTGGCAGCCGCGGGCTCGGCTCCCAGCAGCTGTGGCCATCCGCCGACCACGATGCGCTCCGCGTACGCCAACAAGTCGAGTCCACAACGCGAGGCGGCAGGTTCGTCTCCGCTCATCAAGGCCCCGAGTGACACCTCGCCCGAGGAATGGCCTTGCTCGAACAAGGTCATCGGCCGCATCCGCATCACGCTGATGCGCCCCGCTCCGGAGTGCCGGAGGACGTCGTCGTTCGGTGTGGCTGAGCCTGTGAGAATGAACTGACCAGGTACCGAACGGTCGTCCACCGCTCGCCGCACGGCATCCCACACCCGTGGTTCGCGCTGCCACTCGTCAATCAACCGGGGCACCGGACCGTCGAGGATCAGGCGGGGGTCGATGGCGACCGCGCGCACCGCATCGATGTCGACGTCGAGCAGCACCTCGCTTCCGGCTCGCTGGCGGGCCGTGGCGGTCTTCCCACACGCCTTGGGCCCCTCGATGACCACGGCGCCCAGTGCCGCCAGACGGTCCGTCAACTGACCGTCTGCGATCCGCGGAACGTATTCCACCACCAGGGCTCCTAGCTCGCTGACCTGCTCAATTCACATCGAGCAACGGGTTCAACCTACATCGCACAACCCATATAGACAACATTCCACGACCGCTTCAGCCTACAACTGGCGATCATCTTCAGTTGCGAGCGCGTGCAGGGGGTGATCGTTGAGAGACTTCTGGCACGCTCCCGCAGATGATGTTGACAAGTGCGAGCTGGACCTGCGTCTGATCGACACCGAGGCCGGGACGGTTTCGGTCTTGGAGGATGAAGTGCCCATTCAGGGTTTGTTCGACGCTATCGCCGATGTCTCCAACCGGGCGCAGGGCTGGTTGACCGAACACGGCCAATAGCAGCGGCCCGACCTTCGGGTCGGGGTTGGCAAGGGTGAAGACGATGGCGCGCGACGCCATACCGGCAATGTCCTGCCCAGCCACCTGGCCACCGCTCGCTGCGCACCCGGC
>JAYSQM010000390.1:0-1988 GCA_043721575.1 Phycicoccus sp.
GGCAACCCCCTTGGCCTGGCCGGCACGGTCACCACCGGCATCGTGAGCGCCCTCAACCGGCCGGTCACGACATCGGACCAGCAGCCGAGCGACCCCTTCGGCCAGCAACAGCAGCCCACCGCTGACCCGGTCGTGACCAACGCGGTCCAGACCAGCGCAGCGATCAACCCGGGCAACAGTGGCGGCGCCCTGGTCAACGCCAGCGGCCAGCTGGTCGGGATCAACTCGGCCATCGCCTCACTGGGGTCCTCAGGCGGTTCATCGTCCCAGAGTGGAAACATCGGGATTGGTTTCGCTATACCGGTCAACGAAGCCAGGTCGATCGCCGAGCAGCTGATCACCTCCGGCAAGGCCACGCATGCTTACCTTGGTGTCAGCTCCAAGGACGGCGTCGTGGCCGACGGGTCTGCCAAGCGCGCGGCAGCCGTGCTCACCAATGTCCGTAGCGGGACCCCGGCCGACAAGGCAGGGCTGCAGGCCGGCGACGCCATCATCTCCGTCGACGGCAACTCCATCGACGGATCCCTGTCGCTGGTCGCCCAGGTACGGGAACGTTCGGTGGGCGACAAGGTGACTATCAAGGTCGTGCGTGATGGTCAGGCAAAGGACGTCACACTCGCCCTCACCTCCAAACCCCCCACGAACCAGTAGCGCCGCGGTCCCCTTCGCCACACGCGCTACGGCATACGCCTTTCGCGGGTTAGGCTGCTCGGCTCACCCCCTTGCACCTGCCCGCGGAAGGCGCCCCTGTTGTCTGTGGCGATTGCGTCTGTTGCTCACGAGCTGAAGCGCGAGCGTGACTACCTTGCCGTCGCGCGGGCCGAGCTCGCCCGAATGCGGGCGCAGACGATGTCGCTGGAGGCACACGCCGGCGACCGCATCTCGAGCGAGTTTCTGGCAGCCACGCTGTACCGCCGCGCCCAGTCACTGATCGACGACCCGACGTCGAGCTTGTTCTTCGGCCGGATCGACCAGCAGCGCAGCGACTCCCCGGAGCCGGAGCGCTGGTATATCGGGCGCCGTCACGTCGCCGACTCACACGGCGATCCCGTCGTCGTCGACTGGCGGGCCGATGTCTCGACCGCCTTCTACCGCGCGTCCCGGGCCGAGCCGATGGGAGTCAGCCTGCGTCGTCGGTTCGGTATCGACCGGGGTCAGCTGACCGCCTACGAGGATGAGCGGCTGGACGTGGACGGTGATGGCGCAGCGGATGGTGCGCCGACGGGGGCCACGTTCCGAAGCCAGATCCTGGTCGGTGAGATCGAACGGCCGCGAGTGGGACCGATGCGGGACATCGTCGCCACGATCCAGCCCGAGCAGGACGTCATCGTGCGCAGCGACGTCGGTACGACGGTCTGTGTGCAGGGTGCGCCCGGAACCGGCAAGACCGCGGTCGGCCTGCACCGGGCCGCGTGGCTGCTCTATGCGTTCCGGGAGCGACTGGCCAGAAGCGGCGTCCTCGTTATCGGCCCGAACCGCGCCTTCCTCGACCACATCGGCGCCGTCCTGCCGGCTCTGGGCGAGGTCGAGGTCCGTCACAGCACGATCGACGAGCTGCTCGCCTCGGTCCCTGTGCGTGGTCGCGACAGCGTCGAAACCGCTGTCCTCAAAGGAGACTCGCGTCTGGCAGAGGTCCTCCGGGCCGCCGTGTGGTCGCATGTCCGGACGCCCGACGAGGCTCTCGTGCTGCCCCGGGGCGCGTACAAGTGGCGGGTGCCGGCATACGAAGTGGCCGAGATCGTCAACGAGCTGCGGACGCGCGGTGTCAGATACGACGCGGCTCGCCAGATGCTCCCGCACCGTCTCGCACACGCGATCCTGCTGCAGATGGAACAGGCTGGCGACTCCCCCGATGACCGCGTCCAGGATGCAGTCGCCCGCTCCACCGCCGTCAAGAAGTATGCCGGTCACGTGTGGCCGGCACTCGACCCGAAGGCCGTGCTCTTCGGCCTGCTCTCGGACGCAACGACCTTGGGCGAGCACGCCGG
>JAYSQM010000391.1:0-3598 GCA_043721575.1 Phycicoccus sp.
GGGTCAGCACCCCCAACTCCCATCCGGACACCTCTGCGGCACCGTTTTCGGCCCTCTGCAGGCCGGAAACGGTGCCAGCGCGGTGTCCGGATCGTGAACTGATGTCAGGTCAAGCGATGAAGCACTCGGCGCAGTCGATTGCGGTCGCCCTGGGCAACCCGGCGCCGACCGCCGAGCAGCGCGCCGTCATCGAGGCGCCGATGCGCCCGCTGCTGGTCGTGGCCGGCGCCGGCTCGGGCAAGACCGAGACGATGGCCTCACGGGTCGTCTGGCTGGTCGCCAACGGTTACGTCGAGCCTGACCAGGTGCTGGGTCTGACCTTCACCCGCAAGGCGGCCACCGAGCTCGCCGAACGGATCGCGCGGCGGCTGCGCCGGCTGCGGCACGTGGGCATCTGGACCCCTGCCCAGGAGCAGGACGGCGCCGAGGTGCTGGGTGGCACACCCACGGTCTCGACCTACCACTCGTATGCCGGTCGCCTGGTTCGCGAGCATGCGCTACGTCTGGGGGTGGAGCCCGAGTCGCGGCTGCTGTCCGAGGCTGCCGCCTGGCAGTTCGCGGCCGAGGTGGTCGAGCGCCATGACGGGCCGATGGATAACGTTCCGTTCGCGGCGTCGACCATCATCAACGCCGTCGTCGACCTGGCCGGTGAGATGGCCGAGCACCTTTTGGTGCCAGCGGATCTGGCGAGGTTGATCGACCGGTTCGAGGCCAGGGTGGTCGGGCTGCCCAAGGGGGCCAGCCGTGCGCGAGCCCTGCCCAAGGTGGTGGCCGATGCCCTGACCGCGCTGAAGGCCCGGCGTCAGGTGCTGCCCCTGGTCGATGGTTACCTCGAGCTCAAGCGGAGCCGGGATGCGCTTGACTTCGCCGACCAGATGGCCCTTGCGGCCACGTTGTCGCAGAGGTTCCCCGACATCGGTTCGATGGAGCGCCAACGGTTTCGGGCCGTTCTGCTCGACGAGTTCCAGGACACCAGTGAGGCGCAGCTGGTGCTGTTGCGGCACCTGTTCGTCGCCGTTGGCGAGTCCGTGCCGGTCACCGCGGTGGGCGACCCCAACCAGTCCATCTACGGCTGGCGTGGGGCGAGCGCGACGACCCTGACCCGCTTTCCACGCGAGTTCGCCGATGCTGGTGGCGACGCGGAGGTGCTGCCGCTCTCGACCAGCTGGCGCAACGACAACGCCATCCTGTCGGCGGCCAACATCACCTCGGGTCCGCTGCGGGCCAAGTCGACCGTCGACGTGGAGGTGCTTCGTCCCCGCCCCGATGCCGGCACCGGGCGGCTGCACGCCGCCCGGCTGCTGACCACCGAGGCCGAAGCCGCGCACCTGGCCGGCTGGATCGCCCACCACTGGCTGGATCCGCACGCCCGTCCCACCGGAGTCTCGGCAGCCGTGCTGTGCCGCAAGCGTTCCCAGTTCGGCGCCGTGATCGACGCCCTTGAGCGGGCCGGCCTGCCCGTTGAGGTGGTGGGGCTTGGCGGGCTGCTCAGCACCCCCGAGGTCTCAGACATCGTGGCTCTGCTCTGGGTGGTTCAGGACCCCACCCGCGGCGACCAGCTGATGCGGTTGCTGACCGGGCCGTTGTGCCGGCTGGGCGCCGCTGACCTCGACGGGCTCGCGGCCTGGTCCCGGGTCCTGCAGAAACGACACGCGGCTCGCCAACACGCGGCTCAACCCCGGGTCAAGGACGAGGCGCCCCAGCCCCAGGTCAGGGACCGGGCTCCAGTCAAGGACCAGGTCAGGGACCAGGCTCCGGTCAAGGACCAGTCACCCGACAGCGCCGACCACCTCAGCATCGTGGAAGCCCTCGACGAGTTGCCGTCAGCGCACTGGGCAGGCCCCAGCGGCTCTCGTATCTCGGCGGTGGCAGTGAGCCGCCTGCACGGACTGCGTGAGGCGATCCGGCGGCTGCGCTCGCTGACCGGCATGCCACTTGCTGACCTGGCCGGCGAGGCCGAGCGCGCGCTCGGCCTGGACATCGAGGTGCTGTCCCGCCCGGAGCACACGCCGACGACGGCCCGTGCCCATCTCGACGCGTTCGCCGACGTGGCGGCCAACTTCTCCACCTCTGCCGATCGACCCACGCTGGGTGGCTTCCTGTCCTGGCTCGATGCCGCGCAGGCGCAGGAGCGCGGGCTGGACAAGGGGTACATCGAGGTGTCCACCGACGCCGTCCAGGTGCTCACCGTGCACGCCGCCAAGGGACTCGAGTGGGACGTGGTGGCCGTCCCCGGACTCGTGGAGGGCACGTTCCCGGCACGCTCGGGCTCGACCACGTCGTTCAAGGACGGCCAGTGGAGGATGAGCCCGCCCACCGACAAGGGCTGGATCGGGGGCCTGTCCGGCGTCCCGTACGACCTGCGCGGGGACAGCGACGGTCTGCCGGTGCTGCGCTGGAAGTCGGCCGCCGACCTCAAGGCCCTGGAGGACGAGGTCGGCGACTTCATCAGCGCCGGCGGGGGGCACGGCATCGACGAGGAGCGCCGGCTGGCCTACGTGGCGTTCACCCGTGCCCGTCGCGAGCTGCTGCTGACCGCGCCGGTGTGGGCCGAACCCACCACGCCGCGGATCACCTCACGCTTCCTTAACGAGCTGGTCGATCACCCCGGCCTCGGCCTGCGTCCCCACAACTGGGAGTCGTTGCCCGAGCCGGACGGCCACACCAAGCCCGCCAACCCGCGGCATCGCGAGCCGGTGAGCGCGATCTGGCCGGCAGATCCGATGGCAGCCCGGCGCACACAGCTCAGCGACGCCGTGCAGGTGGTGCTCGACGCGATGGCGGACCTCGAGCCGCGCGACGATCTCGATGGGCTCGATCTTGACGGCCTCGCGTTCGACGGGGGTAGCCCGGGCGAGGGGCGGGGGGTGGTTGGTCGCGAACGCGAGCTGGCGATCCTGCTCGCCGAACGCGACTGCGCGGCCCGTCCCCGCGACACCGAGGTCAGGGTCCCCCGCCACCTGTCCGCATCCGGGGTGGTCTCGTTCGCCGACGACCCGCAGGCGTTTGCCCGTGACCTTCGCCGGCCCATGCCCTCACCTCCGGCGCTCGCGGCCCGTCGTGGCACGGCCTTTCACGCCTGGGTCGAACAGCACTTCGCACGGCCCGCATTCGTCGACCTGCTCGACCTGCCGGGCAGCGCCGATGACGAACCCGCAGGCGACGAGGACCTGCCACTGATGAAGGAGCGGTTCCTCGCCAGCGAATGGGCCGGCCGGAGTCCGGAAGCCATCGAGATCGCCATCGAGACGACCGTCGCAGAGATGGCAATCCGGGGTCGCATAGACGCAGTCTTCCCTCGTCCAGGTGGCGGGTTCACCGTCGTGGACTGGAAGACCGGCGCCAAACCGTCAGGTGACAAGGCCAGGGTTCGTGCCTTGCAACTGGGGGTCTATCGCCTGGCCTATGCCCGGCTCCGGGGACTCACGCTGGACGAGGTCGATGCGGCGTTCTACTACGCCGGCAACGGTGAGACGGTGTTCCCGGATCTGCCCGACGAGGAGCAGCTGGTGGCCTTGATGGGGTCGATCCCGGCCTAGCCGCATGGTGCCCCTGTGGTCATTCCTGGGTGTCGATCTCCGCTCATTATCGGTCGGGA
>JAYSQM010000392.1:0-4799 GCA_043721575.1 Phycicoccus sp.
GCCGGGTCGTCCGTTGGGCGCCGGGGGGTGCTTCAGTTCATGGTGGGGTCGTCGGGAAAGCTCGCGACGAAGGCGAGATTGCCGCGTTGTCGACGCAGCACGGTGGACCACAGCGTCTCCGGCTCGGCCGTGAAGGCGTCGCGGGCCTCGGACTCCACGACATACCAGCCCCCCTGGCGGATCTCCTGCTCGAGCTGACCACCGGACCACCCGGCGTACCCGGCAAAGATCCGGAGCCCGGCCACCTCGGGCATCACCACGAGCGGCGGAATGTCGAGGTCCACCAGCCCGATCCCGCCGAACAGCAACCGCACACCCATCGGCTCCTCCTGCTTGTCGCCGGGCACCGTCACCAGACCCAGCGCCGAGTCCAGCGCGACGGGGCCGCCCTGGAAGACCTTCGGCGGATCGGTGACGTAGTCCTGCCATGGAGGCAGCACGGACGAGACGGGAGCCGGCAGCGGGCGGTTGAGGACGACGCCCTGCGCGCCTTCCTCGTCGTGCTGCAGCACGAGCACCACACTGCGCCGGAAGACATCGCCTCCGCTGTGCGGTGTCGCGACAAGCAGCTTGCCGGTGGTGTAGTCGATGCTCACCCCGGCATTCTCGCTCAGTCCACCCGGCGCTGTCCCGACTCTCCGGCTGACGGCTGAAGGATCATGACAATCTCGGCCCCGCTGCTCTTGGTCAGGTTGGCCGCAGCCAGATCATCGAAAGGCCCGACCCGCTGGTGCCGGTCGGGCCTTCGCGATGGTGCTGGGTCGGTCAGGCGCGCGAGCCGCGATATCCACGCGGGGCGTCGCTGCTGCGACGAGGGCCGTCGTTGCTGCGACGCGGGCCGCCAACCTGGCCGCCGCGGACGCCCCCGCCGAAGGGGCGACGATGGCCGCGCTGCTCGCCCTCGAGCAGACGACGCGCCTGGCTGTCCGGGATCGGCACACCGCTGGGCGTGCGCGCACCGGTCGAGGTCAGCAGCGCGTCGCCGGGGGTGGCTCGGGTCGGCACCACGTCGACGCCAGCATCGCGCGCCAGTCGCTCCATCCCGCGCTTCTGGTGCGGCAGTGCCAAGGTGACCACGGTGCCCTTGTCGCCGGCGCGAGCGGTACGGCCAGACCGGTGGAGGTAGTCCTTGTGGTCGGCCGGCGGGTCGGCCTGCAGGACGACGCTGACGTCGTCCACATGGATACCGCGGGCTGCGACGTCCGTGGCGACCAGAACGGGCAGGGTGCCGTCACGGAACGCGGCCAGTACGCGGTTGCGAGCGCCCTGGTTGAGGCCACCGTGCAGCGCGGCAGCGAAGACTCCCTGCTCACGCAGCTGTTCGGCCACGCGGTCGGCGCCAAGCTTGGTCCGCACGAAGACCAGGGTGCGGCCTTCGCGGTTGGCGACCTCCGCAGTGATCGACTTCTTGTGCATCGGGTCGATGAGCAGGATGTGGTGCTCCATCGTGGCGACACTGGCAGTCGCGGCATCAGTGGAGTGGGTGACGGCGTCCTTGAGGTAACGCTCGACGACCGCGTCGACGCCACGGTCCAGGGTGGCGGAGAAGAGCAGTCGCTGGCCGCCCGCGGGGAGGCCGTCGAGGATCGCGGTGATCTCGGGCAGGAAGCCCATCTCGGCCATGTGATCGGCCTCGTCCAGGATCATGATCTCGGTGTCGGTGAGCTGGACCGCACCGCGGTCGATGAGGTCGTTGAGCCGGCCCGGGGTGGCGATCAGCAGCTCGACGCCACGGTCGAGAGCCATCAGCTGCGGCGGATACGGCATGCCGCCGGCAACCAGCTTGTGGCGCAGACCCATGACGTGGACGAGCGGCTCGAGGGCGTCGCTGATCTGCATCGCCAGCTCGCGGGTCGGCGTCAGGATCAGGGCACGGGGGCGACGAGCCAGGGCCCGGTCACCGGCCGCGAGCCGGGCCAGCGTCGGCAGGCCGAAGGCGAAGGTCTTACCCGAGCCGGTCTGGCCGCGGCCGAGCACGTCGCGCCCAGCCAAGGCATCCGGGATGGTCGCCATCTGGATCGGGAACGGGGTCGTGATGCCGTCACGCGCCAGGCGCTCGACGATCGCGGCCGGCAGACCGAGGGCCGCGAAACCGTTGTCCTCGGCGATGGTCACGGGCGTCGTGTCGATAACCGGCGTCGGGGGGGTGCGCTTCTCGTACGTGCGGACCGGACGATCCGTGCGCTTGCCGTAGTTCTCGTCGCGCTTGAAGTCCGAGCGCGGTGCTCCCGCTTCGCGCTTCTCGTACGTGCGAGCCGGTCTGTCGCTGCCGTAGGAGCGCGGCGCACGGTCGTCACGGACGCCGTACGAACGGGCCGGACGGTCGGTGCCACCGGTGCGAGGTGCCCGGTCCTCACGGTTGCCATAGGTGCGAGGCGCGCGGTCGTCACGACGCTCGAAGCTGCGCGGTGAGCGGTCGTCGGTACGGTCATTGCTGCGGGCCGGACGGTCGTCACGGGCGCCGAATGAACGGGCCGGACGGTCGTCACGGTTGCCATAGGTGCGAGGCGCGCGGTCGTCACGACGCTCGAAGCTGCGCGATGAGCGGTCGTCGGTACGGTCATTGCTGCGGGCCGGACGGTCATCGCGGTTGCCATAGGTGCGAGGCGCGCGATCGTCACGACGCTCGAAGCTGCGCGGTGCGCGATCGTCGAAGTCACGAGGCGCCTGTCCCTGCTGTCCGCGGTGAGCCTTCTTGGGGCCCGTCTTGGCGTCGGTCTTCTTGGCGGTGGACCAGCGGGCCTTCTTGGGCGCGCCGGAGCTGATCTGCTTGTTCACTTAAATATCCACTTCGGTACTCGAGGTAGGCACGCCTCGGGTCACCGGTCCAACGGCAACAATGAGAACGAACCTCAGGCGCGATGATCGTGACTGCGCCCGGCGGGCCGGAGATAACGGTCGTTATCCGGCAGGGCCCGATGATTCTCAACTGCTGTGTCTGTGACGCTTGTGCGCGCCGTAGCCATCGGGTGTGCAGATACTTTATCAGTGCTGACGACGAGTCCAGACCACGTACGCCAGGGCGCCGAGCACTACGCCACTGAGGTCGGCCAGGACATCGAAGACATCACCGTCGCGGTGCGGCAGCGCAAAGTGCTGGATCAGCTCGCTGACAGGCGCATGCACAGCGAATATGCCCAGGACCCACCAGGGGCGGATGCCCATCATCAGCGCCGCAAGAACGGGCACAGCAAAGATGGACAGGTGGATCACTTTGTCGAGTCCGGTGATCTGCGGCCCTCCAGGGCCATCCGGGGCATACACGGCGATCAGCTGCACGGCCAGGGCAACCCCGAAAGCCAAGCGCCACAATGAGTTTGGCTTGCGTTCAACAGCGCCGACAGCGGTTCGGGGCGCGCCCGTCATGCGTGCCGTACGGTGATCGAGTTGGACGCGGAAGGGGCAGCTGCCATGGGTCCCATCCTCCCCGTCTTCGATCGGTATGCCGAATTCCGTTCATGGCGTGCGCGCTTGTGTCCCAGAGCATCGGCACGCGCAGCGCTACCGGGGATGGAAATGGGTCAGAGATCGGCGACCAGCAGGTAGCGCTCGTCCACGATCTCCTTGCCCCACAACACCGGGTCCGTCAGCGGCACGACCTCGATCCGTTGGACCAGCGGCTCGAGCGCGGCAGCAAGGTCCACGGCCAGCACTCCCCCGGCCCACGGCATACGGGCTGCGTCGGTGTAGTCCTCGTCACCCACCGACCACCAACGACCCTCGACCAGCAGGAACCGGCCGCCCGGACGCAGCAGCGAACGCCAGCGGGCGAGCGCTGCCTGCGGGTCGGGCAGGGTCCAGAGGATGTGTCGCGCCAGGATCACATCAACGCTCGCCAGCTCGATCGGCGGCAGGGAGACGTCGCCCTGCTTGATGGTGACCTGCCCTGCGAACTCCACGGTCTTGGCCCTGGCCCGCTCCACCATGTTGCCCGCGAGGTCTACTCCCACTGCGCAGTGCCCGAGCCCAGCGACGAGCGCCGTCAGCGAACCGGTGCCACACGCGAGATCGACGACGTCGCTCGACTGCACCGGCAACCAGCGCTCCAGCAGCACCCGCCAGGCCTCGCGGGTCGCCAGGTCACCCAGGCCGTGGTCGGGCTCGGCGTCGTAGGCGTCGGCGTAGTCGTTCCAGTAGTCGGCGATCCCATCGTTCACGTGGTGCATAGGCACAGCCTGCCACCGACCCTCTTGTCCAACCGTGCGTCATACCTGCAGGCTTGGCCGCATGGACGATGGGATCACGGTGACCGGACTCGGCGAGGCGAGCGCTCCCGCGGACGTGCTCCGCATCAACGTGGGGGTGCAGTGCGACGGGCCGGACGTCGCGTCCGCCCTTCGCGACGCAGGGCAGCGGCTCGAGGCGGTCAGTGCTGCGGCGCGCGACCACGGCGTGAGGGACAAGGACATCCAGTCGTCCTGCGTGAACCTCTTCCCGCGCTACGGCAACGACGGTATGGCGATCGTCGGCTACCAGGCCAACCACCAGCTGGAGGTGACCAGCCACGACATCGACCGGGTCGCGGACCTGATCGCAGCCTTCGCCGAAGCGGCCGGCAACGCCCTGACGATCAACCGGATCTCGTTGTCCCTCAACGATCCTGGCCCGCTGGCCGAGCAGGCGCGCGCGGCCGCCTTCGCGTCGGCCATGGCCAAGGCGGAGCAGTATGCGCGGCTCTCACGTCGCGCACTGGCCGACGTCGTGTCGGTGGCAGAGAACGCCGACCAGTCGCAGGGCTGGTTCGCCTACGCCCCGATGGCGGAAGCGAGGCTGAGGAGCAGCGCCGCGGGCGAGATGGG
>JAYSQM010000393.1:0-2078 GCA_043721575.1 Phycicoccus sp.
ACCACGTGCCCCGGGCGGATGAAGTCCGATGCGGTCGAACCCTCCTGCGCGAGTATGCGAATCGTCAGCGCCCGGTCCGCGGCGCTGATGCCGGTGGTCACCCCCTGGGCGGCGTCGACGGTCACGGTGTATGCCGTGCGGAGCGGGTCGCGGTTGTCCGCCACCATCAGCGGCAGTCCCAGGCGATCCGCCCACGACTCCGGCATCGGGGTGCAGATGTAGCCGGAGGTGTGACGGATGGTCCAGGCCATCCACTTCGTCGTGGCCGTTGCCGCAGCCAGGATGACGTCGCCCTCGTTCTCGCGGTCCTCGTCGTCGGTGACCAGCACGGGCAGGCCGGCTCTGAGCGCCTCGAGCGCCTCTTCGATCGTGGACAGTCGTGTGCTCATGCCGGTACCTCACTTGGTTCACGGTCGGGAGACTCGATCCGCGAAGCCTTGAGCCAGACGAAGAAGCCGTAGATGACCAGGCCGCCGTAGATGGCGAACAGAACTGCCGACGGGTAGTAGCGCGAGTGGATCAGCAGCGGAACGCCAACCAGGTCAACGGCGATCCACGCCAGCCAGAAGTCGTTCCAGCCCCGGGCCATCGCGTAGGTCGCGACCATCGAGCCGACAAAGATCCAGGCGTCGCCCCAGTAGTACCAACGGGGCGCGGGCCAGCCGGCGCCGATCTGCGCGAAGACCCACTGCGTGAGAACGACGCCACCGACCCAGACCGCGAGGTACTGCAGCCGCTCTGTGACGGTCGCCCAACGCGGGGTGATCGCGGCGGCATCGCCCGAGTGCTGCCCCCGGATCTGGCTCCAGCGCCACCAGCCGTAGACGCTGGTAATGATGAAGAAGACCTGCCGTCCGGCCTGACCGTAGAGCGTCTCGTGCTGGGGAGTCGCGAAGGCCACTCCGAAGAAGACGGTGAACAACAGCACGTTGCCGATGATGCCGACCGGCCACGCCCAGACCCGCCGCCTGAGACCGCCGATCGCCGAGGCGAACCCGAAGGCGTTCCCGACGACCTCGCGCCACAGGATCTGCTGGCCGAAAATACTCAGCTGGGAGTCGAACAAACGCTCGAGGAGGCTCATCTGCTGGGTTCCGCCTCACTTGTCGTGGGCACCGGCCCGGTGGTGGGGTGGGTGAGCAGTCGCTCGACGTACTTGGCGATCACGTCGACCTCGAGGTTGACGGTGTCGCCAACTCCCTTGTGTCCCAACGTGGTCAGCTCAAGCGTGGTGGGGATCAGAGAGACCGAGAAGGTGTCGTCGGTAACGGCCGAGACGGTGAGCGACACACCGTCGACCGTGATCGAGCCCTTCTCCACGACGTAGCGGGACACCTCCTCCGGCAGCGTGAACTGCACGACCTCCCAGCGGTCGCCGGGCAGGCGTGCCAGGATCTGTGCCGTTCCATCGACGTGTCCCTGGACGATGTGGCCGCCGAACCGGGTGCTGGCGGCCATCGCGCGTTCAAGGTTTACCAAGGCGCCGGCCCGGAGACTGCCCAGGCTGCTGCGGTTCAGCGTTTCGGCCATCACGTCGACCGAGAAGGTCTGACCGTCATGCTCGACGACGGTCAGGCACACGCCGTTGACCGCGATCGACGACCCATGGGTGACGTCGCTGGTCACCAGCGGGCCGCGAACCCTGAGCACCGCCGACTCTGCACCGCGCTCGATGGCGACAATCTCGCCGAGCTCCTCGACAATCCCGGTGAACATCAGTGTCCTTCTCGGTTGGACGTGGCGATGCTGGCGCGGATCCTGATGTCCGGGCCGATCGTGGTGACCTCGCGTGTCGTCAGGCGCAACGCCTGGTCGATGGTCTGTATGCCGAGGTCCCCCACCGCCGCCGCACCGGAGCCGAGAAGTGCCGGTGCGAGGTAGGCGATGACCTCGTCCACGAGGCCGGCTCCAAGGAACGCGGCGGCGACGGTTGGCCCGCCCTCGAGCCAGACGTGGTGAATCTCTTGCTCTGCCAACGCCTTCAGTGCCTCAGCCGGGTCGTGGGTCGACAGCAGCAGCGTCGGCGCCGCAAGATCCATCACGCGCGCGGACTCCGGGATCGGCCGCAGCCCCATGAC
>JAYSQM010000394.1:0-4748 GCA_043721575.1 Phycicoccus sp.
GCAGACCGCGAGGTCATTGACGCCTACGTCCGCGGCACCGTCGTGGCCACGCGCTGGGCCGGCATCGCCGCAGAGCGGGCGCACACCCGCAAGCCGTCGTCGTACCTCGTGTGGGTTCTGCTCGGCCTGCTGGCGGTCGGCATGGCGGGGGTGACGACGTGGTGATCCTCCTGCTCGCCGCCCTGGCGATCCCGGCCGTGTCAGGCACTGCCCTGATCATCGCCGGGCGCGGCTCGACGACCTCCAGCGAAGGCAACGCCAACCTGCTCAGCCTGGTCGCGAGCGTGGCCACGGCCGCCTTCGTCGTCGCGGCGGTGATCACCCGCCCTGTGATGGACCAACCGTGGGTGCCCTCGCTCGGGGTCAGGTGGCAGTTCGCGGTCGACGGCATCAGCGCACCTCTTCTGCTCCTCACGGCCGCACTTGGCATCGCGGTCGTCGTCCACGCCCGGTCGCACCCACCTCAGGGCGGCTCACCCACGACGTTCTACGGGTGTCTGCTCTTGGTCGAGCTCGGAGCGTTGGCAACGTTTTTCACCCGCGATGCCGTCCTCTTCTTCATTGCTTTCGAAGTTGTGCTCATACCTATGTGGGTGCTGATCTCCCGGTACGGCGACTCCCACGATCTCGCCGCACGTGCCGACGCGTCCGGACGCTTCGTGCTCTACACCGTGCTCGGTTCCACGCTCATGTTGATCGGCATCCTCACCCTCGTCCAGTCCGCGGGCACGGCCAACCTGGACGCCCTCGCGACCGCCCACGGAGCGGGACTGGAACGGCATACGCAAGTCATCATCGCGGCGCTGCTCCTGGTCGGCCTGGGCATCAAGATCCCGTTGTGGCCGCTCCACACCTGGCTGCCGCCTGCCCACACCATCGCGCCCACTGCCGGTTCGGTGCTGCTGGCAGCCGTCCTGCTGAAGATGGGCACCTACGGGGTCGTGCGCTTGGTCATCGCGCCTCTGCCCATCGGATTCGGGGCGCTGGCACCGGCGTTCGCGGCTCTCGGCGTCGTCGGCATCCTCTGGGGAGGCCTGGCCTGCCTGGTCGAGAACGACCTCAAGCGGCTCATTGCCTACTCCTCCGTTGCGCACATGGGCTTCGTGGTTCTGGGGCTGTCGAGCGGGACGACGGCAGGACTGCAGGCGGCGTTGTTCGCCAACGTCGCCCACGGCGTCGTGTCCGCTTTGCTCTTCTTCCTCGTCGGCGGTCTCAAGGCACGCTGGGGATCAGCAGACCTGGCCACCGCACGCGCAGCGCTGCGTGAGATCTCGCCGCGCCTCGGCCTCGCTCTGGTCGTCGGCTTCGCCGCGTCGCTCGGGCTTCCCGGCCTGGTCGGCTTCTGGGGCGAGTTCCTGGCCATGTATGCCGCCTGGTCCCCGGCGCCCGACCGTCCCCAAGGTCTGATGCGCGCCCTGGCCGTCGTGGCCGTGACCGGCACCGCACTGGCGGCGGGGTACTCCTTGAGGGTGTTGCGGCTGATCTGGTCCGGCGACCGGACCTCGCCCGCCCATGAGGACGCGCGCGGCGCCGAATGGTCCGTACTGGCAGTCCTGGTCTCCGCCGTCCTTGTCCTCGGCGTTGCCCCGGGGCTGCTGTTGAACTCCACCATCAACGACGTCGCCGCCATCACCGTGGAGGTGTCCCGGTGAGCCAGGCGCTCATCAGTGTGAACGCCGGGGTGCTCCTGCCGGTGCTCGCACCGGCCGTCGGAGCGGCCGTCGTCCTGGTCGCCGACGTAGCGGCCCAGCACCTGCGTCGGGTGCATTACGTGATCGCGCTGGCCAGCCTCGTGGTCGGTGCGGTGGCCACTTTCGCCGGCTTGGGGGTGGTTGCCGGGGATGCTCGCCAGACGCTGTGCCTACCCGGCGGTGGCCAGTGCATGTATGCCGCCGGCTCGG
This sequence comes from Phycicoccus sp., assembly GCA_043721575.1. GTDB lineage: Bacteria > Actinomycetota > Actinomycetes > Actinomycetales > Dermatophilaceae > UBA4719. The sequence continues at coordinate 1,902 of JAYSQM010000394.1, forward strand.
TCGCGTCGGCCCTGCAGCTGGCCGCGCTGATGGCTGCCGCTGTGACCCTGCTGCTGAGCTGGCCCGAGGACAAGGAACAGTCGCGCGGCGGCACCGCCGTCATCGTGAGTCTCGTCCTGGCGGCGACGGCGGGGGCCACGGCTGTTGCCGGTGCTCGTGACCTCGGTTCGTGGCTGGTTGGCCTCGAGCTCGCCACCCTCCCGACGGTGGCGCTGGTCGCCCTGCGGGGTGCGCGCTCAGCGATCTCCGGGGCGGTCGCACTGCTCACGACGGCGTTGGTCTCCTTCGGCCTGCTGGCGCTCGCGGCTGCCCTGTGGTTCACGGCCACCACGAGCGGATTCCTCAGTCCTTCAGCTGCGCTCACGGCAATCGACGATCCTGCCCAACGCCCGATCCTGGTCCTGTCCGTCGTTCTCTTCGTCGCCGGGATCGGCTTCAAGCTCTCGCTCGTGCCGTTTCATGCGTGGACTCCTGAGGCCTACGACGGCGCCCCGCTGCCGATCGCCGCCTTCCTCGCCGCCGCCTCCAAGATCGCCGCCCTCGCTGCGCTGCTCGTCGTGATCCGAGCCATCGCGCCACTGGGTGCTCCGGTCCTGATCTCCGTCGCGGTCGTCGCGGCGTTGAGCATGACGCTGGGTAACGTCATGGCCCTGCGACAGGACGGCGTCGTCCGGCTGCTCGCGTGGTCGACCGTGGCCCAGGCCGGTTGGGTGGTCCTGCCCCTGGCCACCGTCTCCTCGGCTGCCGTCCACGCCTCCGGGGCGTACCTGTTGGCCTACGCCCTCGCCACGCTTCTGGCCTTCGCCGTGGTCGCCGCCCTGGTCCAGACCATGGGAGCGGCGCGCGCGCGTGACCTCACGGCATACCGCGGCCTCATGCGTGGCCACCCTGTTCTGTCCAGCGCCCTCGCTCTGGCGTTGCTGTCGCTTGCTGGGCTGCCGCCGGGCATCCTCGGCCTCGTGGCCAAGGTCACCGCGCTGCGGCCCGTCGTCGCCAACGAGCTCTGGTTGCTGGCCGTCGTCGCGGCAGTCAACGCCGTCCTGGGCGTGGCTGTCTACCTGCGCTGGCTGCGCGCCATCCTGGCCTCACCTGACGCCGGCCCGGACGTACCGGTGGCAGCACGAGCAGTTCGAGCGCATCCCGCGACGCTGGTGGCCGTCGGTTTCACCGCTGTGGCACTGGTGTTGACCAGCCTGAGCCCGCAGCTGATCCTGGGGCTGCTGGGCCGTTGACAGCCGAGTACACCGCGCCGGCCAGCGACGATCGTCAGACGATGAAGGATTGCGGGGGTCACGACACCCACAATCCTTCGCGCTGACCCTTCATGCTCGTCCGGAACACCACGTCGGGCGGCCGCGTTGGGCAGAACATGCACAATCACTACAACGGGCTGAAGACCACGCTGCTCTTCAGCGGCATCTTCGCCCTCCTGCTCGGGCTCGGCTCGCTGTTCCAAGGAGGCAGATACATCTGGGCCTTTGCCCTGTTCGGGGTCGCCATGACGGCCTACGGCTACTGGAACAGCGACAAGATCGCGATCAAGGCCATGCGCGCCCGACCCGTCAGCGAGACTGAAGCCCCGGTGATGTACCGCATCGTGCGCGAGCTCTCGACGGCTGCGGGCAAGCCGATGCCGCGCCTTTACATCTCACCTACGGAAGCGCCCAATGCCTTTGCCACTGGTCGCAGCCCGTCCAATGCGGCGGTCTGCTGCACTGAGGGAATCCTGGCGCTGCTCGACGAGCGCGAGCTGCGCGGGGTCCTCGGCCACGAGCTCATGCACGTCTACAACCGCGACATCCTGACGTCCTCGGTGGCCGCAGCGATCGCCGGTGTCATCACCAGCGTCGCCCAGATGTTCATGTTCATGGGCATATTCGGCGGTGGCGGCAACAACGACGACAACCGCGGCAACCCGATGGGCATGCTGCTCATGGCGTTCCTCGCCCCGGTTGCGGCCACGACGATCCAGCTGGCGATCACCCGGACGCGTGAGTACGACGCCGACGAGGACGGCGCCAAGCTCACCGGCGACCCGTTGGCTCTCGCATCTGCGCTGCGCAAGCTCGAGAGCGGGACGGCGGCCGCGCCACTGGCACCCCAACGTGACATCGTCAACGCCAGTCACATGATGATCGCCAACCCGTTCCGCGCCCAGGACGTCTCGCGGCTGTTCGCGACCCACCCGCCGATGGCAGAGAGGATCGCCCGCCTGGAGTCGATGGCCACGGGGTACCGCGGCTACTGACCTCGGTGCTGACCTTCGGTGCTGACCTCGGCTACTGACCTCGGCTACTGACGTCAACGGTGGCTGACTGCCACGTCTGAAAGAGTGTCGGGTATGGCCAACCTGACCCGCTTGGAAGCTGGGGCGCGATCCGCCCTCATTGATGTCACCGGATACCGCCTCGAGCTCGATCTCGACCAGGGGGCGACGACCTTCGAGTCCTCGAGCACGGTGCGTTTCCGCTGCGCCGAACCCGGGGCGTCGACGTTCCTGGACGTGAAACCGCAGTTGCTCCATCTGGCCACGCTCAATGGTGGCGAGATAGACCTCACCGGCTTCGACGGTGAGCGGATCGTGCTGACCGGCCTCGCGGAAGAGAACGAGGTCGTCGTGACGGCGACGATGAGGTACAGCAACGACGGTCAGGGGCTGCATCGTGCGGTCGACTCGGCAGATGACCGGCACTACGTCTACGGGCACTCGTTCCTGGACGCAGCCCCGCGCGTCTTCGCCTGCTTCGACCAGCCCGACCTCAAGGCTCCATTTGACGTCAGCGTCACCGCACCGGCCGAGTGGATCGTCCTGGGCAACGGTGCCGCCATGCGCACTGGCGAGGGGAG
>JAYSQM010000395.1:0-2538 GCA_043721575.1 Phycicoccus sp.
CCTGGGTCGGGACAAGACCTCCGGGTCATGTCTCCCCGTGCCCGGCGGTCAGGGTCACCAGGTCGCGCCCCAGCCACCGTGGCCACGACGCCCGGGGCCTCGATCACCCCGGCGGACGCTGCGGGCCAGCCGGATCGGCGGTTCGCTGGTGGCTGCGAGCGACGATCGGTAGCGTGATCTCGAATCTTGCTCCTTTGTGGGGCCCGTCGCTCCGACCGAGCAGCTGTCCGTGGTGGGCCGCGACGATCGCCTTGGCGATGGTCAGTCCGATGCCGCTTCCGGCGCCGTTCGCGGTGCGGGAGGAGTCGCCCCGGTAGAAGCGCTCGAACAACCGGGCGGCCATGGCGGGGTCGAACCCTTCGCCGGTGTCGGAAACCATGATCAGGGCGCGGTCGTCGTGGCGGGTGGTGGCGATGGTGACGGTGCCCTCTTTGGCGGTATGTCTGAGGGCGTTGTCGAGCAGTGCACCCAGCGCCTCGGCCAACCGGTCGGGGTCGACCAGTACCCGGACGGCGGTGACCCTGTCGTCGGCGGTGAGGGTGATCCCTTTAGCGTCGAACCGCGGCCGGGCCGCTGCCACCGCCCCGGAGACCACGTCCTGCAGCGGGACAAGGACCGGGTTCAGGTTCAGCTGGCGCTCCTCGGCCCGCGACACAGCGGACAGGTCGCCGACAAGACGGTGCAGCCGCTGCGACTGCTCAGTCAGCGTTGCCAGGGTCGCCTCGTCGCTGGGCAGGATGCCGTCAGTGACCGCCTCGATCGTGGCCTGCATCGAGGCCAGGGGCGTGCGTAGCTCGTGGGCCAGGTCACCGAGCAGGCGCCGGCGCGTCTGCTCGGTGTCGGCCAGACGGCGGGCCATGGTGTTGAACCCTAAGGTCAACCGCTCGAACTCGGGTCCAAGGCTCGGCTGTGGAAGCCGGGTCTCATAGTCGCCGTCGGCGATTCGCTGCGCGGCCTCGGCGGCCTCGGCCACCGGAGCCGCGACTCGCTTCGCCACGAGCCAGGTCACGACCAGGGCGACTACCAGAGCCACGATCACGCCCACGGACAGGGCGAAGAGCACCGCACTTGCGAAGGCCTCGTCGACGTAGGACTGGGTCTGGGCGGACATCGGTGGCTCGGCCCGGTCCAGGTGCGAGCGGAACGCGGGCCGGGCGATGAGCAGCGCCGCGACCAGCAGGGTGGCGGCGCCGGCTATGACGACCAGGCCCATCGCGGTGAAAAGTCGCCAGGCCAGACCCAGGGCCGGCCTACGGGGCGGGCTGGTCGATGGCCTCATCCGGGCCCCATCCGGTAGCCGATACCGCGGACGGTCAGGACGTAGCGCGGCGCGGCCGGGTCGTCTCCGAGCTTGCGCCGGATGTGGGCGATGTGAATATCGACGAGGTGCTCGTCGCCGAACCAGTCCGGTTCCCAGACGCGCTCGATGAGCTGGCGGCGGGTGTAGGCGAGCCTGGGTCGTTCGGTCAGGGCGTCCAGCAGGTCGAACTCGGTGCGGGTCAGCTCCACCGGGGCCTGTCCCACCCGGACTTGTCGGGACTGCGTGTCCAGGCTCAGGTCTCCAATCGTGCGCACGTGCGGGTCACCTCCGGTTTGGGCGGTCGTGCGCGGTCGGCGAAGCAGTCCGCGGATACGGGCGGTCAGCTCGCGGGGGGAGAACGGTTTGGTCATGTAGTCGTCCGCGCCGACGGACAGCCCGATGAGCAGGTCGACCTCCTCACTGCGTGCGGTCAGCATGATCACGTAGGCGTCGGTGAAGGTACGCAGCTGGCGGCACACCTCGATGCCGTCGATGCCCGGCAACATCAGGTCGAGCACGACGACGTCGGGTGGGTCGCGCCGCGCCGCGGCCAGGGCCTGCTCCCCGTCGGGTGCCGTGGTAACCACGAACCCCTCGTGCTCGAGGTAGCCGGCCACGACCCGGATCAGGCTGGGCTCGTCGTCCACGACCAGCGCCCGGAATGGGGTGCTGGTCGTGGCGGTCACCGGTGGTGTCAACGCGTTCAGGAGTCCTCCCTGGCGATGAACGCTCCGTGCCAGGTGTGGTACCAGACCGCACCTGCCACCAACGCCCCTACCAGCAGTGGACGTCTCATGGCGGTCACCGTTTGTCGCGTTGGGCGCCCAGGAGAGCAGCCCGATGGACCTGCCAGGTCTCCACGTCGATCTCGCCGCCCGCCAGCCGGCGGTCGAGGATTTCCAGGGCCGACTCCCCGGCAGGACGGGTCGTCCCGCCGCCGCTGCTGCCGGGCAGCAACCGCACGACCAACCACACGATCAGCCCGAGCAGGACGAGCCAGAACGCGCCCATGCCAAGCCATGCGAATGTACCCATTCCGTTGCCATACCAACCCATCATGGTGAACTCCTCCTTGATCTGCCCCGCGTGTTCCGGGATACCTCCAGCGTCGCGTGCGGGTGCAGCGGTCGTGGTCAGGAACCATGAAGAAATGATGTAGAAAAATGATGTAGAAAACCCGGCGAAACCTGCCTCCTGTCCCCACGCCCACCCGGCTGGGCCGGCGCGGTCAGCCCGCC
>JAYSQM010000396.1:0-14300 GCA_043721575.1 Phycicoccus sp.
TTTGTCGACCGCAACCCGAACCGGTTGTGGCGTCGGCGTCCGATCGCCATGATTTTGGGTCTCGTGCTACTGCTGGTTTTGATCGTGCTGACCATACTGATGGCCATCACCCCGACTCAAGTGCATCTGTGAACGACCTGATGCCGACCATCCAGCAAGGCCGGTCACCGCTGAGACGCGCGTATCGGTCGCTCTGGATCCTGGTGGGCATCACGACAGCCATGGCCGGGACGCTCACCGGTTCACTCGCGGCCCCGCCCAGCCCGCTCGCCGGTCTGAGCTTTGCCGTCAGCGCCATGATATTCGTCGTCGCTTTCGCCCTGGCGGCCCGAGTGACGATCGCCCTTGAGCGGGCCCGCCGCCAGTCCCGCCCCGGCACCTCCGATACAGGCTGGTCCGGGTGGAGGAGCAGCTTGAATCAGCTCAGGACGCCACCTCGAACGAAGGGAAAGCCGCTCTCGGGGTCAACGCCTCCAGGCGGAAGCGGTGAAGCGGGCCAGATCGGCGATACCCAGAGTGCCCTCACCGAGTCCGACAGAGAGTAGCTGCCGGAAAACCCTTTCATCTCGCCCGCAGGCTCGGACGGCAGCCTCGATGACGCGTGGCCGGTCCAGCAACGGATACAGGGCGCGTAGCTGACGGTGTTGACGACCGAATCTCGCCCGCAGCGCGCGGGCGTAGCTGCCACCGGCATCGGCGGCGACTGCGGCACGTCCAGCCAGGGCGCCCGAGGCCAGTGCGTAGAAGATGCCCTCGCCGCTCAGCGGGTTTATCAGGCTGGCCGCGTCACCGACAAGCAGCACCCGGCCCACCGCCGGCCGGGGCATACGCGTCGACAGCGGCAGCAAGTGTCCGGCCATCCGGGTGGACTCGACCGCGAAGCCGGGGAGGAGCTCGGCGGCCCGGTTCACCAGTCGCGCCTTGCTGGTGGCCGGAGCGGCTGTCCCGTAACCCACGTTGACGCTCCCGTGGGCGGTCGGGAACGCCCACGCGTAACCGAGGCCGTCGCCGGGAACCGGGTCCCAACGAATGTACAGTTCGTCGAATCCGTCGGGTGCGGGGGCGTAGCCCCTGACGGCGACGGCCAGATGCCGGCCGCGGTTGGGCGGCTGCCCCGCTGCGCGGCGCACCGTCGAGTTGGCCCCGTCGGCGCCGATCAGCACCGGTGTGGTGTATCTCCCGTCAACTATGACCCCGCCGACGTGCTGGTGGATCTCGCGCACTGTGTGCTGACGGTGGATCGCACCGGTGGCGACGGCGGCCATTACCAGCCGGTAGTCGAGTTCGGCCCGAGGCGGCGACGAGTCGAAAGCGAGACCGGCGCTCATTCGAACGGAGTATGTCGGTGAGGCCCAGGTCAGCCAGCTCCGCGACGGCGTCGGGCCCGAGCGCATCGCCGCACACCTTGTCCCGTCCGAGCGGCGCCCGGTCGAGGATCAGCACCCGTGCACTGGGTCGAGCCCTCAAGGCGCCCATCGCCGCAGCGGAGCCACCCGGACCGGCGCCCACGACGATGACGTCGAAAACCTCGGGAGCCGCCATCACCGCGGCCCATCCCGACGGCGACGCAGCATCACGGCGGCCAGAATCGCCGCGAAGACGGTGATGCCGGGGTTGACCGTGAGAGCAGTGGAGAACCCCTCTATGAAGGCCCTGTGGTGACGGTCGTCGAATTCTCGGTTGAACGCGGCGTCGGGATCGAATGAGGTGAGAATCGCGCCCATGAGCGCGATCCCTAGCGCCAGCCCGGTGGCTTGAGACGTATTGAGCACCTCTGCTGCGACGCCGTAGCTGGAACCGTCTGCCGCCCCGAGGCCCGTGGTGATGGTCGGGGTTCTGGCCAGCGCACTACCGAGACCGGCCACAGCCAACCACAGCATGAGAATTCCTATGTTCGAGTTCGGCAGGCAGCTGGTACTCGTAGCCGAAGAAGGTGCCGGGAAAATTTCCGGTGCAACTCAGTGCCGTCGCGACGCGATGCCCAGTAAGGCTGGGCCACAAGCCGCTTGCTCCTGTCCGCGCCTATTTGGGACGTGTGCGCACCGGCGCGCAGAGGCACACGTCCCAACGAGAGGCAGACACCGCAGCGCTAGGTAGCGCTCGGCGCGTTCACGTGAGCGCCTGGGTCCGCGGCGAAGGTCTGGGCGCAGCGCTGGGAGCAGAAGTGGTACGTGTGACCTTCGTGCTCGATGCTGGTCGCCGCCGTGGCCGGGTCGACACTCATGCCGCACACCGGGTCGGTCACTGTAGGGGTCTGGTCGTGCATGACTTCCTCCTTCTTTTCATCGCGTCCGATCTCCACCACCGGGTCGGTGGCCGGGATGAGGACGTCGTGAGGCAGGTCCGGGGCCTTGAACCCGCGGAGCCGGTTGGCGTTGGTCACCACCGACAGCGACGACAGTGCCATCGCGCCCGCGGCGATTATTGGGCTGAGCGTCACGCCGAGCGCCGGGTAAAGCACGCCGGCGGCGATCGGTATCCCGAGCCCGTTGTAGATGAAGGCGAAGACCAGGTTCTGGCGGATATTGCGCATGGTGGCCCGGGAAAGGTCGATAGCCGTCACCAGTCCGGAGAGGGCACCGGAGATCAAGGTGATGTCCGAGGACTCGATAGCCACGTCCGTGCCGGTACCGATGGCCGAGCCGACGTCGGCCTGGGCCAGGGCCGGTGCGTCGTTGATGCCGTCTCCGACCATGCCGACAACCCGTCCCTCCTGCTGCAGCCGCCGGACCTCGCTCGACTTGTGCTCGGGCAGCACCTCGGCGAGCACCCGGCCGATCCCCACCTGGCGCGCGATGGCGGCCGCAGTGAAACGGTTGTCCCCCGTCATCATCACCACGTCGATGCCCCGGCTCTTGAGGGCCGCGACCGCCGCCGCCGAGCCCTCCTTGAGGGTGTCAGCGACCCCAATCACGCCTGCCGGGCGACCGTCAACCGCGACGAGCATCGGCGTCTTGCCATCGCGGGCCAAGGCCTCCTGCCAGGCAATCAACGGGGTCGGGTCGATCCCCGCCTCGTTCAGGAGTCGATCGTTGCCGACCAGGACGGAACGGCCGCCCAGCCGGGCGCGGACGCCCTGGCCAGTCACTGAGTCGAACTCGGTCGGCTCCTCCAGATCAAGACCGCGTGCCTGGGCACCCTTGACGATGGCCGCGGCCAGCGGGTGCTCCGAGGAACGCTCAACCGAGGCGACCAGCCGCAGGACCTCATCCTCGGCGAAGCCATCAACGGCCAGGACGTCGGTGAGCGCCGGGGCACCCTTGGTGATCGTTCCCGTCTTGTCCAGTATGACGGTGTCCAGTTTGTGCGCCGTCTCGAGAGCCTCCGCGGAGCGGATGAGGATTCCCGACGTGGCACCCTTGCCCGTGCCCACCGTGATCGACAACGGCGTGGCCAGGCCCAGGGCGCACGGGCAGGCGATGATCAGCACCGAGATGGCAGCGACGAGCGCGAAGATGAACGCTGGCGGCGGGCCGGCCAACGCCCAGATGACGAAGGTCCAGATTGCGATCGCGATCACGGCCGGGACGAAGTAGCTGGAGACCTTGTCCACGAGGCGCTGAATCGGCGCCTTGGACCCCTGCGCCTGCCGGACCAGGTTGATGATCTGCGCGAGCATGGTGTCCGCGCCCACCTTGGTGGCCACGTACCGGAAGGACCCGGTCTGGTTGATCGTGGCCCCGATGACAACATCACCGCCCCGTTTGGTCACCGGGATCGGCTCGCCCGTCACCATGGACTCATCCACCGCCGACGTGCCCTCGCGCACCTCGCCGTCCACCGGGAGCTTCTCACCGGGCCGGACGACCACCACGTCGCCGAGGACAACCTCCTCGATGGGGAGCTCAAGCTCGGCACCATCACGGATGACCCGGGCAGTGCGCGGCTGGAGCCCGATCAGCGTGCGGATCGCCTCACCGGTGCCGGCCTTGGCCTTGGTCTCAAGCAACCGACCCAGCAGAATCAGAGTGAGGATGACCCCCACCGCCTCGTAGTACACCTCCCGGACCTCCGGGGGCAGCACGTCCGGTACGACGGTCACGACGAGGCTGAATCCGAAGGCGGCGATGGTGCCCAGCGTGATCAGGGAGTTCATGTCCGCAGTGCGGTGGCTCAGGGCGAGCCAGCCGGTACGGTGGATGGGCCATCCCGTGTAGACCATCACCGGTGCGATCAGCGCCAGCTGGAACCAGTGGTTCAGCAGCAGCGCCGGCATCCATGTCACACCGAAGAACTCGGTGAACATGACGGCAAAGAGGGCCGGGGTGGTGAGCACCGCCCCAAAGATGACTCGCCGCGTGAGGTCGGCGATCTCGAGCTTCCGCTCATCCTCCTCGGTACCCACCGGGTCGGTGTCACCGGAGGCCTGCTCAGCGGGGCCTTGGCTCGACGCGCCGTCCGCCGCACCGGTCGCGACCGAACGCTGAAGATGATCCACGCTCTCTGGCGGCGGAGCGATTGCTACGTCGGAGCGAGGGGCCGCGTCGGTCGCCCCTGTGCCGTTCCGCACGACCTGCAGCCGGCCACGGATCATGTTCATCCCACAGGCGAACTCGTATTCGCCAGGCTCCTCCGGGAGGAACTCCACCGCCGTCGTCGCATATGCAGGCAACGTCTGATTGACATGGAAGTCGGGGAACACCACCCGCGACGAGCAGTCACCGGACTCCTGCCGGTCAAACAGCATCCGCACAGGCACGCCTGGGGCGACCTGTATAACATCCGGGCTGTAGCCACCCTTCACGGTGACCCTAATGATCTGCACACCGTCGGCCAGCTCGGCCTGGCGGGACTTCTTCGGCCCGAAGAAGTACCACGCCATCAGGCCCGTCAGAACCAGGGCTCCTACGATGAGGATCATTACCTGACTGGCGCTCATGAGCTCACACCTCCGAGAGTAGACGTCATTCGATCACGATCTGGACGGGTATCGCCGTCCGCGGTGGAGGGGCTGTCCCCGCGCTGGCGCACCTCTCGTCCCTCGGCGGCGGTGAGGTCGAAGCCGGCCTTCTCGACGGCCTCGCGCACCGCGTCGACCTTGAGCCTAGTCGCGCTCGTCACGATGAGTGGTGACTGACCACCCTTGACGAGGTCCACGGCCACGTCAGTCACACCGGACAGCGAATGGACATTCTCGAGCACCTCGGCCATGCAGTAGCCGCAGGTCAGTCCCTCGACTGCGTAGCTGGCTGTGGTCATCACGAAACCTCTCGACGCGCTCCGACTGCCACAGGTGCCCCGTAACCGGGAACGGTCACGCTCAACACCGGGTCAGTTACCCCACCGGGGTATCTCCAGAGTAGGGTCGCGATTATGTCGCCCCGACCGTGAAATCATGAAGATCCCGTCAAGATCGGCGCTCGGTGCCAAGATTGGCCGCGTGACATCCAGGGGTCAGCAACGAGGAGCCACTTCGGAGGCTCGCCGCGGCTCGCGAAGGCGTGCATCCGTATCGCAATCCGTTCCGCGGCAGTGAAGAGATGCGCGACGCAGGGTTCGCCGGTGCCACCGGCACCGAGGCCGAGCACGACGGTGCCCTGTTACGGGTTTCAGTCTTCATCGAACCTTCGTCGTTCTCGAGGGGGTCCCGCCATAAGCGACCATCACGCTGAAGGTACTCGGCATTGAGGGCCGGGGTCCTCGCAACGGCGAGGGCGCGGTGGGGCATTGACGCCAGTTCTGGCGCACCGACCGCATTGAAAGGAGATGTGCGATGACCATTCGGTGGAAGGTGAATATCACTCCGGCGGAACGGGTGGGGCGCATTCTGTTGGGCCTCATTGGTGCGGTCTTCGGGATCCTGCTATTGGCCGGCTCCCCGACCATCCTGACTGGGACGCTGGAGGTGCTGCTCGTGCTGGCCGGTCTGGACCTGGTGATCACCGGGGCGACCGGGCACTGCCCGCTGTACCAGAAGCTGGGCTACTTGCCGCGCTCCCTGAGGAGGTCATGATGACCAACAACGACACACGGTTCCGACCGGAGGACGGTCCGCACCGCGATCACGCGGGCGCTGGCACCGATCAGCATGTCGGCCACCAGCCCGACCATCCCTCTGCTCAGCAGAGCCACGACCATGGTGGCCACGCGGGGCACAAATGGATGATGATCGCCTGCTGCGTGCCCATGCTGGTCATCGCCATCGCGCTGGTCGCCTCGGGGACTGTCGGCGCAGGGGTAATCGTCCTGGCGGTCGGCTGCACCCTGATAATGGTGCTGATGATGGGCGGGATGGGAGGCCACGGCCATGGCGGCGAAGGCGGTAAGTGAGCTGCCGGTGGCGCCCGCACGAGTCAGAGTCGGCCTGACTCGTGGGGCCACGAACCCGAAACTCGGCGTAGGGGTCGGTCGTCGGCCAGCCGAGGGTGCCCGGAACGACGCCGACGTGATCGTGGTCGGTGCCGGGCCGGCGGGATCATCCGCAGCATACTGGCTGGCCACCTGCGGGCTGGATGTCCTGGTCCTGGAGAAGTCGCTGTTTCCCCGCGAGAAGGTATGCGGGGATGGCCTGACGCCTCGAGGAGCGCGTGCCCTGGTTGATCTCGGCATCGACGTTGGCGAGGACGCTGGCTGGGTGCACACCCGCGGCGTGCGCATCGTGGTCGGCAACCGTCACCTGGAGGTCGACTGGCCTGAGCTGACCAGTTTTCCGGGTTTCGGCCTGGTCCGCAAACGGGCCGACCTTGACCTGCAACTGGTCGAGCATGCCGTCACGGCGGGCGCGCGCCTGCACCAGGAGACCAAGGTCACGGCGTTGGTCCAGGACCAACAGGGCAGGGTGGTCGGGGTCACGGCCAGGGCCCACGGTGCGGTCGAGGTTCGCTACCGGGCGCCGCTGGTACTGGCCTGCGATGGAGCCTCGGGTCGGTTGGCGATCGGGCTCGGGCTGCACCGGAACCAGCGACGACCCGTGGGCGTGGCGGTGCGCCGCTACTACCGCAGTCCGCGCAGTCAAGATGAGTACCTCGAAGCGTGGCTGCTATCCCAGGGACGTTGCCGGGCTCACGTGCCGGCAGCGTTGCCTGGGTACGGCTGGATCTTCGGGCTTGGCGACGGGTCAGTCAACGTCGGTCTGGGCAGCATGGATGCCCGTCGCAGCGCACCCGGCGCCGGTCTGCCCGAACTGCTCAGGACCTGGCTCGGCGACCTACCGGTTGAGTGGGGCCTGCGCGAGGAGAACGCGCTATCGAGCATCGACGGTGCGGGGCTACCCATGGGCTTCAGCCGCACCCCCCACTACACGCGCGGGCTGCTGCTGGCCGGCGACGCCGGGGGCATGGTGAACCCATTCACTGGGGAAGGCATCGCCTACGCGATGGAGTCGGGCAAGCTGGCGGCTGAGGTCGTGGTGCAGGCGTTGGCCCGCCCCCAGGGCCCCGCGCGAGAACGGGCTCTGGCCGCCTACCCTGCCGCGGTCGCCGCTGCGTGGGGCGGACACTTCCGGCTCGGGGTGCTATTCGCCAAGCTCCTCGCCGCCCCGGGGGTCATTCCAATGGGTGCCTCCCACGCGCTGCGGCATCCAGCGCTGATGGGTTTCCTGGTCAAGCTCCTGGTAGACCTCACCGAGCCGCATGACGGCCACGCTGACGACCGCGTCGTCAACGCGCTGACCGCACTGGCACCGGTCCTGAGATAAACGGCAGGGAAGAGATCATCGCTGTCGTCGAGTGCCGGCAGTGCGGGGATTCATCGGGGCCAAGGCCTGCTACGTGCTCGAATATCTGCCGAACCTGACTTGGCACGACCTGAGGTCATCCGGATGCGCTTGGTACGGCGAGTTCCTTGCCGGGGCTGTCTGCCCGCTGGTGGCGGCCTACGGTCGGCGGTCCACGCTGCCGTGGACCAGGGCGTTCCCCTACGGGGTGGAGAAGTCCACCACGACGTCGTACTTCGTGGCCTGCGGACCGTCATCGAGTATCTGCCCCAGTCGCTCGTGGATATTAGAGACGAGTTCAGCCGTGTGCATGGCCGCGAACGTGCTAGCACTCTCGTGTTCCACCAGTGCGGTGTATGACCCGTCCGATGCGCGCAGCAGACGTCGGGCTTTCAGCCCTGCAATCTCGCGCAACTGATCATTGGACCGAGCGAACCAGTCTCGGAAGTCCTTGTCCCGCTCGGCGGGCACGGGGGGGGGGAATCGGGCTATCGCGATGTACATGTCGACCTCCATCGATCACGGCGTTGGTTCGGGCGGCGATACCGTCGAAGACGTACCGCATCAATGCGCCAACATTGCGTCGCTCTCGTGTCACCACACTACTGTCGGTGTATGTAGCTGGCCCGAGATTTTGATGAAGGTTCCCTGAAGGCGTGCCCGTGAGTCACCGGATCCGCATGAAAGGTCGACGTGGCCGGACCTGTGCCTGAGCATCCAGCCGGGCACATCGGATGGTTCCGGTGGTGCTGAGCGGGGACCTACATCCCGTCCAGCCTGTCTGCATCTTGCGCACCGCGTGTCCCGGTCACCGGTGCGGACCCCCTGGAGCCAATGGCGTAACGGGCGTGCGGCGCTGGCCACTGCGCATCCCAGTGATCGTCCGCGGTGGAGGCATCGCTCGGCGAAGGCCGCGGCTGCCATACCTCTTGGGGGCACCAGGTCGTCAGCGTGGTCATCTCGCGTGTATCTCAACTATGGTGGAGTCGTGCCCTCCGGCAAGGGTGACGACCTTCCCGGCGACCTTCGCACGCAGCATTGGATCAGCCGCCCAGGTGTGGATGTCTTGAATGATCAGTCCCTGGAGATTGTGATGCACGAGAGGAGGTGGGATGGCAGGCCATGACCGGTGATCACAGCGACCCTGTGTCGCGGCCGCCGACTTCGTCATCCGGTGGCGATGCGAACCTGAAGGCGGGGCGGAATTTGCGTGACCGGCTGCGTTCCGTGTGGAACGCGCTCGTCGGAGGCATCGGTTTGGTGCTGGGCCTCCTGCCACACGTCCTGCATCACGTCGGGTTCCTCGCCGGCACCGCACTGGTCGCAGGATCGGGGGGTACGGCGCTCTTCGGTGCGCTGGGATTTCTTGCCTCAATTCCATTTCTCCTGCGCCTGCGCCGACGGTTTGGAACTTGGCGCGCACCGGCCATCGGGCTGCTGATCTTTGCCGCGATGTTCTCCCTGTCAGCGTTCGTCATCGGCCCGGCGATCAGCGGCGCGGGCGGCGCAGAGCCAGCGCCGGTACCGAGCGTGGACCACACCGGACATCCCTGACCCGACCCCGGTTCGAAGGACGACCGGGTCTCCCGGTCCTGGTGAACATAACCCGGCCGACTGTCGGCCGCTGCGGCGGACACTCCGACAGCGATCGCGGCTGTTGGCACCGGGTCGCCCTCGATGACCGTGTCCTTGCGTGCGCCATCGCGCACCAAGGCGAAGGTGTGGCCGTGGACATCTCTATCAGCCGCGCATGCCGCAAACTCGCTTACGACCGGCCCTCCCCTGCGGTACATCATGACGGTGGGCAGGGTCGGCAACGGCATAGGTGAGAACTTCTCCCCAATGCCGTCACGGGTCACGTCGCAAGTGTCCTCACAGCGGACTACGCGGACCCTGTACCCCCACCGTTTCGGGCGAGGATTGGCTGAGGAGCCCGCGGCGTTCTTGGTAGTCCTGCACGTCCAGTTCCCCTCGCGCAAACCGCTCATCCAACACTTGGCGCGGGTCCTCTTCCCGCGCAGGTCGACCGTTTCGGACGGCTGCATCGTCATGGACACCGCGGATCAGCGCGATGATCGCAACGACGACCAAGGCCCAGAACCCCACTATGCCCAGGATCATGAACAGCCAACTGCCCCATCCGGCTCCACTGCCCCACCACATCATCGTCACCATCTCCTTACTTATGGTCGGTCATGGCGACCGACGCACCTACAATCTGCGCCTGGGTGGTGTGGATATCGGGGTGGTTTCCATGAAGGTTTGCTGAAACCCGTGGCTGAGATCGGCCCGGATGCCGTGGCTGTGACCGGAATCGGCCACACTTGGGGGCATGAGCCAACCGACGAGCGCACCAGTCTCACAACCACCGCCAAGCGGTTACCGCGTGCTAGTCGTGGACGATGAGCGCGCCTTGGCCGAGCTCGTGGGCAGCTATCTGGACCGGGACGGCTTCGAGGTCTCCCTGGCCCACGACGGACAACAGGCCATCGAGCGCGCCCGGCAGGTCGATCCCGACGTGATGGTGTTGGACCTGGGGCTACCCATTATCGACGGTGTCGAGGTCTGCCGGGTCGTGCGGACGTTCTCTGATTGCTACATCGTGATGCTCACCGCGCGCACCGAGGAGATTGACAAGCTCATCGGACTCTCGGTCGGGGCGGACGACTACCTGACCAAGCCGTTCAGCCCCCGTGAGCTGCTGGCCCGGATCCATGTGATGCTGCGCCGTCCCCGCGCCTCCACAGCGAGTGGGCAGCCCCCCCAGGAGGGTCCGCCGCGAGTGTTCGGTGCGCTGAGCATCGACGTGGCCGGGCGCGAGGTTCACCTCGACGGTGAGGCGGTGGCGCTGACCCGCACCGAGTTCGACGTGCTGGAGACCATGTCGGCCCGACCCAAGCTGGTCTTCTCCCGCCGTCAGCTTATTGACGCCGTATGGGACCAGGCCTGGGTCGGCGACGAGCACCTGGTCGACGTCCATGTGGCACACCTGCGTAGGAAACTTGGCGACGACCCCAGCTCACCGCGGTATGTGCGCACGGTCCGCGGCATCGGCTACCGCATGGGCGACGGCACATGAAGCGGCCGACTGGTGAGCCCACTCGTCGAGGGGCTGGCCTAGCCGGTCGCCTGCTACTGGCGCAGACGCTGGTTCTGCTGGCCGGCACCCTTACGGCGTGGCTGGTTGCCGCCACCGTCGGCCCGTCGGTGTTCCACGAGCACCTCGCCAGGGCCAACCTCGGGTCCACCCCTGCCCAGATCTCGCACACAGAGGAGGCCTTCCAGTCGGCGAACGCGATCTCGCTGTCCGTGGCGCTGCTGGCGGCGCTGGTGGCAGCGTTGGGGGTGAGCGTGTACATGACCCGCCGGATCGGGCGCTCCGTGGCCACCATCGCTGCAGCGGCCAGCGACGTTGCCGGTGGCCACTACGACGCCAGAGTCCCCGGGCCGGGGCTCGGCCCGGAGTTCGACGCGCTCGCCTCCGGGTTCAACCAGATGGCCGGGCGGCTGGACGCGGTCGAGCGGAACCGCCGCAGACTGCTGGCCGACCTTGGACACGAGATGCGCACCCCGGTGGCGACATTGGTGGCCTACCTCGAGGCGCTGGAGGATGGCGTCGCGACGTTGGATGCTGAGACAGCCGAGCTGCTGCGCTCCCAGACCAGACGCCTGGCCCGGCTGTCCGAGGACATGAGTTCCGTCTCCCGCGCCGAAGAGGGACAGGTTCGGCTGGACACGCGCTCGGTGCAACCAGGGTCGGCGGTGACGGCCGCGGCCGACGCAGCGGCCGCGGCATACGAGGCGAAGGGCGTTCGTCTGGTCACCGACATCGCCGCCGGTCTGCCCGAGCTGCCCCTGGATTCGGAACGGATGGGACAGGTTCTGAGCAACCTGTTGGACAACGCGTTGCGGCACACCCCCGCCGAAGGAACGGTCACGATTTCGGCCTCCCCATCGCCCGGGACGGGTGGCGCCGAGCTGTCCGTTGCGGACACCGGCGAGGGCATCCCGGCCGAGCACCTGGCCCATGTGTTCGAACGCTTCTACCGGGTCGACGCCGCTCGGGATCGGGCTCACGGAGGATCCGGCATCGGGCTGGCCATCGCGAAGGGCCTGGTTGAGGCCCACGGCGGGCAGCTCACCGTGACCAGCCCCGGGGTCGGGCAGGGGTCCACCTTTCGGGTCCTCCTGTCCGACCGCTGAGCTCGGTTATCGCGCGCACACCAGCCAAGCCCGCGGTAGTCGGATCCATGAATGTCCCTTGTCGTTGCAGCAGAGATATCCTGAAGGTCTTGGACGCCAAACATCGCAACCTCGGGACCTTTGGCTCTGCGTCTGAACAGAACGGGGTGATATTTTAAGGGGACGACGCTCATTCACCACCCATGAAAGGCATTGACCATGAACACTGTTCGCATTCTCCTCGGGGTCGCTCTGGTGGCTGGCACCGTCGTGCTGCCCGCCGCCGGCGCATTCGCCGCGACGCCCGACCCAGGTCCAGCGTACGGACAACACGTCTCCTTATGCGCTAGGACGATGGGCTTCTCCGGGGCACTCAACCCCGGCATGCACCAAGGAAAGTCAGGATGGGACGGCATGACCAGCACCATGCCCTGCCCCATGCCCTGACCGCCGGATCGGCCTGTTCACCCTACTACTACAGTCGCGTTTGCAGTTCTCGTCGGGACTGGAGCTGTCTCGACCATGCTGAGAGGCCCGGAATCATGCCGATCTCGGGCCTCGAATTCAGCCGCGATCGCTACCGGTCGAACCAAACGCGACTGTAGTAGTAGGCCTCGCGGTAGGTGCGGTGCGGGCGCCCGTCGTGGGTTTCGAGGTAGGCGCGGATGTCGGTGCTGCAGTCGGTGACGTTGTCGACCCGCAGGTGCGCTAGGCGATCAGCGTGACGAGCTAGTTCAGTCGCCCGCGGTTCCGGAATACGAACGTCCGCGGGCTCAGAGCCAGCTTGAATGCTCGCAGGGCTGGCGCGGCAGGGCCTCGATTCGGAGCGATGTGGTTCTCGCATTCCACACAGGTCGCGTCCGTCACGCGTGTCCTGCTCATCAAGCCGAGGAACCGAAGGTACGAATCATCTGGAAGAACGCAACGCCACCGTTGCCTCTCCCGGCCGCCTCGACGTTGAAAACCATCGCGCACGACTCGTGCAGACAGATGGCCGCGAGGACAAGTGACAGCGAGGTCGCCGACCGCTATGCGGCCGTGGCCGCTGGTGAAATTGCGCGACGGTCGAGGTGCGAGCTTGGCGATTCCGGCCTTGCCCGGGCAGCCTGATATTCTTCGATCGAACACATGATCCAATTGCTGTCGAACGTGTCCAGGCAGGATGCCGTGAAACTTGTTCAGGTAGGGACGCTGATCGAGCAGGAAACCTTGTATGGCGCGGGGATCGGTTACGTCGATGCACAAGCTCCTTGCCGCAACCAGGCTCACCCCTGACGCCACGTTATGGACCAGGGACAAGCCCCTGTCGACAGTCGCAACACGACTCGGGCTTGGTTTTCAGACAAGTCCTCACGCGGAATCACAACCCTGAGCCGGTGAACTGCACAAGCACCACGGTGCACGATGGTCGCGTGAGGGTTGGAGCGGCGGGCCGCTACGGACAGAAAACTTGGCACGGCGCTTCCGGCCCGTCCGCTCGTTCTAAAGTTAGACGGCGCGCTCTTCCTTCGACGTGCCCAGGTCAGCCAGGCGACCGGAGGCGCCCCAGTAGCACCAGGCGCCGAAGAGAACCAGCACCGGAATGAACGGCACGTTGACCCAGAGGTAGTCGATACCGACGCCACGAAGCGCGCCCGACTCTACCGTTCCCCAAAGAAACACCGCTTGCGCGTAGACCGAGACCGTCAAGGTCATGGTGCCGAGCCAAGCGCTCCACGCCCGCCGGCGGAAATAGCCGAAAACGAAGACCAGCGTGAGAAGAGCATTGAAGAAGTCGGCGACGGCCATGCCGTTGAGGAAGGCGACGGTCTGGGGGAGCCAACCTTCGGGAGGTGCCTCGAAGGGTGGGCTTCCTGGACTGAGGAGGTAGCGCCCGTTGAGGAGAGCATGGGCGAGCTGAAACAGGCCGTACCAAGCGACGAGCCCGCGGCAGAGCGGCGTATGGGGGTGAGACAGGCCTGGCATTGGCACTCTGGGTCCTCCGCGCCGTCTAACGCAATGTAGCTTGTCGGATAAACTGGCGGACCCAGTTTATCCGACGGGAGTAAGAACAACGGTTCATTTATTCCCTGTCGACGACGCGTGAATACTGACCCTGTCGCGTCCACCTCGGCCGAATTTTGACCCCTCCGTAAGACCCGTGGAGGGCGATAACAGTGGAGAACTGGGCAGAGATTCGTCGTTTGCATCGATCGGAGAACATTCTGATCAAGGAAATCGCACGGTTGCTTGGGGTGGCGAGGAACACGGTGCGGGCAGCATTGGCGTCGGATCGGCCGCCGAAGTACGAGCGGGGCGCCAGGGGATCGCTGGTCGACGCCGTCGAGTCGATACGTAGAGGCCTGGGAGACATCGATCCTGCAATAACCGCCGAGCAATTGGGAGGCGCGTGTGAGCGTCTCATCGCTACCTCGAACGGCCGCACTCCGGAGCAGCTCTATCGCAGCGCACGACAAGCGCGGGA
>JAYSQM010000397.1:0-1948 GCA_043721575.1 Phycicoccus sp.
GATGGCCTCGGCGAGGTTCGGCCGCAGAGCAAGGTGGATGTGTTGGTCGGCGAGGGTGAGCAGCGCCGGCCGATGGGTGACGGCCACGACGGTGCGCAGCTCGGCCAACTCCTGGATCAGGCGGTGTGCCAACGCTGCTGATTCCTCGTCGAGATGGGCCGTGGGCTCATCGAGCAGGATCAGCGGGGCGCTCGAGAGTGCGGCCCTGGCCAGGGTGAGGCGGGCCCGTTGGCCGGCCGACAGCCCGAACCCGTCGTCGCCCAGTCGAGTGTCCAGGCCCTGCGCAAGGGCGGCGATCATGCCGTCGAGCCCGACCTCACGCAAGACCTCCCACAGCACTTGGTCAGTACTGCCGGTGCTGCCGATTCCGAGGGTGAGGTTGTCGCGTACGGTCCCGGGCGCCAGGAAGGGCCGTTGGGTGACCAGATGTGAACGGGGTGCGATGACGGTGCCGGCGCTCGGGTGGCGGAGTCCGGCCAACAGCTCCAGCAGCGTTGACTTGCCGACGCCGGACGGACCGGTCACGACCGTGAGCCCGATCGGGAGGTCGAGGGACAGGTCGCCCAGGACGTCGGTCGTGGCGCCCGGGTATCCGTATCGCAACCCCTCGACCACCACCGAACACCGCTCCGGCACCGATTCGGGCCTCCAACCGGCCTCAAACGGTGCCGGAGCGGTGTCCGGTCGGCGAATGGTGGGGGGGACCAGCTCGGCGATGACGACGTCCAGTGCCTCGGCTCCGTCGGCGGCAGAGTGGAACTCGGCGCCCACCTTGCGGATCGGCCAGTAGGCCTCTGGGGCAAGGAGAATGGCCAACATGGCGGTGTAAAGCGGCATCGAGCCGTTGGCCAGGCGGATGCCGACGGTCACGGCGACGAGCGCCACGGAGATGGTGGCCAGCAGCTCGAGTGCCGCCGAGCTCATGAAGGCCAGTCGCAGCGTCTTCATCGTGGCAAGCCGGTGCCGCCGGCTCACCGCGGCGATCGTGTCCACCTGCGCCTCGGCCCGTCCGTACGACGCCAGGGTCGGCAGGCCCCGCATCACGTCGAGGAAGTGGCCGGACAACGCCGACAGCGACCGCCACCGGCGCTGGGTCGACTCCTGCGTCGTGCGTCCGATGAGAGCCGCGAAGACGGGCAGCAGCGGGACCGTGAACGCGACGATCAGGGCGCTGGGCCAGTCGACGAACGTCAGGGTGCCGACAGCGAGGAGCGGCAGCAACGTTCCGGACACGAGCGCTGGGAGGTAGCGCGCGACATACGGCTCAATGCTGGTCATCCCTTGTGTCGCCAGGGTTTGCGCACGCCAAGCCTCCGGGCGCGAGTCTGCGTCCCGCTCCAACCAAGCCCCGATGAGGCGCTCCCGAAGGACGGTCGACACCCGCATCCCGGCCCAGGTGCCGACCAGCTCGTTGGCCACCGCAAGCAGCGCGCGCAGGGTGAACAGGCCCACAAGCCACAGTCCGGGTGTCACCACCTCGCGGCCCTCGGCCACGGCGACGACCAGGGTGGTCACGGCGAACGCGAGTGCGATGGTCGCGAGGCCCTGCACGACACCGATCGCCCCGAGGGAGAGCACCGGCCTTCGCGTCGCAGGGACCTGGGTGAGCAGTCGGGGGTCGAACGGACGCATCAGTGCAGGGCGTCCACTTTGGTCGCCGGGATGTGGTGGGTGCCGATCCGCTTGCGGAACGTCCAGTAGGTCCATGACGTGTACAGCAGGACGATGGGCGTGAAGATCGCTGCCACCCAGGTCATGATCTTGAGCGTGTATGCCGTGCTGCTTGCGTTCGTCGTCGTGAGCGAGAACGCTGCGCTGGTCGTGGAGGGCATCACGTCGGGGAACAACGCCAGGAACAGGGTGGCCACGGCGGCTGCGATCGCGACGAACGTCCCGACAAAGGCCCACCCCTCACGATCACGGAACGCGGCGAACAACCCTGCCAGCA
>JAYSQM010000398.1:0-1861 GCA_043721575.1 Phycicoccus sp.
GCTCTGGCCAAGGCCGTGCCCGAGGTGCGTTGAGCCGGGCTGTTCAGTCCGGCAGGTCGGTCGGGATGTCGATGTCGGTCCACAGGCCCAGGTCGGCGCACTCCACCTCGGTGGCCAGGTGCGGGTGGGCGCGCAGCCACCCACGCGCTCCCTCGTCCCCCGCGACAGTTCGGGCCACGTCGGCCCAGACCTCGCGGGTCAGTCCCACCGGGGTGCGCGCCTTGCCCGCGTAGGTCGCGACGGCGGCCGTCGCGCCGTCGCGCAGCGCCAAGCCGATGCGGCGTAGGTGTTCCTCGCCGACAGAGGGGGTGTCGACGAGAGTGACCACCACGGCATCGATCCCCGGTTCAGCCTCCAACGCTGCCAGACCGGCCCGCAGGGACGATGACATGCCCGTGGCCCAGTCGGCGTTCTCCACCAGCCTGACGTCGGCGGGGTTGTCGTTGGGGTTGTCGTTTTGGCCATCGGGCGTCATGGGCGTCATGGGTGTCATGGGTGTCAGCAAGGAGGCGCCCAGGACGACGACCACAGGGCTCAGTCCAGCGTGGATGCACGACTCGATCGCCAGATCCACCAGTCGGCGACCACCCACCTCGACCTCTGCCTTCGGTCGCCCGAAGCGGGATCCGCCACCGGCGGCCAGAACCAGCCCTGCGACATTCATGTTCCGGCACCGGGGACAGGGCTCAACAGGGCCGTGATGACTTCTGCTGGCAACATGTCCTCCGGAACGTCCTGGTCTGCTGGCTCACGCTACCTCTGACGTTCACAGCGGCCGGTAGGCTTCGCGGCGGTGTTCACTGCGCGGACCCGCTGCTGCTGATCAGTGCCGGCGTGGGCATCACGCCCATCGCGGTACGAGGAGCTCGTCGCCGAAGCTCTCGAGAGATCCGGCCCCGACCCCTGGCCCGGGTCGCCCAACGCGGCCTGAGCCACCCGAGACAGACCACCGAGCGGCGGTGGGGCGCTCGAGACTTCGGGACCTTTGGCCCGGTCGACGACGGGGGCCGTGGGTCTCAATGGTTGAGCCTGCCCCGACCACCGCCTCGGGATGGGACTCACACGCCAGGGTCGACCAAGCCGGCCCGGGCAACCCCGCATCCTCCAGATAGGAGAGGTCCCCGATGACCCGGTTCCCAAGCGTGGAGGACGCTGGTCGCACCGTTGCCATCGTAGGCGGTGGTATCAGCGGGTTGACTGCCGCCCGCCGGCTCAGTCAGCGGGGCGCCCGTGTCACCGTGCTCGAGGCCGGGCCTCGGCTCGGAGGACAGATTCGGACGGCCGCTGTCGCGGGGCACCCTGTCGATGTGGGGGCCGAGGCTGTGCACGCGTCCGCGCCAGGCATGAACACCCTCATCGCCGAGCTGGGACTGGCCGATGACCTGATCAACGCCAACCGGGGTACGGCCTGGCTGTGGACGCAGCGCGGCCTCCGACGCCTTCCCGCTGGAGTGGGTCCAGCGGGTCCACAGCGCCTGTGGCCGGTGCTGCGCTCGGGTGTGATGTCCCCGGGCGGGCTGGCCCGCGCCAGCGTGGAACCTTTGGTACCGCGTCGCCGTCTCAGCGGTGACATCGGGGTCGGAGACTTCGTTAGCCAACGACTCGGTCGCCAGGTCTCCGAACGGTTGGTCGACCCTGTGCTCGGGAGCCTGCACGCCGGCGACATCAACCGACTCAGTCTTCGGGCCACCACTCCCGAGCTCGCTGCCGTGGCCGACGCGGGGGGATCCTTGCTCCTCCGTAAGCGGACGCGAAGGAGCGGGCCGCCGATGTCGTTCGTCACATGGGCCGGCGGCCTGGCCACGCTGGTGGAGCGACTGTGGGCCGATACCGACATCGAGGTCCAGACGTCGGCTCGGGT
>JAYSQM010000399.1:0-1394 GCA_043721575.1 Phycicoccus sp.
TCAGAGGATGGTGGCAGAGCCACCTGCCCCTTCGATCTTGTCCTTCGCCGTGGCCGAGAACTTGTGAGCCGTGACGGCCACTGTGACGGTGATCTCGCCGGTGCCAAGCACCTTGACGAGCTCGCCATCACGGACGGCACCCTTGGCCACCAGGTCCTCGACGCTCACGTCGCCACCCTGCGGGAACAGCGTCGAGATGCGGTCAAGGTTCACGACCTGGTACTCGGTGCGGAACGGGTTCTTGAAACCACGGAGCTTGGGAAGCCGCATGTGCATCGGCATCTGCCCACCCTCGAAGCGCTCGGGAACCTGATAGCGCGCCTTCGTGCCCTTGGTGCCGCGGCCAGCAGTCTTGCCCTTGCTGCCCTGGCCTCGACCCACACGGGTCTTGGCGGTCTTGGCGCCGGGAGCCGGGCGAAGGTGGTGAACCTTGAGCGCGGACGATTCTTTGGCCATGATCAGTCAACCTCCTCGACGGCAACCAGGTGGTTGACGGTGTGGACCATTCCGCGGATCTCGGGACGGTCCTCCTTGACGACCACGTCGCCGATACGTTTCAGACCAAGGGAGCGCAGCGTCTCACGCTGGTTATGCTTCCCACCGATCCCTGAACGGGTCTGGGTCACCTTCAGACGAGCCATCATGCACCGGTCCCCAAAGCGCGAGCGCGCAACATGGCCGCCGGGGCGACGTGCTCGATGGGCAGACCACGGCGTGCCGCAACCTCTTCGGGACGCTCCAGGGCACGCAGTGCCGCAACCGTCGCGTGGACCACGTTGATGGCGTTGTCCGAGCCCAGGGACTTGGACAGCACGTCGTGGATACCGGCGCACTCGAGTACCGCACGCACCGGACCACCCGCGATGACACCGGTACCCGGAGCGGCCGGGCGTAGCAGGACGACGCCTGCTGCGGCCTCACCCTGGACCGGGTGCGGAATGGTGCCCTGGATGCGCGGGACCTTGAAGAACTCCTTCTTGGCCTCCTCGACACCCTTGGCGATGGCTGCGGGAACTTCCTTGGCCTTGCCATAGCCGACACCCACGGTGCCATCGCCATCGCCGACCACGACAAGGGCCGTGAAGCTGAATCGCCGACCACCCTTGACGACCTTGGAGACGCGGTTGATGGTCACGACGCGCTCAACGAAAGCGTTCTTCTCAGGCGCATTGTCCCGACCGCGGTTGTCGCGGTCGCGACCACCACCACGTCGGTCGCTGCGCTCGCCGCCGGCTGCACCGCCGGCTGCACCACTGGCGGCACCGCCACCGGCGCCGGTTCCTCGACGCTGGGGTCCAGGCATCAGACGTTCCTCTTCTCAGAAATCTCGGACAGCTCGTGCATCACAGGGACAGACCGCCCTCGCGTGCACCATCAGCGATTGCCGCGATGCG
>JAYSQM010000400.1:0-3461 GCA_043721575.1 Phycicoccus sp.
GCTTGTGAGTCCGCGGCTCGGGTGGCTGCGGTCAATCACGGACGGGTACAGCAGTGCATCGCGTCCGGAACCGAGGTGCGACTGAGCGTTGCCGTCCCCGCGGGCGTCAGGGGCCTGGGCGTCGCGACGGCGAGGTCACGGGCCGGACCTGGCCCGAGCTGGGGCTGAGCATG
Organism: Phycicoccus sp.; assembly: GCA_043721575.1. Taxonomy (GTDB): domain Bacteria; phylum Actinomycetota; class Actinomycetes; order Actinomycetales; family Dermatophilaceae; genus UBA4719. Next base: position 174 of record JAYSQM010000400.1, read on the forward strand.
ACGCGATGAGGCGCAGAACCCTCTGGAAGGGGGACCCAGTGGGCGCAGACCTGGCCGGGCATCGGTCAGCGCGGAGAGGGCGGCTCAGAGTCCGGGTGCCGCTCGACTGGCACTTCCGTGCTGATGTCGCTGCCAGCCTTGCTGTCCGTGCCAGCCTTGTTGTCCGTGCTGCTGTCCGTGCCAGCCTTGCTGTCCGTGCGTCGATGGTCGCGGCGGCTCGCAGGTTCACCTGCCACGGCAGACGTGCCGGCACCCGCGGCGGCTTGCTCCTTGCGCAGCTGACGGAGCTCCTTGCGCGACCTCGCCTTGCGGCGCGCGCCCCGACTGATCAGGGCGAACCCGAGGCCGAGCAGTACCACCGACACTGCGCCGGCAATGAACATGGCCAGCGGTGAGGCCGCAACCTTGAAGCCGAGGGCTGACACCTCGATCGTCTGCGCGCCGGCCGACGGGGCCATTACGGCGAACACGGCGGCGCCGGCAGCGACCAGGATCAACAGCAGACCTAACACGATCATCGGAGCAGCCTCCAGGACTCATCAACCGTTGATGACCTTGTCGTCACCGTCTGCGATCCTACCCATTTGCGGGCGTATCACCCGGCTTTGCTCGGCCCGACCGTCGCTGCGCCGCACGCGGCGACCCGGCGAGAACGGCCGTCAGCAGCGAGACAGCGCCTGCCTTGTCCAGGGGTTCGTTGCCGTTGCCGCACTTGGGAGACTGCACGCACGACGGGCAACCGGTGGCGCATTCGCAGGCCAGGATGGCGTCCCGCGTTGCGGTCAGCCAGATCGTGGCAGCATGGAACCCCCGCTCCGCGAACCCTGCGCCTCCGGGATGACCGTCATAGATCAGGATCGTCGGACGACCTGTGTCCGGATGAAGCGCGGTCGAGACGCCGCCGATGTCCCAACGATCCGATGTGGCCACCAGGGGCAACATGGCGATGGCCGCGTGCTCGGCAGCATGGGCGGCCCCCGGGATATCTCTCCTGGCGACCCCCGCTGCATCCAGCATCTCCTCGGTCATGGTCCACCACATGGCCTTGGTGTGCAGAGACCTCTCCGGCAGGTCGAGCGGGTGCTCACCCAGGACCTCTCCGCCGGGAAGTCTGCGCAGGAAGGACGTGACCTGGGAGCGCACATCCACGCTGCCGAAACACAGCTCGACCGGTCCCCACGCTTGCGACTGCTCGACCCTACCGATGTCGAACGCGCTCACGGACTGTGCCTGCGTGGACCACCCCGGATCGCCGGCCACGACGATCGCGTGGGCGTCCTCGACGTCATAGTCGGCCACCACGTAGGGCTGGCCCTGATGCACATAGACCGCTCCGGTGTGGACGCTCGAGTGGGCTGCCGGTCCGTCGACCGTGCCCAGCACGCGTCCCGTCGACCGCTCGACGATGCGCACTGTCTCGCCGGTGCCACGCAGCGAGACGTGCTCGGTGGCTCGTTCGGATCGCGTCCAGAACCACCCACGCGGCCGTCGCCGCAGCAACCCACGCGCCACCAGCACCTCGAGCAGGCCCACCATGGTCGGCCCGAACACCTGCGCATCGGCCGCAGTCAGCGGCAGCTCGGCGGCGGCGGCGGCCAGGTGCGGCGCCAGAACGTAGGGGTTGTGCGGGTCGAGGACGGCGGCCTCCACTGGTCGGTCGAACAATGCCTCGGGATGGTGGACCAGATAGGTGTCCAACGGGTCGTCGCCGGCGACCAGGACTGCTAGCGAACGAGATCCGGTGCGTCCCGCCCGCCCGGCCTGTTGCCACAGGGATGCCCGGGTCCCCGGCCAACCTGCCATCAGGACCGCGTCCAGACCGCTCACGTCGATGCCCAGCTCAAGAGCATTGGTTGCCGCCAGACCACGCAGCGCACCCGAGCGCAGGCGCTTCTCCAGCTCGCGGCGCTCCTCCGGCAGATACCCACCGCGGTATGCCGCGACGGTGGGTCCCAGCGCCGGGGCCACCTCGCTGAGCGACCGTCGTGCGCTCGCCGCGACCGCCTCGACTCCCGCACGAGAGCGGGCGAATGCCACGGTCTGCACGCCGTCGGCCACGAGGTCCGCCAGCAGGTCGGCGGTCTCGGCAATGGCGCTGCGCCGATGTGGCGCATCACGCCTGTCAACGTCACTGCCCCCACGGCCGGGCACCAGGCCGGGTTCCCACAGGCCAAAGGTCATCGACTCCCGCGGCGACCCGTCGAGGATGACGGGCCGGACCGGCATACCGATCAGGGCACTGGCCTGAGCTGCGGGGTCGGCGACCGTCGCGCTCGCGAGGATGAAGGTGGGGGAGGCGCCATAGTGCGCGGCCACTCGGCGCAAACGGCGCAGCAGCGCAGCCAGGTGCGAGCCGAAAACCCCTCTGTAGACATGACATTCGTCGACCACGACGTAGCGCAAAGACCGCAGGAAGGGGGCCCATCGCTCGTGGCCGGGCAGGAGTGAGTGATGGATGAGATCCGGGTTGGTCAGGACGTACTGGCAGTGTTCGCGGATCCAGCGGCGTTCGTCCGGTGGGGTGTCACCGTCGTAGGTCGCAGCCCGCAGCCCGGGGATGGCCAGAGCGGTCAGGCGCGCCAACTGGTCAGCGGCAAGAGCCTTGGTGGGGCTGAGATAGAGCGCGGTGGCGCCCCGACCGGACGGGGCGGCCGCACCATCGACGACGTCGGAGAGCACCGGCAGGAGATAGCCGAGACTCTTGCCCGACGCAGTGCCGGTCGAGATGACGACGTGAGAGCCATCATGGGCAAGGTCGGCGGCCTCGCGCTGATGAGACCACAGCGCCGTGATACCAGACGTGCTGAAGGCCGAATAGACAGCTGGGGCAACCCAGTCGGGCCATGGTGCAACGCGCTCCTGGCGAGCAGGCACCTCGTGGACGTGCACGAGCCGTTCCCTGCGCCGCCCGCTGGACAGACGTGAGAGCACCTCCGGGGGGTCGAAGGCCCGTCGGTTCGCAGGGGGACGGTCGTTGGGCATCGTCCAAACCGTATGCCGTCCGCCTCCGCCTCCGCTGTCGGGCTAGGGTGGAATCTCGAGCCGCCAATCGCGGCCCCCGGACGACGAGGAGCAGCACGTGGAACTGTCGATCTCCAGCGACGCTCGCGGTGAGGTGACCGTCGTTCACGTCGGCGGCGAGATCGACGTCTACACGGCCCCAGTGCTGCGCGAGCGTCTCGATGAGCACATCTCGGCGGGTCGCCACCATCTGGTGGTCGATCTCGAGGACGTCTCCTTCATGGACTCGACCGGCTTGGGCGTCCTGGTCGGGCGCCTCAAGCTCGT
>JAYSQM010000401.1:0-2410 GCA_043721575.1 Phycicoccus sp.
CCGGCCAACGGGCCCGACTCGAGCTGGCCCCCGCGCTGGTGGGTGACCAGATCCCCCACGCTGACCCCGGCGCCCAACAGGGCGACCAGGATCGACCCTGCAGACGTGCCGACGAAGGAGTCGAAGTCGCGGACATCGACCCCCGTCTCGTCCTGGAGAGCCTGTAGGGCACCGACCATCCACGCCGCGCCGAGAACGCCGCCACCGCCGAGCACCAGGCCCCGCCGGCTTGCCCCAGTCATCTGCTCGCGCCCCTGCTCTCGACCAGCTCGGCCAGTGAGTCGACCAGGCACTGTCCCAGGACGTCCAGGTCGGGCATGGCATCACGGTCACCGTTCAGCCCGAAGTACACACCGCCGTCGTAGGACGTCAGGCCGATCGACACCGCCTGCCCTCGCGCCAACGGCATCACAGGGTAGGTGGAGAGCATCAGGGCGTCACCGGCATACAGGGGAAGTTGTGGACCGGGAACGTTCGTGATGACCACGTTGAACAGCCGGCGGGACATGGCACTGCCGAGTCGGGCGCCCAGGGAGTGCAAGGTCGGCGACGCGAATCCGGCCAGCCCTGCGAGGGACTCGGCGCCAACGGCCTGGCCACCCTCCATCTGCTGACGCATCGCGAACGCGATCTGGTGCAGCCGCATCCACGCACCCGGCTCCCCCACGGGCAGATCGACGAAGCACGCCCTGAGCCGGTTGCCGACCCTGCTGGTGTCGTCGATGTCATAGACGCTGACGGGGACCATCGCACGGACGGTTGTCGCGCTGTGGACCACCTCGCCACGAGTGAGCAGCCAGGACCGCAGTGCTCCCGAGATCGTTGCCAGGACAACGTCATTGATCGTCACGTCGTCTGCGTAGTTGCCGCGCGCCAGGCGGCTGCGCACCTTGCGATAGTCCGCCAGATCGGTGCCGACCATGACGTAGCGTCGCGCCTCGCCGATCTCGGCGTTGAGCGGGCTTGCCGGGGCCGGACGGGCCGCTGTTCTTGCGACCGTCGAGACGACATAGCCAACCGCCGAGAGCACCCGCCCGCCAACGGCCTTGACGTCCGCGGCGCCGCCACGCACGTTGTCGACGATCTGGCTGGGGCGGCGAACGGCGTCCACGAGGGCCGACGTGATGAGCTCGACATCGCTGGGCTCACGGGCCGGCCGCCACGTGTCGGTGATCGGCTCCTCACGGTCGGGTTCGCCGTCGACGATCACATGAGCAATGTCGATGGCGTTGATGCCGTCCACGAGGGCCTGGTGGGACTTGGTCACGATCGCGAAGCGGCCCTCGGCAAGCTCTTCGACCAGGTAGACCTCCCACAGCGGTCGTCGACGGTCCAGAGGCCGGGGTTGGATGCGCGCGACGAACTCCTGCAGCTGGTCGTCACTGCCCGGGCGTGGCAACGCCGAACGGCGAACGTGATAGGTCACGTCGAAGTCCTCGTCGTCCACCCACACCGGGTTGGCAAGACGCCCCGGTATCTCGCGGACCCGTTGCCGGTAGCGCGGAACGAAGGCGATCCTGGTGGAGATCAACGAAACCAGGCGGTCGTAGTCGAATCCCTCGTCCCGTGGCTGAAAGACCATGACGGAGCCGACATGCATGGGCGTCGTCGACTCCTCCATGTAGAGGAAGGACGCATCGAGGGAGGTCAACCGGTCGGACACGTCCTCATCGTGTCAGACAACGCGACCTAGACTGCGGACCGTGACGAAGATGACCCGACTGCGCGAGCCCCCCCTGGCTCTTGCCCTCGGCCTGACCACCGCAGTCGTTCTCGCGTCCTGTTCCCAGGCCGGCCCTGTCCCCTCCACCGCGCCGTCCGCCTCACCCTCCACGTCCGCGTCCGCGCCCACGTCCGCGCCCATGTCCGCGCCCACGTCCGCAAGCAGGCGGATCGACGTCGTCGTCACGGGCAAGCAGGTCACGCCAACGCCCGAGATGGTCAACATCGCGGTGGGTCAGTCACTGACCATCGCCGTCACCAGCGACCACGACAACACGCTGCATGCGCACGGGTTCAACATCGAAAGGGACATCAAGGCCGGCCAGCAGCTGGAGATCACGGTCAAAGGCGCCCAGCCCGGGGTCTACGACATCGAACTCCACGATCCCGAGCTACGCCTGCTCCAAGTCGCGGTCCGCTGAGCCGTGGGCGACCCCACCCCAATCGTTGCCGCCATCGCCGCGCTGCCTGCCCATGGCGTCGGAACACGTCAGGACCTGCCGCTGCCGTTCACCGCCGTCGTCATCGGTGCGGTGGCGGCACTGCTCGTGTCGTTCGTGGCACTGGGTGCACTCTGGCCGGAGCCCAGACTGCGCGCCGACTCCGGACGTCCACTCCCCACTGTCCTGGCGCGGACGCTGAGCTCCCCTGTCTTCAAAGGCGTCTGGGTGACGCTGGCGCTGCTGCT
>JAYSQM010000402.1:0-1275 GCA_043721575.1 Phycicoccus sp.
CTGCTCCCGAGACATGACTGTCACCGGTCAGGGCGTGCTCGACCAGAATCGCGTTGTCCCGAGCTGCGTTGAGGGTCCCCCATGTCTCGTAAGCGACGCGCACCTGAGGCAGCGATGCTCCGGCCTCGAGGCGGAGGCTGCCGATGTCCACGAGGTGCCGCGACCCTGGCGCCGACCCCTCGCGCCAGGCTCCCGTTGACCAGGCTGCCGACTCGTCAGGTTGGGGCTGGGGTTGGGGCTGGGGTTGGGGTTGGGGCTGGGGCTGGGGCTGGGGCGAAGGATTCACGGCTCGCACTCGGTGATGGTCTGAGGTGACGCTCACGATGGGCTCCCGGAAGATCTGGGCCCGCCATGGGGGTCAAGGCCCGCGCTTGCCCGCTCTGGTCCGAGCCGGCCGGGTCATCACCCGGGGCACCCCACCGCGGAGGAGGGTTGCCGCCCAGCAAGCCGGGGCTTGTTGCTGGGACTCATGACCTGTTCGCAACTATACGGATTCTGAGCACTTATCGGGATCTCGTGTCCATCTTGTGAGCAGCATCGCGAGCCAAACGGTGGTCAGGCGGATGCCCGGTGGGGCCGGATGGCCAGGTCCACCATCCGTTCGAGCAGCTGGGCCAGGCGGTAGTGCGGATCGATCCTGAGCGCACGATCGAGCGCGATACGGGTCAGGGCACCATCTCCGCGCCACCAGGTGAAGGATGCGAGCACGGTCAGGGCCGATACCGCCCACACGTCCGGCAGCGCGGCGCACAGCTCACACAGCCGGCGCTCGATCCGCTGCAGGCCGATGACCTGAGCAATGTCCCCCCTGTCCCCGTCGAGCCACCGCGGCGCAGGCAGGGCCTGGCTCATCTGGACGAGCAGCATCGGGTCGATCAGCTCCTGGGTCAGGGTGCCGGGGCACAGCCACGCGATCAGCCCGTCGCGTAGGTCCACATCGGTCAGCGACACGGCGAGCATGGCCAGATCGTGCGACGGCAGAGCCTGGATCGGTTCAGCGTCGTCCTGGTCGCACAGGACCAGCGACCAGACGTCGAGCTCGCTCGCACGACATTCATCGAGCTCGGTCTGCCCGGCGTGCGCGGCCTCCAGCCTTCGCTCCAGCCACTGCTCCGCCAGGGCTGATACCGCTCGGCTCAGCAGGGGTCTGCTCGGTTCCAGCTGATCGGCCAGTGCCGAGCGGTCGGCCAGCGGGCAGATCTCACGCCCGACGAACTCCGCGACCGCGGGAACCTCGCTCGGAGCGGGCAGCTGCAGACCCTCGGCCGGGCAGCA
>JAYSQM010000403.1:0-5069 GCA_043721575.1 Phycicoccus sp.
GGGCCCGGACCAGCGCGATCACCTCCGCGGCGCCGGTGGTGCAGGCCGACGCGTCCGCCCCCAACTGGTCGGTCACCGCCGCCGCCGTGTCACCCAGCGTGGTCGCCATCTCCGTGCAGAGTGGCCAGGGGCGTGGCCAGGGCTCGGGCGTCATCTTCGACGCCAAGGGCAACATCCTGACCAACAACCACGTCGTGGCAGCCGGCGGGCAGGGCTCGCAGATCTCGGTGACCCTGAACGACCAGCGGACGTATGACGCGACCGTCGTCGGCACCGACCCCTCCACGGACCTGGCCGTCATCAAGCTGACCAACGCGCCGAACGACCTCAAGGCCATCGCGCTCGGCGACGCCAACACCCTCACCGTCGGCGAACCGGTCATGGCTGTCGGCAACCCTCTGGGCCTGGCCGGCACCGTGACCACCGGCATCGTGAGCGCACTCGACCGGCCCGTCACCACCTCCAACCAGCAGTCCGGCGACCCCTTGGGGCAGCAGTCCGCCGGTGAGCCGGTCGTGACCAACGCGGTCCAGACAAGCGCCGCGATCAACCCCGGCAACAGTGGCGGCGCCCTGGTGAACGCCGGCGGACAGCTGATCGGGATCAACTCGTCCATCGCCTCGCTCGGGTCCTCCGGCGGTTCGTCCTCGCAGAGCGGGAACATCGGGATCGGCTTCGCGATCCCGGTCAATCAGGCCAGGTCGATCGCCGACCAGCTGATCGCCTCCGGCAAGGCCACGCACACGTACCTCGGGGTCAGCTCCAAGGACGCCGTCGTGGCCGAAGGGTCCGCCAAGCGCGCTGCTGCGGTTCTCACCAAGGTGGTCAGCGGGACTCCCGCCGACAACGCAGGCCTGCGGGCCGGCGACGCCATCATCGCCGTCGACGGCAGGTCGATCGACGGGTCCTTGTCCCTCGTGGCCCAGGTGCGCGAGCGCACGGTGGGCGACAAGGTGACGCTCAAGATCGTGCGCGATGGTCAGAGCAAGGACATCAGCGTCACACTCACCAGCAAGCCGACCACCAACCAGTAGCGCCGCGGTTCCCCCGCCACACGCGCTACCGGCATACGCCTTCGCAGGTTAGGCTGCACGGCTCACCCTCTTGCACCTGCCCGCGGAAGGCGTTTGTCGTCATGTCTGTTGCCCCGGAGCTGCAACGCGAGCGTGACTACCTTGCCGGTGCGCGCGCCGAGCTCGCCCGGATGCGCGAGCAGACGCTGTCGTTGGAGGCCCACGGTGGGGACCGGGTCTCCAACGAGTTCCTGGCAGCAACGCTGTACCGCCGCGCGCAGTCACTGATCGACGACCCGACCACCAGCTTGTTCTTCGGCCGGATCGACCAGCAGCGCACCGACGCCCCGGCGCCGGAGCGCTGGTACATCGGGCGACGCCACGTCGCCGACTCCCACGGCGACCCCGTCGTCATCGACTGGCGGGCCGACGTCTCCACCGCGTTCTACCGCGCATCCCGGACCGAGCCGATGGGCGTGAGCCGGCGTCGCCGGTTCGGTATCGACCGGGGTCAGCTGACGGCCTATGAGGACGAGCGGCTCGATGGGGACGAGCAGGACACGGCGTCGACCGGGCCAGCCTTCCGAAGCCAGATTCTTGCCGGTGAGATCGAGCGGCCACGGGTGGGACCTATGCGCGACATCGTCGCCACGATCCAGCCCGAGCAGGACGTCATCGTGCGTGCCGACGTCGGCACGACGGTCTGCGTCCAGGGTGCTCCCGGCACCGGCAAGACTGCGGTCGGCCTGCACCGGGCGGCGTGGCTGCTCTATGCCTTCCGCGAGCGACTGGCCCGCAGTGGCGTCCTGGTCATCGGTCCGAACCGCGCGTTCCTCGACCACATCGGCGCCGTGCTACCGGCTCTCGGCGAGGTCGAGGTCCGTCACAGCACCATCGACGAGCTGTTCGCGTCGGTGCCCGTGCGCGGGCGGGACAGCGTCGACACCGCTGTCCTCAAAGGAGACCCACGCCTTGCGGAGATCGTGCACGCTGCCGTGTGGTCGCAGGTACGGACGCCCACGGAGGCACTCGTGCTGCCGCGCGGCGCGCACAAGTGGCGCGTGCCGGCATACCAGGTGGCCGAGATCGCGCAGGAGCTGCGGACCCGCGGGGTGAGGTACGACGCAGCCCGCCAGATGCTGCCGCACCGGCTGGCCCACGCGATCCTGCTGCAGATGGAGCAAGCCGGCGACTCCCCCGACGACCGCGTGCAGGATGCCGTGGCCCGCTCCGCGGCAGTCAGGAGGTATGTCGCTCAGATGTGGCCCGCACTCGACCCGAAGGCCGTGCTGTTCAGCCTGCTCTCGGACGCCAGGACTCTGGAGAAACACGCCGCCGATCTGCTCAGCCACGAGGAACGCTCAATACTGTTGTGGGACACCCCTCCTGCCAACCGCGGCACGGCCCGCTGGTCCGTGGCCGACACCGTCCTGCTCGACGAGATCAGCGACCACCTCAGGCGCACCCCCAGCCTGGGCCACGTCGTGCTCGACGAGGCCCAGGACCTGTCACCGATGCAGCTGCGCGCGGTGGGGCGACGATGCTCGACCGGCTCGGCGACGGTGCTGGGCGACCTGGCGCAGGGCACGACGCCCTGGGCCACCGACTCGTGGGAGTCCTCGTTGGGGCACCTCGGCAAACCGGACGGCGTCATCGAGATCCTCGAACGTGGGTTCCGGGTGCCCGCGAGCGTCATCGACTATGCAGCCCGGCTGCTGCCGTCGATAGCACCGGACCTGGGCGCGCCGGTGTCGGTGCGAGACAACCCCGGCCGTCTCGAGATCGTGCGCGTCGACGGCGCCGGGCTGTATGACCACGTCGCCGGATCCGTCGTCGAGACCGCTCGCGAGCCGGGCTCGGTCGCCGTCATCGCCCCGGACGCTGACGTAGACGCGGTCTCGAAAGCGTTGACCCGCAGGGGAGTTGATCACGGGGTGCTGGGCGCGGACCATGGCGACGTGGACCACCAGGTTGATGTCATCCCGGCTACGGTGGCCAAGGGGCTGGAGTTCGACCGAGTCATCGTCGTCGAACCATCTGCCATCGCTGCCGCCGAGCCTGACCGGCGGACAGGGCTGCGCCGGCTCTACGTCGTGCTGACCCGCGCGGTCTCCGAGCTGATCGTGGTCCACGCCGATGAGCTGCCCGTCGAGCTGGCCGGCTGACAGACTGACGATCATGCCGGCCTTGATCACCTGGTGGACCCTGGACGTGCGCGCCGTGTCGCCGCACGCCCACAACGACGCCGTCGCGCGCGCGGGCGCAGACCTACTGGCGCGATGGGCCGAGCCTGCCCGCCGCTATCACACGACCAGGCACCTGGTGGAGATGTTCTGGGCGTTGGAGGAGCTCGAGGAAGCCAGCCAGATCGACGACCGTCAGGGCTCGGTCGCCCGGCTGGCCGCGTGGTTCCACGACGCGATCCACGACCCGGGCGCCAGGGCGGGCTCCAACGAAGCAGACAGCGCCGCCCTCGCCCGAGACACCTTGGCACAGCTCGGGACCGGTGACGAGCACATCGACACCATCGACCGGCTGATCCGGATCACCGTGAGCCACGACGCCGATGACGCAGAGCCCCTCGAGGCGGCCTTTCACGACGCCGACCTGTGGATCCTGTCCGCGCCGGAGGACCGGTTCGACGGCTACTGCCATCAGGTTCGCGAGGAGTACGCGCACGTGTCTGACACGGCATACCGGCACGGTCGTGCCGCCATTCTCGAGCCGCTGCTCCACCGCGACACGATCTATCGCACGTCACCCGCCCTGCACGGTTGGGAGACGCCTGCGCGGATCAACCTCGGCCGCGAGCTGGCCCGTCTGCGCCAGTGATCAACGACGCCAACAACGGCCACCAGAACTCACCGCTGCAACGGCGCTCGACCTCGGGCCAGTGCACCCACTCGGCTGCGTCGACGTCCACGGCGCGCGGCGCGACCGGCGGAGTCACGTCCTCCAGCACCGTGGCGAAGCAGGCGACGTAGTTGCGACGGTTCGGCCATCGACCGCTCGGCCCTTCGTCCAAGGTCACTCGCTCATAGCCGCACGGCCTCAGCGTCGCAGGGTCGATGCGTAGACCTGCCTCCTCCCACGTCTCGCGAGTCGCACACTCGAGCACCGTCTCGCCCGGCTCACGCCCACCCGCCGGAGCTCCCCACGCGTCGCGGGTCACGGTGCGCACGAGCAGCAGTGCGCCGCCGGCGTCGGTGACGAAAACCGTTGCGGCGGCAGTGAGCCCGTCGGGAGTCGGCAGGGGTGAGGCAACGAGATGAAGGCTGTGCTCAACCTCGAGATGGGGCAACACATTGCGGTATGCCCCGAGCGACCGCTCCCCCTGGCGCTTCTGGAACCGCAGCCCGCTGTCACGCAGGAGACGGGCGACCTCTTTGCCCTCCGTGGGGCGCGCGCCGGCCGCGACCAGCGCGGCATACCGCTCCTGTGGCACGTCAAAGTGGTCGCCGTCGAACCCACGAGCAGGTATGCCGACCCGCGCGGCGAAGGTGTGCAGCTCGTCAAGGGAGATGTCGCTGATCAGGTGTGACCACAACCGGCCGTGCGCGGGCCAGCGTGGTGGGTCGATCCAGATCGCCATCGCCTGCTCCCTGCCTCTGGCTGCCGACCCTAGTGCTTCCAGCATCTCCCCGCTTGTTGCGCCGAAACCACCGAATTTCACTCTCCCACTGCCGGATTCGGTGGTTTCAGCGCAAGAAGGGCGCTTTGGGAATGCGAAGGGCGGCTCCCCTCTCGGGGAACCGCCCTCGCATCGTTGCTACGCAGCGTCGTTCAGATCGACGAGCCAGCGGGCTGGGAGCCGCCCCGGTTGGGCCTTGCTCCTGATCGCTCGCTGCGCTCGCGTGATCGTCAGAAGCCCATGCCACCCATCTCGTCGCCACCCGGGCCCGACGGAGCGGCCCTTTCGGGCTTGTCGGCGATGACGACCTCGGTGGTGAGGAACAGCGCGGCGATGGACGCAGCGTTCTGCAGCGCCGAGCGCGTGACCTTGGCCGGGTCGATGATGCCCTCGGCGATCAGGTCGACGTACTCGCCGTTGGCCGC
>JAYSQM010000404.1:0-3443 GCA_043721575.1 Phycicoccus sp.
CGCAACGGCAAGTTCAGGGCCGTGGCGCGACTGCTGCGCGCCGCACCTCCGCGGATCGCCATGCCGTATGCCGGCCCGCCCTGCTTCCTGGACCCGGCCGTAGCTCATCACAACGCCTCCATCCCCGAGCCCGGAATCTTCCCCGACCAGTCCCAGGCGGTGGCGTTCCTGAGAGAGCGCATCCCTGCCCAACGGTGTGCGGCGCTGATGCCTGGAGACCGGATCGACGTGGCGACAGGAGTGGTGACACCGGACCCCAGGTGGAGCGACTTCTCCTACAACGACGTCTCGGGCTACCTTGCCGCATATGCCGATCGGCGTCGGGGCGAGATCGACGAGGTCTACCGTGCCTATCCGGACCCACCTCTGGGCAGCGGGCTCTCCGACCGGTTCGTCGAGCACTTCACGCGTCTGGGCGGGCTGTCCGACTACTTCCTGCGACGGATCGGCATGACGGTGCGCTTCGAGGTCCTCGGCGCAGACGGCGGCACCTGGGACGTTCGACTCGGCCCGGACACGGTGAGGGTGAGCCTGTTGCCGGGTGAGGAGACTCCGCAGTACCGCCTGCGTGTCGCCGCGCGCTGGCTGGACCCGGTTCTGCGCGGGCAGATGCACTGGGAGGATCTGCTGCTCTCGCTTAGGGTGTCCGCCTGGCGTGATCCTGACGTCTACAACGACTACCTCGTCGGCCTGCTCAAGCATGCCAACGCCGAGGCACTCAGCGCAGTGGAACGGTTCGAGACCAGCCGTGACCCCGAGGACACCGTCGTGGTCGAGGACGGTGAGAACCGTTGGGAAGTAAGCCGGTACTGCCCCCATGCCGGCGAGGACCTCTCTGAGGGCGGCGTCATCCACAACGGGGTCCTGCGGTGTCTGGGACACAACTTCGACTTCGACCTGGCGACGGGCCGTTGCCTCAACGCGCGCTGTGACCCGCTGGTGACTCGTCGGCTGCAGCCTGCCGAGGCTCTGCGCTGATCAGGTGGTTCGCCGTGTCGATCAGGACACGAAGAGTCGCCGCGACGGTGGGGTGATCCAGATAGGTCGCGTCCATGACCACGCGTTGCGGCACCAGGTGCTCGAGGTACCACTGCTCGGCGTCGACCACGTCGACGGGGATGCTGTTGAAGTCCCGCATCCGTACCTGCGTCGGCCCGGTGAGTCCGGGTTGGTGTTCGAGCACCCACTGACATTCGCCTGGATAGCGTGCCGCGAGCGCGGTGGTCTCCGGGCGAGGCCCGACGAGGGTCATCTCGCCGCGAAGGACATTGACCAGCTGGGGCAGCTCGTCCAGGCTTGTGCGCCGCAGGAAGTCTCCGACCGTGGTGATCCGCAGGTCACCGGGCGCCGTGACCTCGGGTCCGCCCCGGGTGACCCGCATCGTCCGGAACTTCAGGATCGTGAACTCGCGCCGGCCGCCGGTCAGTCGGGTCTGTCGGAACAGGACCGGCCCCGGGCTGGTCAGCTTGATGGCCAAGGCGATGGCTGCCAGCAAGGGGGCAAGCAGTGCCAGCCCCATCCCCGCCCCCACCACGTCCAGCGTCCGTCGCCAGGGGCCAACGGCCGTATGCCGTGTGGTCGCAGCCGCTTTCGCCGAGGACATTGGTCGGCCCGCCAGCGCGCTCATCCCGCACCTGCCGCGACGAAGACACTGGCGAAGAGGGCGGTGGCCGCCAAGACGTCGGTCGTGGTGCTGACCTCAATCGATGACGGTGTCATGTGGGTGAACAGGTGGGCTCCGGCCGCGCGACGCCGGGCCAGACCGGCGATGAGTGGGTTCGTCTTCAGCCCGGGATCGGAGAGCCGGTAGGTCGTCCCCTTGTACTGCTGGCTCCACGTCCAGATGTCAACGGCCTGGGCGCCGTTGGCCAGCGGGATGTCCACGAAGGTCCGCAGGTCCTGCTCCGCCTGCGCGGTGCCACCCACGTACGACCCGGCATGCGCCAGCGCCTTGCGCGCCTGGAGCGTGACGAGGACGCCCCACTGACGCCGGACGACCTCCTCCCAGACGGCGCGCATGGCCTCGTCCCGGGTCGTCTTCCACGCGCTGTAGTCCGCCGGGGCGCGCAGGCCGGCGCTGAGGTCGAGCACGTCGAAGGTCTTGGCCGCGAGATAGCTGTCGACCGCGTCGATCGCGGCGGCAGGGCTGGTGTTGCCAGCCGCGGTGGCACAGTCGAGCCGCTCGGCCTGCTTGACCACCCAGGCCACGCACCCGAGCTGCGGGACGATCATGTCGACCAGGATCTTGGTGCCGGGCAGCCGGGAGCGGATGTCGCGCGATGCCTGTGCCAGGAACTCCCGCGCCCGCGCGGGGGTGTCGATGCCGTCGTGGTACCCCAGCTCGTCGGCGATCTTGAGGCCCACCACCCCCGGACGGCTGGCGAGCCTCACGGCAATGTTGAGCACGTCGGCATAGCGCCCAGGTCCCGCCTGCCAGGCCTTGACCAGATCCACCTCGATCCAGACCTTGGCCCGCTGTGCCGCGATCGCGTCGACCAGGTCGACGTACGGGATGCGCGGCAGAGCCGTGGACGCGACGGTCTGCTGCCTCGTCGACCCGGTGGGCGGCGCCGTCTGGCAGCCGGACACCGCGAGCAGGGTGCACAGCAATGTAACGACGGCCCGGACGGTGGCGGTCGGTCGGGTCATGGCGGGCCGGGTCATGGCCGGGGCCTGGTCAGACGCCACATGACCAGGACGAGCAGGACATCGGTCAACAGATAGGCCACCGCCGACGCCCAGGCGGCCCCGACTGCGCCGTGAGCCGGGATCAGCACCACGTCGAGCACCAGGGTGACGGCCAGGCCCGCTCCCAGCAGCAGCGAGTTGAGCCCGGGACGCCCTGACCCCAGCAGGAAGGCGCTGCCGACACCGGCGGCTGGCTCGGCGACCAGCCCGGACACGATGATGACCGCAGGCCAGATGGCGGCGCGGAACTGCTCGCCGTACACCCACGGGAAGAGCGGGAACGCCAGCAGAGCAAGGGCGATGGCCACGAGCAGCCCGCCGGCCAGCAGTGGCGCCATGAGCCGTCGGGCCCGAGGGCCGAAGGTCGCGGCGCCCATCCGGGCCACCCGCGGATAGGTCACCCAGGTGACTGCCAGCGCCGGGAGGCGCAACAGCTCGGCGTACTTGGACGCAACGGCGTAGGTGCCGACGGCAGCCGGCCCGGCCATCGCCCCGAGGACCAGGAAGTCCAAGCGCAGGTTCAGCAGCCCGACCACGCCACCCACCTGGCTACGCAGGCCGAAACGCAGGAGCCGGCCAGCCAGTGCCGGCTCCGCACGGCCGACCAGCCGCGCCCCGGTCCGGCGGACCCGTCGACGGATGCGCAACCAGGCCCCAACCGCCACGACGACGTCGGCCACCAGCAGCGCCACGACGATCAGCCAGGGGCCGCGCAACCCGAACAGATGCCCGGCGAGGTATGCCGGAAGGAACGC
>JAYSQM010000405.1:0-15158 GCA_043721575.1 Phycicoccus sp.
TGTGTGAGGCCCAGGCCTATGCCGTCGAGGCTGCCTCTGCGGCAGCCGAGCTGTTCACCCACTTCAACCTCGAGGGATCCGCGGACCTGAGCGAGTACGCCGACCAGATGCGCTCCCGGTTCCGGGACCGCTTCTGGGTTGGTCCTGAGGGCGAGCAGTTCATCGGGCTCGCAGTGGACGGGCACGGCGATACCGTCGATGGCCTGGCCTCCAACATGGGGCATGTCCTGGGGACCGGCACCCTTGACGCCGAAGAGGTCGACCGGGTCGCCCTCACCCTGACGTCGCCGGCATTGCTGAGCCGCTACGGCATCGCGACGCTGGCCCACGACAACGCCGGCTTCAACCCGATGGGCTATCACACCGGGTCGATCTGGACCCACGACACCGCGATCGGCGCCTGGGGCCTGGCCCGGGAGGGCAAGCGGGACGAGGCCACGCGCGTTGCCCAGAGCCTGCTGGCTGCCGCCGAGGCGTTCGACTACCGCTGGCCCGAGCTGTATGCCGGAACCGGCGTCCTGGATCGTCCGGTTCCCTATCCGGCGTCGTGCCGTCCGCAGGCCTGGTCTGCGGCGTCTGCGGCGGTGCTCATCTCGGTGGCGCTCGGGTTCGAGCCGGATGCCCCGGCCGGCAAGCTCACCCTGCGACCCGCGCGGCCGGCGTCATACGGGCAGATGACGGTCCGTGGACTGCACTTCGCGGGACACTCGTTCGGAGTGCGGTGTGCGCCCGACGGCAGCACCGAGCTACTCGATGTGCCGGACGAGGTCGACATCGTGGTCGTCTGAGCGGGCCGACGTCATAGACTCGAATGTCCGAGTCAGTGGGAAGCCTGAGTCAGCTGGAAGCCTGAGTCAGCTGGAAGGATGTCTGAGCGCGTGCAACTGCTGGATTCGATCAACAATCCCGAGGACCTCAAGGCTCTGTCGGCGGCCCAGATGCCGTTGCTGGCCAAGGAGATCCGGGAGTTCCTGATCGACTCGGTCTCCAAGACGGGCGGACACCTGGGGCCTAACCTCGGCGTCGTCGAGCTGACCATCGCCCTGCATCGGGTCTTCGACTCCCCGCGGGACGCGATCGTGTTCGACACCGGCCACCAGTCCTATGTCCACAAGCTGCTCACCGGCCGCCGGGAAGACTTCGCCAACCTGCGCAAGAAGGGCGGGCTCTCGGGCTACCCGAGCCGGGCCGAGTCGGAGCATGACGTCGTGGAGAACTCCCATGCCTCGACAGCGTTGTCCTGGGCTGACGGCATCGCCAAGGCGCGCCGTCTGCAGGGACAGCGTCACCGGCATACCGTTGCGGTGATTGGGGATGGCGCCCTCACCGGTGGGATGGCCTGGGAGGCGATCAACAACATCTCGGCCGACAAGGACCTCCCGCTGGTCATCGTCGTCAACGACAACGAACGCTCCTACGCCCCGACGGCGGGCGGGCTCGCCGACCACCTCGCCACGCTGCGGATGACGCGCGGCTACGAACGCTTCCTGGACTGGGGCAAGAGCACTCTGGCCCGTACGCCGGTTGTGGGGCCGGCGATGTACGAGACGCTGCATGGGATGAAGAAGGGCCTGAAGGATATCGTCGCGCCGCAAGGCATGTTCGAGGATCTGGGGCTGAAGTACCTCGGCCCCGTCGACGGGCATGACGAGGAGGCGCTCGAGTCGGCGCTGCGCATGGCTCGCGCATTCGGCGGTCCGGTGCTGGTCCACGTGATCACCCAGAAGGGCCGCGGTTACGCGCCGGCCCGTGAGGACGAGGCCGACCAGTTCCACGCGGTGGGTGTCATCAACCCCGAGACGGGCCTGCCGTTCGCCGAGGGTGGCCGGATCTGGACCGATGAGTTCAGCGACGAGATGTGCGAGATCGGCGCCGAGCGGCCCGACGTCGTGGCGCTGACCGCTGCGATGATGATCCCCGTCGGTCTGGACAAGTTCGCGGCTCGCTTCCCGGACCGGGTCTTTGACGTGGGAATCGCCGAACAGCACGCGCTGACGATGGCATCCGGGCTGGCCTTTGGCGGTCTGCATCCGGTGGTGGCCGTCTACGCCACGTTCCTCAACCGGGCCTTTGACCAGCTGTTGATGGACGCCGCCCTGCACAAGGCCGGTGTCACCGTTGTGCTCGACCGTGCGGGTGTGACCGGCACCGACGGTGCGTCCCACAACGGCATGTGGGACATGACGATCAGCTCGGTGGTGCCGGGTCTGCGGCTGGCCGCACCTCGCGACGGCAATCAGGTGCGGCGACAGCTGCGCGAGGCTCTCGAGGTCTCGGACGGTCCCACGGTGCTGCGTTTCCCCAAGGGTGACGTCGCTGACCCGATTGCCCGGGTTCGGCAGCTCGGCAGCCTGGACGTCTTGCACGAGTCCGGTCACGGCGCCGTGGATCTGCTGATCGTCGGCGTCGGCGCCATGGCTGCAACGTCGATCAGTGTGGCCGAAAAGCTTGAAGCACAAGGACTTTCGGTGCGCGTTGTTGATCCCCGTTGGGTGCTGCCGGTCAACCCCGACCTGGTCCAAGCAGTCGGGCAGGCCACAGCCGTTGCGGTCATCGAGGACAACCTGGTGTCGGGGGGTATCGGATCGGCGGTGACCCTGGCGATGCGCCAATTCGGGAGTACAGCGCCGGTCCACTGCTTCGGCATACCCAAGGAGTTCCTGAGGCATGCCTCGCGCAGCCAGGTGCTGGAGCAGATCGGACTGACCCCGGACGCGATCGCGACCTCACTCGGCAGGGAGCTCAGACCGGGCGCCTGAGAGCGCCCGACCAGTCTGTCCAGATAACGCAGGCTCAGATGTCGCGGAAGGTCTCGACGGTCGCGCCGAGGGCGTTGAGTCGCTGGGCCAGGTCCTCGTAGCCGCGGTTGATGACGTAGACGTTGCGCAGGACCGAAGTCCCCGGTGCCGCGAGCATCGCCAGGAGAATGACCACCGCAGGGCGCAGTGCAGGCGGGCAGATGACCTCGGCGGCGCGCCAGCGGGTCGGCCCCTCGATCAGCACCCGATGCGGGTCGAGCAGCTGAACCTTGGCGCCGACCTTGGTGAGCTCGGTGAGATAGATCGCCCTGTTGTCATAGACCCAGTCGTGGATCATCGTCGTGCCCGTCGCGCTCGCCGCGATGATCGCGAAGAACGGCAGGTTGTCGATGTTCAGACCCGGGAACGGCATCGGGTGGATCTTGTCGGTCGGCGCCGTCAGCGGGCCGGCGATGGTGGTCAGGTCGACCAGGCGGGTGAACCCGTTGGCGGAGCGGTACTCCGGGGTCATGTCGTACTTCATACCCATGCCCTCGAGCAGGGCGAGCTCGATCTCGAGGAACTCGATGGGCACCCGACGGATGGTGATGGCGGACTCCGTAACGACCGCCGCAGCCAGCAGGCTCATCGCCTCGATCGGGTCCTCGGAGGGTGAGAACTCGACGTCGACGTCGATGTCGCGCCGGCCGTGGATGGTCAGCGTGGTGCTGCCGATTCCCTCGATCGTGACTCCGAGCGCCTCGAGGAAGAAGCAGAGGTCCTGGACCATATAGTTCGGGCTGGCGTTGCGGATGACGGTGACCCCGTCGTGCCGTGCTGCGGCCATCAGCGCATTCTCGGTGACGGTGTCGCCGCGCTCGGTCAGGACGATCGCCGCGTGGGGCGTGACCGAGCGGTCGACCTTGGCGTCGTAGAAGCCTGTCGTCGCGGTGACGTGGAGCCCGAATGCGCGCAGGGCGTGCAGATGCGGTTCCACCGTTCGGGTGCCGAGGTCACACCCCCCGACGTAGGGCAGCCGGAACTCGTCGAGCTCGTGCAGCAGCGGCCCGAGGAACATGATCACGGTGCGGGTGCGGCGCGCAGCGTCGAGGTTCATTGCCGAGAGGTTGAGCTGGGCCGGGGGAGTGATCTCGAGGTCGTTGCTCTCCGGGAGCCATCGGGTCTTGACGCCGATGCTGGTCAACACCTCGAGGATACGGTTGACCTCCTCGATGCGGGCGAGGTTGCGCAAGGTGGTGCGCCCGCGGTTGAGCAGGGCGGCGCACAACAGGGCGACGGCGGCGTTCTTGCTGGTCTTGACATCGATCGCCCCGGACAGCTTGGTCCCGCCGACGATGCGCAGGTGCTGGGGACCGGAGTGGCCCATCGAGACGAACTCTGAGTCCAGGCCCTCGCCGATGCGAGCGAGCATCTCAAGGCTGAGATTCTGCTTGCCCTGCTCGATTCGTGCCACGGCGCTCTGGCTGGTGCCCAGGGATTCTGCAAGATCGTTCTGGGTCAAACCCTGGTGACGTCGGGCGTCCCGAATCAAGGTGCCGATCCGGGCCAGGTAGTCTTCACTCATGGTGCGACTATAAATCACATGTGAGATATCCGCCCCTCAGGCGGTGCACCCGGGACGTCTTCCGGCCAAATGCGGCATACGCACCCGACCTCCCGTCATAGCCGGGACGTCTTCCGGCCAGACGCGGCAGACGCACCCGACCACCCGTCACACGATCGTGGGGCGACGGATCGGATCAGGCTGGGACGCTGGCCACACCAACGGGCAGGAAACGCCTGCCGTTGACCTTCTCGGAGATACCGGTGCGATCCAGCAGGGGCGTGAGCCCACCGTTCCAGAAGGCGAACCCGGCGCCGGTAATCATGGCCAGGTCGATGTCCATCGGCGCCGCGACAACACCGTCGTCAAGCATCAGCTGGGCCTCTTGCGCCAGGGCAGAGAGCACCCGCTCGCGAACCTGGGTGGAGTCCAGGACCACCGGGTCGGTCGGGGCCTCCAGCAAAGGTGCGACCTCGGGGTCCAGGACCGGCTTGCCCTCGGGATAGACATAGAACCCGGGCTTGCCGGCAGCGACCAGAGCGCGCAGGCTCTCCGACACGTAGAAGCGCTCGGGGAACGCTTCGTGCAAGGCTTCGCTGTTGTGCAGCGCGATTGCGGGACCGACCAGACCCAACAAGACGAACGGGGGCATCGGTGCGAACCCGGCGAACGCACTGTCGGCGACGTCCAGCGGTGTGCCTTCGTCGACGATCCGACCGACCTCGCCCATGAACCGTCCCAGCAGGCGGTTCGCGATGAACGAGGGCGAGTCCTTGGCCAGGATCGCCGTCTTCTTCAGCAACTTGCCGGTGGCAAAGGCCGTCGCAAGGGTGGCGTCGTCGGTCTTCTCACCCCGGATGATCTCCAGCAACGGCATGACCGCGACGGGGTTGAAGAAGTGGAAGCCCACGACCCGCTCGGGGTTCTTCAGGTCCGCGGCCATCTGCGTGATCGACAGCGAGGACGTGTTGGTCGCCAGGATGCAGGTGGGCGAGACGACCGCTTCTATCTCGGCAAACACCTGCTTCTTGATGGTGATCTCCTCGAACACCGCCTCGATGACGAAGTCGGCGTCGGCGAAGTCGCCCTTGCTCGTCGAACTGCTGACCAGTGCCTTGAGCCGGTTGGCGCGGTCCGGGCTGACCCGGCCCCGACCGAGCAGCTTGTCGACCTCGGCGTGGACGTAGCCCAGGCCCTTGTCAACGCGATCCTGATCGAGGTCGGTCATCACGATCGGGACCTCGAGCCGCTGGACGAACAGCATGGCCAGCTGGCTGGCCATCAGGCCGGCGCCGACGATACCGACCTTGGTGACCGGGCGTGCCAGCGTCCGGTCGGGAGCACCGGCCGGACGCTTGGCCCGCTTCTGCACCAGATCGAAGGAGTACAGGCTGGCACGCAGCTCGTCGCCCATCAACAGGTCCGCGAGGGCGTTGTCCTCGGCGGCATACGCCTCCTCGCGGGAGGCGGTACGAGCCGCGGATACGAGCTGGAGAGCCCGCAACGGTGCAGGCGCAGCGCCACCGGTCCGGGCCGCGACCAGGGCTCTGGCCGCGGCGATGGCGCCCTCCCAGGCGGCCTCCTCGCGGTCGATCTCGAAGCGGTGCACGACGGTCCTGCCGGCGATCACATCGGCCGCCCAGGACAGGGAGTCCTCCAGGAAGGTGACTGGCTCGAACAGCACATCGGCGATCCCGAGCTCGAAGGCCTGCGGTCCCTTGAGCATGCGGTTGGTGTTCAGCGGGTTCTCGATGATGACCTTC
This sequence comes from Phycicoccus sp., assembly GCA_043721575.1. Taxonomy (GTDB): domain Bacteria; phylum Actinomycetota; class Actinomycetes; order Actinomycetales; family Dermatophilaceae; genus UBA4719. The sequence goes on from JAYSQM010000405.1 coordinate 6,066, forward strand.
AGAGCCCGGTCGACGCCGATCAGGTTCGGCAGCAGGTAGCAGCCGCCCCAACCGGGCACCAGACCCAGGAAGCACTCGGGCAGCGCCACGGCGGGTACGCCCGCCGAGATGCTCCGGTATGCCGCGCTGAGGGCGATCTCGACACCGCCACCCATGGCCGCGCCGTTGACGAACGCGAACGTCGGCACCGGCAGCGTGCGGAACTGCTCGAACGTCTTGTGCCCGAGCTGCCCGATGGCCAGCGCCTGCTCGCGCCAGGACACCTTGGGGACGCCAGTGAGGTCGGCGCCGACCGCGAAGATGAATGGCTTGCCGGTCACGCCGACACCGACGATCTCGCCGGCCTCGGCGCGTGCGCGCACGGTGCTCAGCACCTCGGCCAGTCCGGCCAGGGTGGCCGGGCCAAAGGTGTTTGGCTTGGCGTGGTCAAAGCCGTTGTCCAGCGTGATCAGCACGAAGGTGCCGACCCCGCCGGGCAGGGCGATGTCACGCGCCAGTGCCTTGGTGATGACCTCGTCGGGGAAGATGGTGGTGAAGTCGATGCTCATCAGGCCACAGCCCCCATCGCGCCGTCAAGTTCCTTGCTGTTGGGTTCCTTGCCGTAGTCGCGGTGGTGCGGGTTCTCCCAGACCACCGCTCCGCCCATGCCGATGCCGATGCACATTGCCGTGAGGCCGTAACGCACGTCCGGGTTCTCCTCGAACTGGCGGGCAAGCTGGGTCATCAGGCGTACGCCGGAGCTGGCCAGGGGGTGGCCCGTGGCGATCGCGCCGCCGTACTTGTTCACCCGGGGGTCGTCGTCGGCGATGCCGAAGTGGTCCAGGAATGCGAGCACCTGGACGGCGAAGGCCTCGTTCAGCTCGAAGAGGCCGATGTCCTCGATGTTCAGACCGGCCTGCCTGAGGGCCTTTTCAGTCGCGGGCACCGGGCCGATACCCATGACCTCGGGCTCGACGCCGACGAAGGAGTAGGCCACCAGGCGCATCCGCACCGGCAGCCCGAGCTCTGCGGCCGCATCGGCCGAGGCCATGATGCACGCGGTTGCGCCGTCGTTCAGACCCGCGCTGTTGCCGGCGGTGACATTGCCGTGGGAACGGAAAGGCGTCTTAAGCGCGGCGAGATTCTCCATCGTCGTGCCCGGCCGCGGGGGCTCGTCCTTGGTGGCCAGGCCGTACCCAAGCTCGGCGTGACGGGTGGCGACGGTGACCAGGTCGGGCGCGATCTTGCCGCCCGCATAGGCCTGCTCGAGCTTGTGCTGGCTGGCGACGGCGTAGGCGTCGCATCGTTCCTTGGTCAGAGCGGGGAACCGGTCGTGCAGGTTCTCGGCGGTCGAGCCCATCATGAGGGCCGACGGGTCGACGATCTTCTCGGAGATGATCCGCGGGTTGGGGTCAACGCCCTCACCCATCGGGTGACGGCCCATGTGCTCGACGCCGCCGGCGATGGCGATCTCGGCCGAGCCGAACGCGATGGCCGAGGCCACGCTGGTGACCGCGGTCATGGCGCCGGCGCACATGCGGTCAATGGAGTAGCCCGGAGTGGTGTTGGGCAGACCGGCCAGCAGCGCCGCCACCCGGCCCAGGGTCAGGCCCTGGTCACCAATCTGGGTGGTCGCGGCGATGGCGACCTCCTCGACGCGCTCCGGTGGCAGCTCGGGATGACGGCGCAGCAGCTCGCGGATGCAGTTGATGACAAGGTCGTCGGCGCGCGTCTGGGCGTACATGCCCTTGTCGCCAGCCTTGCCGAACGGCGTGCGCACGCCGTCGACGAACACAACTTCACGCAGAGTGCGGGGCACGAGATCTCCCTGGGTTGGGCGGTTGGTCGAGCACGGCCACGCCGGCGGGCGCCGGCTCGGATGGCGATGGAAGTGCAAGAGACGACATGACAGACGAGAGTGATGCTACTCGCCAGTAACTTCGACCGAGACGTCGGCGGTCGCCGAGGCCGGGCGGTTGATGGCCTCCTCGAGGATGGGGCCGGCGATGTCGACCTGCCATTGACGGGCCCCGAGCTCGAGCAGGGCTTCGGCGACTGACTCCGCTGTCGGGTCGGGCGGGGGAGTCCACAGCACCCGGCGCATGGAGTCCGGAGACAGCAGGTTCTCGACGGGGATGCTGCGGGCTTGGGCGAACTGGCCCAGAACTGTGCGTGCCCGGGCCAGCCGGGCGGCGGCAACCGGATCGCGATCGGCCCAGGCCCGGGCAGGTGGGGGACCGTCCGAGCGCAGGGCGAGAACGGGAAGGTCTGCCTCAGGCACCTGGCGGGCGCGCTCGAGTGCGCTGAGCCACTGTTGCTGGTATCGGCGCACGGACCGCGAGCCGGGGCCGGGACCGTCCTGGATGTCGGCACCCGTCTTGGGCGCTCTGATGGCCAGGTCGAGCAGGGCGGCGTCGGGCAGGATCCGGCCGGGGGCGATATCGCGTTCGATGGCTATGGCGTCCCGGGTCTGCCACAGCTCACGGACCATGGCGGCGCCACGGCGGTTGCGGACCTTGTGCATCCCCGAGGTGCGCCGCCATGGCTCGACCCGGACCGGGGGGCCGGTGAACGCGATGAGCGACTCGAACTCCTGCTCGGCCCACAGCATCTTGTCCTGCGCCGCCAGGTCGTCGGCCATGAGATCGCGGATCTGGCCAAGCACCTCGACGTCGAGTGCGGCGTAGCGCAACCAGGGCTCCGGGAGGGGCCTGGTCGACCAGTCCACGGCCGAGTGCTCCTTGGCCAGGCGCAGGCCGAGGTAGTGCTCGACGACCGCAGCGAGTCCGACGCGCGGCAGACCCACGAGGCGTCCCCCGAGCTCGGTGTCGAACAGGCGCGTCGGACGCAGACCGACCTCCGCCAGGCAGGGCAGGTCCTGGGTTGCGGCATGCAGGATCCACTCGACATCGGTGAGGGCGTCGGCAAGGGGTGAGAGATCGGGGCAGGCGATCGGGTCGACCAGCCAGGTGCCTGAACCTTCACGCCGGATCTGGATGAGATAGGCCCGCTGTCCGTAGCGGTAGCCGGACGCGCGCTCTGCGTCGATGGCCACCGGTCCGGTGCCGTCGGCGAGGGACTTGGCCGCGCGGCTGAGCTCGCGTTCGTCCACGACCACGTCAGGAACGCCTCCGGCAGGCATGTCCAGGGGCACCAGGATCGGGCCGGCGGCCACCTCGGGATCGGGCCCGGTGGTGTGCTCTGACGGCTCTGACGGCTCTGACGGGTCTGATGGCTCGGGGGAGTCGCTGGATCCGATGGTCACAAGGTCAACCTATTGAACTGCGGGCGCCCACGGTTGGCCGGGCGCACCTGCCGGCGTTCAGCGGCGTTGCCCTGGTAGAGCTACGACGCCCTCGGGCAGCGGTGGCAGCCCGGCGATCGTGCACAGCAGATCGGCCCAGGCGGCCAGATGGATACCGACGTCGGGGCCTGTGGGCGTCCAGGACGCCCGGATCTCCATCTCCACCGTGGCGCTGCGGTCATCCAGGGCGGCGAAGCTCTCGGACACGACCCGGGTGACGGTGCCTCCCTGGGCGACGTAGGGCGCGTCATGGTGCTCGAGCGCGTCCATCAACCACGACCATCCGACGGCGCCGAGTAGCGGGTCGTTGGCCAGCTCCGGCTCGAGCTCGGCCCGGGCGAAGGTGACGGCGCGCCATACCCCGTCCCACGGCTCCGGCGCGGACGGGTCGTACAGGAGAACGAAACGGCCAGAGGCGAGCTCGTCGCCCTCGTCGTGGACCCCGGCGGTGACGACCTCTGCGGTCAGGGCCACGGCGTACGGGGCGATCCGGCTGGGCGCGGGCACCTCCGTGAGGCGGACCTCCGGACGTAGGCGAGCGACGCGCAGGTCCCGCAGGGCCTGTGCGAATTCGGCGGAGCTCTCGCCAGGTACGCCACGACTGCCCACCAATGAAGCGTATGTCGACCGGTCGCCTGATGGGGTCTCGGCACGCCGGGATACGGTTCGATGATGTTGGCTCTGCTCGCCCTGGCCTCGAGTGCGGTCTGGGGCACGGCGGACTTCTTCGCGGGGCTCAAGGCGCGGTCCGTCGCACCGCCCGCCGTCGTGGCCGTCACCCAGGGCGCTGCCCTCGTCGCGTTGAGCGCGATCCTGCTCGTGCGGCATGCCGGCTTGTCGCCGTCCTTTACCGGGAACGGCCCGCTGTGGGCGATCGCTGCCGGGGCGGCGGGGGCGGCCGGACTGGTCTGCTTCTACTCGGCCCTGGCCTCAGGGACGATGGGCGTCGTCGCGCCGATCTCATCCCTGGGAGCACTCGTCCCCGTGTTCCTCGGCCTGCTCACCGGGGAGCGCCCGAGCGCGATCGCGTGGGTCGGAATGGCCGTCGCGGTGACCGGCGCAGCCCTGACCTCCGGGCCGGAGCTGACCGGGGCTGTGCCACCGCGCCCGGTGATCCTGGCCGCAGTCGCCGCGGTCTTCTTCGGCACCGCGCTCTACTGTCTGGACCGAGGGGCTCGCTACGCACTGCTGGAGACGCTGTGGGGGATGCGGCTGACCAGCGTGGCCCTGTTCCTGCTCGTAGGACTGGCGGCCCGCTCGGTGGGGGGCACCCGCGCGCGCGACCTGCCGGCGCTCACGGTCATCGGCCTGGCCGACGTCACCGCGAACGGGCTCTTCGCCTTCTCCTCGTCGCGGGGCATGGTCAGCGTGGCCAGCGTGCTCGGCTCGCTGTACCCGGTGGCGACGGTCTTCTGGGCCAGGCTGCTCCTGGACGAGCGGTTGCGCCGCGTCCAGGCCATCGGCGTCGCGCTGACCCTGCTCGGAGTGGTCGCCATCGCGATGTGATCCATGGTCTGCCGGTGGGCTGTGCGGTGGGCCGCCGTGGGCACCCGTGGGAGGATCTGCGGGTGACATCCCCCCCGAAAGACCCCCGCGACAGCGCCTTGGTCCGTGCCGCCCGACGCCAGAGCGTGCCGCACACACCGGTCTGGTTCATGCGCCAGGCGGGACGGTCGCTGCCGGAGTACCGCAAGGTGCGCGAGGGCGTGGGCATGCTCGAGTCGTGCCGTATGCCGGAGCTGGTCACTGAGATCACCCTGCAGCCGGTGCGCCGGCACGGGGTCGACGCGGCGATCCTGTTCAGCGACATCGTGGTGCCGTTGGCCGCTGTGGGCGTCGATCTGGACATCGTCGCGGGGGTGGGCCCCGTGGTGGCACAACCGATCCGGGCGCGCGCCGACCTCGACCGCATTCCGGCGCTGACGCCGGATCACGTCCCCTACATCACCGAGGCCGTGCAGCTGCTGGTCGCGGAGCTGGGCGCCACACCGCTGATCGGTTTCGCCGGCGCGCCGTTCACACTCGCGTCATACCTCATCGAGGGTGGGCCGTCCAAGAACCACGAACACACCAAGGTCCTGATGTATGGCGACCCGGAGCTGTGGCATGACCTGTGCGCGCGGCTGGCCCAGATCTCTGGAGCGTTCCTCCGGGTGCAGGCGCAGGCCGGGGCATCGGCCGTGCAGCTGTTCGACTCATGGGTGGGCGCGCTGCCACGCAAGGACTACGAGACCTTCGTCCAGCCGCACTCGCGGGTGGCATTGTCGGCCGTCGCCGATCTCGACGTCCCGACGATCCACTTCGGCGTCGGAACCGGCGAGCTGCTGGCCTCGATGGGCGCCGCCGGTGCCGACGTCGTGGGCGTGGACTACCGCACGTCCCTGACCGATGCCCGCGCTCGCCTCGGAGACCGGTATGCCGTTCAGGGCAACCTGGACCCGGCGTTGCTGTTCGCACCGTGGCCGGCTCTGGAAAGGGCAGTGCGCTCGATCGTGACGGAGGGCGCCCAGGCTCCGGGACACATCTTCAACCTGGGCCACGGGGTCCTGCCCGAGACCGACCCCGAGGTGCTGACCCGTGTCGTCGAGCTGGTGCACGAGGCATCTGCCCGCTGACCTGCCTCCACGAGGCCGCGGCGCGCTGACCCGGTGTTGTCAGAACGCAAGACCGGATATCCAGGCTTGCGTTCTGACAAAACGACTCAGGCAGGCACGACCGGCGGCCGGTTCGCCCGCCGACGGCGCCACCACCACAGCAGCGGTGCGCCGACCAGGGCGAAGAACACGGCGAATGGCAGCAGCGCGCCGACGGCCGTGAACAGCCCCCTGGCGGAGGCCGTGAAGGCGTCCCAGCCGGAGCGCAGACCGGCGAGGAAGCCGCTGTCCGTCACAGACTCGTTCCCGGGGGTGCTCAGTGACACCGCCAGCGTGGAGCGCTCGACACTGGTCTTGAGAGCGTCCAGCTGTGACTCCAACGACTCCAGGTCAGCCTGTCGCCGACTCATCTCGCTCTCCAGGGCCACGACCTGACCGATGTCCTTGGCCTGGGCCATCAGGGCGCGCACGCGATCGACGCTGGCCCGCATGGTCTTGAGCCGGCTCTCGGTGTCGACGTACTGCGAGGTGACGTCCTGCGAGGACGTGTTGCGCCGCAGCACGGCGCCGATCCTGGCGAGCTGGTCCAGCGCGGTGTCGAGCTTGTCCGCGGGCACCGACAGGGTCAGGGTGCCAAACCCACCGAAAGGCTCGCTGCCGTCCTGCAAGGGCCTTATGTCACCAGGGCCGCCCTTGCCGATCTGCTCACTGAGCACCAGAGCCTGCAGCCCCGTGGCGATACCGCGCACCTGGGCCGCGGCGGCGCTGATGTCCTTGACCCGCAGGTCGAGGCTCGCGCTCCTGGCCAGCTTGGGAGCGACACCCACCACAGGTGCCCCGGGCTTGGCGGCGTCGGCCCCGACTTGCAGCCCGGCAGGTACTGGCGGCCCGGCAACGGACTTGGCTCCCGGTGCACTGTTGAGCCCGGCGCCGACCCGCGCAGATGCAACGCCGCCCACGGCACTATCGCCGCTGGTGCTCGACGGGCCGACGGTGCCGCTGCAGCCAGCGAGCAACAGGGCGGTCACGGCGCCGACGACAATCAGAATTCGGGCGGGACGGGCTCGCCCAGCTGGACAGGCGGGCCGAGCTCCCCAAGGGGGCTCGCGGCGGATGGGCGCAATCTGCATGGCAGACCTCCGTAGGACGATCGCTGGACGTACGGTATGCCCTTTGGAGGGGTCGACGGTCACCTTCGTTCCGTGCCCTGCGGTTTCGATTCGGTCACGAGACTGAGAGGCTGACCGCATGAGCACTGCCCGGGTCGCCATCGTCGGCGGCGGCATCAGCGGACTGGCGGCCGCATGGCATCTGCGCCAGTGCGACCCGGACCTGGACCTGGTGGTTCTGGACGGCAGCGATGCGCCGGGAGGAAAGCTTCTCCGCGCCGAGCTGGCCGGGCTCGGCATCGACGTCGGAGCCGAGTCGATCCTGGCCCGACGACCTGAGGGCACCGACCTGGCGCGCGCGATCGGTTTGGGTAACCGCCTCACCCATCCCGCCACCACGTCGGCGGCGATCTGGTCCCGTGGCGCGCTGCACCCCATGCCCGCCGGAACGCTGATGGGGGTGCCCTCGAACCCGGCGGCCGCCCTCGGTGTGCTGGATGCGGACGAGATCGCCTGGGCCGAAGGGGAGCGCGACCGCTCCCTCGAGGCGACTCTCGAGGACCTTTCCGTCGGCGAGTTCGTCAGGGCCAGAGTCGGATCGGCCGTGGTGGACCGGCTGGTCGAGCCCTTGCTCGGTGGCGTCTACGCCGGGCATGCAGATCGGCTCTCCCTGCGGGCGACCGTGCCCCAGCTGTGGGCTGCTGCGACCGCGGGGGAGTCGGTGACTGCTGCAGCTGAACGCGCATCCTCCGTGGCCTCGCTCAACCACACGCCGGTGTTTGCCGGGCTGGTTGGAGGAGTGGGCACCCTCGCCGAGGAGCTGGTGAAGAGCCTTCTGGCACAAGGTGTCAGGATCACCTCGGGGACCGTCGTTCGAGAGCTGCATCGCACCTCGGTCGAGGGCAGGCACGGTTGGGCGCTGACGACCGGGCCGGTTCCCGAGCCGGGCGTGTTCGAGGCGGAAGCGCTGGTGATCGCCGTTCCGGCGTCATCGGCCGCCAAGCTCCTTGCTCCTCATATCCCTTATGCCGCAAGCGAGCTGGCGGCGATCACCTATGCCTCGATGGCCATCGTGTCTGTGGCCCTGCCGCGCCACGGCCTACCGCAACTGTCCGGGTCGGGGTTCCTGGTGCCGCCGGTGGATGGCCGGGCGGTCAAGGCGTGCACGTTCACCACCAACAAGTGGAGCTGGGTCACCGACGTCGCACCGGACCTCTTCATCCTGCGTGCCTCGCTCGGGCGCATCGGGGAGGAAGCAGTGCTCCAACGCAGCGACGACGACCTGGTCCGGCTCGCTCTCCGCGATCTGGCCGACGCGCTTGGGGGGCAGCTGCCGACCCCGGTCGACAGCCACGTCCAGCGATGGGGTGGGGCACTTCCGCAGTATGCCGTCGGTCACGTCGACCGGGTGGCCCGCATCCGTGCGGCTGTCGCCCAGGTTCCGGCGCTGGAGGTGGCGGGCGCGGCGTACGAGGGGGTCGGCATACCGGCCTGCATTGCCTCTGGTCGAGCGGCCGCCGAGGCGGTCCTGACCCACCTGCGGGTCGACCGGGCCGTCGGGTCAGAATGAGGGCATGAGCCCGAAGCCCTCCGCCAGCCAGATCCGCGAGATCAACGACAGCATCCGGTACGCGATGTGGTCGGTATTCAAGGTCACGGGCCCCTTGCCCGAGGATCGCGCAAAGGTCGCAGCCGAGGTCGAGGCGCTGTTTGCCGATGTTGCGCAGGAGGGTGTCGTGGTGCGCGGGGTCTATGACGTCGCCGGGCTCCGGGGCGATGCGGACTTCATGATCTGGTGGCATGCCGAGAACATCCGGACGGTGCAGTCGGCCTACCACCGCTTCCGCCGCACCGAGCTCGGTGCCCACCTCGAGCCGGTGTGGTCCGTTGCCGCGTTGCACCGGCCGGCGGAGTTCAACAAGGGACACATCCCGGCGTTCATGGCCGAAGAGCAGCCGAAGGACTTCATCTGCGTCTACCCGTTCGTGCGTTCCTACGACTGGTACCTCCTGGACGACCAGGAGCGCCGCACCCTCCTGTCGGAGCATGGACAGATGGCGCGCGGCTACCCGGACGTCCGGGCGAACACCATCGCGTCCTTCGCCCT
>JAYSQM010000406.1:0-6271 GCA_043721575.1 Phycicoccus sp.
AGCACGAGCGCACCGGCCACGACCCGTTGGCGGCCGGGGTCGCGCAGGATGGTCCGGTCGCCCGCCTGGAGGGGCTGCGCCCCACGCATCGTCAGGCGCACGGTGTCACGACCGAGGGGCCGGACATGGACCGGGACCGCAACCGTGCCGACGTGGAGCATCAGCTCACCGGCCAGTGCATCGGACCAGCGGGTCTCTGTGCCGTCGTCGGGCTGCTGGCTGGCGGCCGTGTCAGCACCATCGCGGGTGTGGTGCACGAGCGACATCGTGGACCGCATCAGGCGGACGTCGACGGTTCGGGTGGTCGGCCATGCCCCCGGCGTCACAAGGGCGTCGCCGCGGGCGACGTCGTCGACCGCAACCTGCCGCAGGTTGACCGCGACCCGGGCGACCCCCTGCACGTGTTGATGGTCCTGACCAAGACTTTGCAGCGCTCGCACGCGCAAGGGTTGACCGCGTAGCTCCAGGGTGTCGCCGACCCTGACCGTCCCTGCGACAAGGGTGCCGGTGACCACCGTGCCGCTGCCGCGGATGGTGAACGACCGGTCCACCCAGAGCCGCACCCGCGCCGTCGGGTCGGGCACGGGCAGAGCGGACACGAGGTCGTCGAGCAGTCCCCGGAGCTCGCCCAGCCCGGAGCCGGTCGTGCCCGAGACGGCCACGGCCCGCACCTCGCCGAGGCTCGATGCGGCCAGGTGTGCTCGTGCCTCGGCCAGCGCCGGCCCTGGGTCGGCCCGGTCGCTGCGGGTCACCGCCAGGATGCCGTGCCGTAGCCCCAGTGCGGTGACTGCCGCTAGGTGCTCCTGCGACTGGCGCCGCCAGCCTTCGTCGGCCGCGACGACGAAGAGCACGGCCGGGGCCGGCCCCAGGCCCGCGAGCATGTTGCCGATGAAGCGCTGATGTCCCGGCACGTCGACGAAGGCCACCCGTTCGCCGGAGTCGAGCGTCGTCCAGGCGTAGCCGAGGTCGATGGTCAGCCCGCGCCGACGCTCCTCCGCCCAGCGGTCGGGCTCGGTGCCGGTCAGGGCGCGCACGAGCGTGGACTTGCCGTGGTCGACGTGACCAGCAGTGGCGATCACCGCCATGATCAGCGCCAGTCCTCGTGCAGGGCGACGGACCTGATCGCCGCCAGGAGCGCGTCGTCCGCGGACTCGGGTATACAGCGCAGGTCCACGAGGGTGCGGCCACGCTCCACCCGGCAGACCACGCACGGATCGTGGCGGCGCAGCGCGGCTGCGTAGGCCTCCGGCAGCGTCACCGCCCAGCCCCACAGCTCCAGTCCGGGGGCGCCGCCGCCACCGACCGCCCCGGGCGACGGCACGACCTCGGGCGCGAACGAAGCCGCGTGATGGGCATCCCGGAGCAGCTCGGCGCACAGGTGCTCGCAGCGGGCGCGGAGCCGGACCGGGTCGGCGTGCAAGGCGATGCTGGTCGGGGTCGTCGGGCCGCGGAGGGTGGCCTCGAGCGCCGCGAGGGTGAGCTTGTCGACGCGGACCGATCGGGCCAAGGGATGGCGGCGGAGACGCTCGACTAGATCGGATCGGCCCAGGAGCAGGCCTGCCTGCGGACCACCGAGCAGCTTGTCACCACTACAGGTCACGAGGTCGGCACCGTCGGCCAATGTCGTTGCGGCATCGGGCTCCCGGGGCAGGAGCGGATCTGGCGCCAGGAGCCCGCTGCCAATGTCGACCACGATCGGCACGTCGAGACCAGTGAGACCAGGGAGACCGGCAAGCTCGGCGACGGACACCGCGGAGGTGAAGCCCTCGACGCTGAAGTTGCTGGGATGGACCTTCAGAACACAGCCCGTGTCCGGCCCGATCGCGTCGGTGTAGTCGCGCAGCGAGGTGCGGTTGGTGGTGCCGACCTCGCGGAGCCGGGCACCCGTCGACGCGATCAGGTCGGGCAGGCGGAAACCGTCACCGATCTCGACCATCTCGCCCCGGCTGACGACGACCTCCCGCCCGGCCGCGAGGGCGGTCGTCGCGAGCACGAGTGCAGCGGCGCCGTTGTTGACCACCAGCACGTCACCCGTGGCGGGCACTGCGTCACGCAGCGCGGCCAGGGTGCCGCGGCCCCTCCGGGCCCTCGCGCCGGTCTCGACGTCGAACTCCACGTCGACGTATGCCGCTGCCGTCACCATCGCCTCGAGCGCCGACGCCGACAGCGGGGCGCGACCGAGGTTGGTGTGCAGCACCACTCCGGTGGCGTTGAGGACCGGGAGCAGCGAGGTGGCTCTGGCGGGAAGGGCGGCGACCGCCTCGTCGGCCACGGCGCCGGGGGCTATCTCCCCGGAGCGGGCGCGTTCCTGAGCCCTGCGGACGGCATCCTTGACCGTGTGGGCGCCGATGCGGCATGCGGCATCAACCAGTCGTGGGTCGGCAAGCAGCGTGTCGGTGCGTGGCACGAGGCGGCGCGGGTCCGGCATACCGGCGGTTGTGAGCTGTCCCATCCAGCGATCCTATGAGTACCGATCCGCCGCCGCCGGATGGACGCTACGGTCAGCATGGCGGAGGCGGACGGGAATCGAACCCGCCTGACCCGGATTCCGGGTCACTCCGGTTTTGAAGACCGGGAGGGCCACCAGGCACCTGTACGCCTCCATGTGACTATTGCGGACACGCTAGCCGAGGCGCGTCTATAGTCCGACAATGAGTGGCATCGACACGCGCGGCATCGACGCGACGGCATACCGGCTCACGCAGTTCGCCCACGGTGGCGGGTGCGCGTGCAAGATCCCTGCCGGAGAGCTCGAGCAGATCCTCTCGGGCCTGCCGACGGTGACGTCGCCCGACCTGCTCGTGGGCCTTGAGCACGGCGACGACGCTGCGGTCATCCGCGTCCGGGACCGGCTGGCGGTCGTCAGTACCGCTGACTTCTTCACCCCCGTCGTGGACGACGCCTACGACTGGGGGAGGATCGCGGCGGCCAACGCGTTCTCCGACGTCTATGCGATGGGTGGGCGGCCGATCGTGGCGATCAACCTTGTGGGTTGGCCCCGTGACGTGCTGCCGATGGAGCTCCTGGCAGAGGTGCTGCGCGGCGGGCTCGACGTCGGGCTCGCGGCCGGGGCGCCAGTCGCCGGCGGTCACAGCATCGACGACCCCGAGCCGAAGTACGGGCTGGCGGTGACCGGCGTGGTCGACCCGCAGCGGATCCTGCGCAACGACGCCGCCAGGGCCGGGCTGCCGATCAGTTTGACGAAGCCGCTCGGGGTGGGGGTGCTGAACACCCGCCACAAGGCCACGGGCGAGTGCTTCCCGCAGGCGGTGGCGTCGATGGTGGCGCTCAACGACGCCGCGTCGCGTGACGCCCTCGAGGCGGGCGTCGAGGCGGCGACCGACGTGACCGGGTTCGGTCTACTGGGGCACCTGTTCAAGATGGTGCGCGCCTCGGGCGTGAGTGCGGTCCTCGACGCGGCGGCGGTGCCCTACCTCGAGGGGGCGCGGGAGGCACTACGGGACGGGTTCGTCAGTGGCGGAACCCGGCGCAACCTCGAGTGGGTGCGCCCGCAGATCGACTCGGCGCTCGGCCAGGACGAGCTGCTCCTGCTCGCCGACGCCCAGACCAGCGGTGGGCTGCTCGTGGTCGGCGAGGTGCCGGGCGCGCCCATCATCGGTGAGATCGTGCCGCGACGCGAGCGCGCGCTCGAGGTTCGCTGACTGCGGGTCACCCCGGGTCACGCCGGGTCAGGCCTGCTCGGCGGACTCCTCGCCGAGCAGGCCCTCGTAGGCATTCTGTCGCGTGCGCGGGATCTTGGTGATCGTGGTGAGGACGATCGAGGCGAGCGCGATGACCGCGATGACGGTGTACCCGAGGGTGTAGTTCTTGGCGCCGCCGATCAGCCACGAGATGATCACCGGGCCGATGATGCCGCCCAGGCTCCAGCCGAGGATCATCAGGCCGTAGATGGCGCCGGCGTGTCGCACACCGAAATAGTCGCCGGCGGTCGCGGGCATGGTGCCGAATCCCCCTCCGTAACAGAGGTAGATGACCGCGGCGAGGATGAAGAAGAGCACCGCGTTGCTCGCGTGGGGGATCAGCAGCAGACCGATGCCCTGGAGCCCGAGCATCGCTGCGAACGCCGGCATCCGGCCCGTGTGGTCCGAGATCACGGCCCACACGATCCGCCCGCCACCGTTGAAGATCGCGAGCACGCCGACCAGGCCAGCGGCGCCCAGCTGGCTGTAGCCGGCGATGTCGGTGGCGCTGGCCGCGGCCTGAGAGATGAGGGCGATCCCGGCCGTGACGTTGAGGGCGAGGATCGCCATCAGGAGGTACCACTGTGGGGTGCGCAGCGCTTCTTTCTCGGTGTAGTCCTTGCCGCTGTCGACGACTCGACCACTCGTAGCGGGCGAGTAGCCCGGGACGTGGTAACCAACGGGGGGGTTGCGGAAGAATGACGCGCCGATCAGCGAGAGGATGAGATAGCCAACGCCCAACGGGAGGAATGCCTTGGTTGGCACGTCCTTGTTGCTGTCGATCAGGCGCTGCGCGATCGGCGAGGTCAGCACTGCGCCGAAGCCGAAGCCGCCGACAGCCAGGCCCGTGATGAGCCCGCGCTTGTCGGGGAACCACTTCTGCAGCATGGCGATCGGGACGATATAGGCGAAACCGAGCCCGAAACCGCCGATGACGCCATACCCGAGGACGAGCAGCCAGAGCTGGCTGCGGTCCTGCGAGAACGACGCGAGGATGACGCCGATGGCGTAGATGATCCCGCCCATGAGCGCGACGAGGCGTGGCCCCTTTTTGTCCTGCAGCCGACCGCCGACGTAGGTGCCGATGAAGATCATGCCGATCGTCACCTCGAATGGCAGTGCCCCCTCGAGCTTGCTGAGGTGGAAGGGCTCGGCGACGCTCAGCGCCTTGCTGAACACGCTCCACGCGTAGACGGCACCGATCGAGAACTGCAGGAGGAGCGCCGCGGCGACCAGCCACCAGCGTCCCCTCGTCGGGCTCTGCTCGAGCGCGGTACTCGCCTGCAGGTCGTCGGTCGTCATGTCGCTCCTACGGTCGGGTCGTGTTCTGAACCTCTGGTCGGGGGTGAAGATGGTCGGCGGAGGGGGGGTCAGCCGTGAGTGCCCTCTGCGCGGTCGAGGCGCTCGCGTTGCGGTCGAGGCGCTCGCGTTGGGGGACCACGGTGTACTTCGGGTCGCGGGCCGACTGCTGGCCGGCCTCGAAGATGCCGAACCGCGTGTAGGCCGACCCGGCCAGCAGGGCGGCCCCGGAGATCACCGAGGCGGTGCGGCTGCGGCGGCCAAGCAGCACGGTGCCGGCCACCCCGACGAGGTTGAGGGCCTTGGCGATCCGCAGGTAGCTACCCGCCTTGCCCTGGTGCAGTGGCTCGGCCGTCAACCCCATGGCCGCCTCCATCCGCTGGTCGGCGGCGAACTCCACCAGTGCCCCGCCGACCGCCAACCGTCGGGCGGGACCGGCCTGGCCGACCGGCGCGGTGATCATGCCCAGGCCCCCGGACGCGGCGGCGGCCGACCCGACGAAGAAGAACGGCAGGTGACGGTGGGCGTCGTGCCAGGTGGGGGTGGCCGTGTCGGACAGGAGGACCGCGGTGTATGAGGCCACGACCGGGGCGACCAACGCGGCCCCGATGCCGGCGGGTCGCGCGGTGGACGCCAGCAGCCGGGCCGGGCCGCGCAGCGCGTGGGGGAGCAGCCCGCTCAGCTCGGCCGTGGCGGCCAGCCCGACGAGTGGCCCGTAGATGGACAGAACCCAGGTGCCGACCGACATGGGTGAGGTCGGCCTCACGACCCTTTGCATGTTGAGGAACCGGCTCGGCCGGCCAAGGTCGTGGACGAGTGCAACCATGCTCAAAGTGATCCCCGCGAGCGCACCCAGACGTCCAGCGCGTCGCAGTGCCGGCCGACCGGTGAGGTCGGCGCCCGCCCCCAGAAGGGAGGAGCCCGCCGCAACCCCCCCAAGGAAGAAGTATGCCGGGATGTCGGCCTTCCACGGCGACGGCTTGACCACGGGCCGGCCGTAGTACGAGGTGAAAGTGGCCTCGGGCACCATCGCGCGCTCGCCCGCGCCACCTCCACGGCGACCGCCCATGCCACGCCCGGCGCGCTCGGTGAGTCCGGTCATCTGGTCCCTGCCCTGACGCAGACCGCGGGCCGCGGCCGACTGGACATCTCGGCGCCGCCGGCCCTTGAGCCGGTCGTCGTCGGGCCACCGGCCGTAGGTGGTCTCCGCCTCGCCGGGTGTGCTCATGAGCGGCCGCCGAGGAAGCTCGCGGCTGCGCCACCGAGCAGCA
>JAYSQM010000407.1:0-4925 GCA_043721575.1 Phycicoccus sp.
CGCACAGGCCCGGGCGGCGGGGAAACGACGTGTGGTCCTTCACGTCGTTTCCGACAACGACCCCGCTGGTCGCCTCTACCAGCGGGCAGGCTTCGCGCCCACCGGTCACACCAGCCCCTACCCGCACGACGACCAGGTGTTCGAGGTCGAGATGGAGCTGGTGCTCGGGGACGGTGCCGGCTCACCTGCCTCCCAGTGAGCTCTCAGTCACCCACGTCGCAGCGCAGGCGCCTTCCGTGCGATGGTGTTTGCATGAGCGAGATCAACGTGAGTGCCCTCGGGGAAGAGGACTGGCAGCAGTACCGTGACATTCGGCTGGCGGCGCTCCAGCAGGCTCCCGAAGCGTTTGTCGCAACTCGAGCACAAGAAGAAGCCTTCGACGAGCAGATGTGGCGTGAGCGCATGCGCCGGTCGCGCCGACTGGTCGCCCAGCGCGACGGATCGCCGCTGGGCGTGGTCAGCCTTGGGAAAGCCGCGGAGCCCGACGACCACACCGGTGAGCTGTTCGGCCTGTGGGTCGCACCCGAGGCGCGGGGCACCGGTGTCGCGTGGAAGCTGGTTGAGGCAGGCGCCGACCAGGCCCGCCAGGATGGGCGCAGCCAGCTGGGCTACTGGGTCGGCACGGACAACGGCCGGGCCGTGGCCTTCGCCAGCAGCTTCGGGTTCCGCCCAACGGACACCCGCCGACCGATGCGGGTGACCAACGAGGCAGATGGGGCCGAGGAGATGGCGATGGTCCTGCCTTTGGGAGTGGACCCCGGAACGGTCCCCAGCACGATCCTTCGCTGACCCGTCTTGCTCCCCCTTGTTGCGCCGAAACCACCGAAATTTACTCTCCTACCGCCGGATTCGGTCGCGTAGTCAGGTCGTCGCGGCAACACCCCGACATTTCGAGGTGTTCAGACATGGGGCGGCGTGCGGCTGTTGGTCAGGGGCGGCCGGCCAGCCCTTCGATGAGCCCGCTCGGGCCGCTCACGATCAGGGTGTGCTGGGCGGTCACCTTGGTCTCGGGGACCGCGTGGGTGAAGCCCTCACCGGGTGCCTTCACGCCGACGACGGTCACGCCGTACTTGCTGCGAGTCTGGCTCTGCGCCAACGTGAACCCGATCATCTCCCGAGGCGGGGCCATCTTGACGATGGCGTAGCCGTCGTCGAACTCGATGTAGTCCTGCATTTTCCCGTTGACCAGGTGCGCCACCCGCCGGCCCGAGTCGGCCTCGGGCCGGACGACATGGTGCACCCCGATCCGCTCGAGGATGCGGGCGTGCTCGGTGCTGACGGCCTTGGCCCAGATGGACGGGATCCCGGCGTCGATGAGGTTGCCGGCGGTCAGGACCGAAGCCTCGACCGACGAACCGATGCCGATCACCGCAAGCTTGTAGCTGCTCGCGCGGCACGCTTCGATGGCCTGCGGCTGGGAAGAGTCGCCGAGGATGACCCGGGTCAGCAGGCCGGAGAAGCTCTCGGCACGGTGCGGGTCCTTCTCGATGGCGATGACCTTGTGCCCGAGCCGATGCAGCTCGACGGCAGCCTCGGCGCCGAATCGACCGAGCCCGATGACCAGGACGTCATCTTCGTACAAGCGGTTCTTGCCCACGGGTCCTCCCTGGAGCGTGCAGGTTTCACCAGGTCGTCCGCACGGGCGACCTGCCGGTAGCGTGCCATCATGCCAACACAGGCGCGCGTGGTCTGGGATCAGGGTTTCACGGGTTACGACTTCGGGTCCGAGCACCCCATGAATCCGTTGCGTCTTGACCTCACTGCCCGGCTCTGCAACGCCTTCGGGCTGTTCGACGAGCCCGACGTCGAGGTCGTCAGCCCGGCCGTGCCGGGCGACCAGGTGCTGCTCACCGTCCACGACGCCGACTACGTTGCCGCGGTCCGTCGCGCCTCCGTCGAGCCCCAGCACGCGGATCAGTCCCGGGGCCTGGGCACCGAGGACGACCCCGCCTTCGTCGGGATGCACGAGATCAGCGCCCGTATCGCGGCCGGATCCCTGGACCTGGCCGGTGCTGTCTGGCGCGGCGAGACCGAGCACGGCGTCAACTTCTGCGGCGGACTGCACCACGCGATGCGGGACAGGGCAGCGGGATTCTGCATCTACAACGACATCGCGGTGGCCATCCAGTGGCTGCTCGACAACGGTGCCCAGCGCGTGGCCTATGTCGACGTGGACGTCCATCACGGCGACGGCGTCGAGCGCATCTTCTGGGACGACCCGCGGGTGCTCACCATCTCGGTGCACGAGAGTGGTCGGGTGCTGTTCCCCGGCACGGGCTTTCCTGGCGACACCGGCGGGCCGGGTGCACCGGGGAGCGCCGTCAACGTGGCGCTGCCGCCCGGCACCGGCGACGCGGCGTGGTTGCGGGCGTTCCACTCGGTCGTGCCCCCGTTGCTGCGTGCCTTCAACCCCGAGATCCTGGTGAGCCAGCACGGGTGTGACTCGCACTTCCTGGACCCGCTGGCTCACCTGGCCCTGTCCGTGGACGCCCAGCGCACGTCATACGACTCCATCCACGAGCTGGCACACGAGGTCTGCGGCGGCAGATGGGTCGCACTCGGCGGCGGCGGTTACGAGCTCGTCGACGTGGTCCCCAGGGCGTGGACGCATCTGACCGCGATCGCCGCGCATCGCCCGATCCCGCTGGATGCCGAGGTGCCGCAGGGGTGGCGTGACCACGTCCAGGAACGTTGTGGGCGACCGGGACCGGCCCAGATGGGCGATGGCGTGGCCGAGGCTGGGCGGGTGTGGTGGCGTTCGTGGGCAGTCGGTCATGACCCCGAGGACCCCGTCGACCGTGCGGTGATGGCCACTCGGGAGGCCGTCTTTCCCAGCCACGGACTCGACGTCTGGTTCGACTGAGAGGCCGGCTTTCGGCGTGTCGGCTGGACATTTTCAAAATATCGTCTCCCGCGGCTTCCCCACGAGTCACTTCTGCCCCTATCGTGACTCCTTGCACGGTTGTGGAGGTCTGCCGGAGGGGAAGCCGGCGCTGCGTCGTGTGTAGAAGAAGAAGAGGTGCACGATGGCTCAGGAACGCCAACTGGCCGAGGTGCGGTTTGCAACCGTCGCCGAGGTAGCCTCGCTCATGCGCGTGTCGAAGATGACGGTTTATCGACTGGTCCACAGTGGCGAGCTTCCGGCCGTTCGGGTCGGTCGTTCGTTCCGTGTGCCGGAGAGTGCGGTTCACGACTATCTGCGGACCTCGTTCATAGACACCGCCTGAGCAGGCAGCACGGATGTACGACGAAGACGGGCCGACGAGTGCGGCCCGTCTTCGTCTGTTCTTGGCCAGGCGGTGGCTGCGTCGCGACAACGGACTCGACCGACCGGTGTTTGGGATGGGGGAAGCGGGGGCGTTAGACTGGCGCGGAATGTTCGGCGTGGTGCGGAGTTCGTGCCTGCAACGCTCGTGACACCAAGGCTCACCCCAAGCTCGTCACACCAACAGCGTGCGTCAACACGGCAGTTCGCAACAACCCAGCACCACCCACCCTATTCAGGCTTGAAGGCAAGGACACTCATGGGCTCAGTCATCAAGAAGCGCCGCAAGCGCATGGCGAAGAAGAAGCACCGCAAACTGCTTCGCAAGACGCGTCATCAGCGTCGCAACAAGAAGTAGCTCACGGTTCATGCGGGGCCCGTCACATTGGTGGCGGGCCTTCGTGTTGCTCTGGCTAGGATCGTCCCAAGCGCCGGGTGTGGCGTCACAACCGTGGCAGAGGAAGGTGGCTCATGGCGGATGTGGTTCTGGTGACCGGCGTGTCCCGCTATCTCGGCGGGCGCTTCGCAAGCCTGCTCACGGCCCAACCCGGCATCAAACGGGTCATCGGGATCGACGTCATCCCACCGCCGCACGACATCGGCAACGCCGAGTTCGTCCGCGCCGACATCCGAAACCCGATGATCGCCAAGATCATCACCCAGGCCGAGGTCGACACCGTCGTCCACATGAACGTCATTGCGACGCCTCTGTCCGCTGGAGGACGGGTCTCCCAGAAGGAGATCAACGTCATCGGCACCATGCAGCTCCTGGCAGCCTGTCAGAAGGCTCCCAGCATTCGCCGCCTCGTGGTCAAGTCCTCGGCCGCGGTCTATGGTTCCTCACCTCGTGACCCAGCGATGTTCACCGAGGACATGGGACCAAAAGCATTGCCACGGGCGGGTTTTGGCAAGGACTCCGTTGAGGTCGAGGGGTATGTCCGAGGCTTCTCGCGTCGCCGCGCAGACGTCGAGATCTCGATGCTGCGCCTCGCCAACATCGTCGGCCCCGGCATCAAGACCAGCCTGACGGACTACTTCACCCTCCCGGTGATCCCGACGCCATTCGGATTCGACGCCAGGCTCCAGCTGGTCCACGAGAGCGACGCCCTCCAGGGGCTGTTGCTGGCCACCATGGGAGCCCCCGTCGGCATTGTCAACGTGGCTGGCGACGGCATCATCACGGTGCTGCAGGCCGCTCGCCTGGCCGGTCGCGTCTCGGTCCCGGTGCCGCTGTCGGCCGGCGGGCTGCTGGGTCAGTTCGTCAAGCGCGCGGGGCTGGCGGACTTCTCGCGGGACCAGATGCATTACCTCGCGTGGGGCAGGGGCATGGACACCGCCAGGATGCGCGAGGTGCTCCGCCTCGAGCCGGAGTTCACGACCCGCACGGCGTTCGAAGACTTCATCTCCCATGTCGGGTCGGGTCTGCCGGGCAGCGCCGCGATCGGAGCGGCCGTCGACGGGCTGGCAGGCGCGGCGGCCAACGTCATCACTCATGCCCTGGCTTCAGGAAGGAACGACTGATGGCCGACCCCAAGGTCGGCCCGCTCCAGGGTGGGTCGGGAGGCAACGGTGGGTCGGCAGCCAAGAAGGGCGCGAGCCGTCGCTCTGGCGCGGACACCTTGGCAGCAGGCGCAGCCCGGGCCGCCGGCGAGCGGGCCAA
>JAYSQM010000408.1:0-1166 GCA_043721575.1 Phycicoccus sp.
CCTGGTGGGCGAGCTCGATCTCGAGATCGTCGGCGTGGGCGAGTTTCCTTATGTTGCAGACGTGGTCGAGACCGGCGTGACCTTCGCCGAGAACGCCACGCTCAAGGCGGTTGCCGTTGCCGCGGCGACGGGGCTGCCTACCCTGGCCGACGACTCCGGTCTGGCCGTCGACGTCCTGGGCGGTGCGCCGGGGGTGTTCAGCGCCGGCTGGGCCGGCGTTCACGGCCAGGACCGGGCCAACCTCGAGCTGTTGCTGGCCCAGCTCTGCGACGTCCCCGACGAACACCGCACCGCGTCGTTTGTGTGTGCCGCGGTGCTCGCGCTGCCGGACGGCACCGTGGTGGTTCGCGAGGGCCGTATGCCGGGCACGCTGGCCCGAGAGCCGCGCGGCAGCAACGGCTTCGGCTATGACCCGATCCTCGTTGTCGATGGTGACTCACGCACCGCGGCTGAGCTGAGCCCCGAGGACAAGAACGCGATCTCCCACCGCGGCAAGGCGTTTCGCGCGCTGGCGGCTGACCTGCGGGTGGTTCTGGCCGACCGTTAGTGCCTCGTAATCCCCAGCAGTGCAGCAGACGCAGGATGGCATGACACGCTGTTCTGATGAAGCGATCGTGGTCGGCCTTCGTCGGCATCGTCGCTGGCGCGCTCACGCTGGGTGTAGCCACGCTACTGGCCGCCCTGATGACCAGAACGGGGCTCGCGGCGGGCACCCCCTCACCGGTGATCGCTGTCGGTGGCGCGTTTGTCGACCGCACGCCGCCGTGGTTGAAGAACTTCGCGGTCTCGACCTTCGGCACCAACGACAAGCTGGCCCTGTTCGTCTCGATGGCGCTGGTCCTCACCGCGGTATGCGCGGTCATCGGCGTCGTGGGGGCACGGCGGCATACAGCTGGGTTGGTGGCCTTTGTCGTGGTCGGCGCCATCGGCGCGCTGGCGGTGGCCACCCGTCCCCATTCGGGTAGCTTCGACATCCTGCCCACGTTGATCGGCACCGCCGCCGGTCTCTGGGGTCTGTCCACCTTGTGGCAGTGGGGAGCAAAGGGGGCGGAGGGCGGCGCGGTTGACCGACGTCGTTTCCTCTTGGGGGGAGCCGGTGTCGCAGCCGCTGCCGCCGCGGCTGCCGCGTTCGGCCAGTCGCTCGGACAACGGGCCGCCCAGGCAGC
>JAYSQM010000409.1:0-5360 GCA_043721575.1 Phycicoccus sp.
TGCTCGACCAGGGCGAGGCTTCGGCCGCCGTGGCGAATCTGATCAACGTCCTGCTCTCCCACTCCGGCGACGCCGATGACGAGGCCTACCGCGCGGCCCTCCATCGTTACGTCGAGGAGCTCCGATGACCGACACCCTGACCCTGCGCCACGCGACGGCGGACGACTCGGCGCGGGTGGCTGAGATCCACCTGACGTCGCGAGACACCGCCATGCCCTGGCTGGCCAAGCCGCACACCGATGGCGAGACGAGGTGGTGGGTCACGAACATCCTCGTGCCGCGCGGCACCGTCGTGGTCGCCAGACGAGCAAAGGAGGTGTTGGGCTTCGCCGACCTCACCGAGGGCTGGCTCCACGGGCTGTATGTCGCGCCGTCCGCGCAGGGGACGGGCGTCGGTTCCGCACTCTTCGAACACTCAATGAGGTTGCAGCCCATTGGTTTTGACCTGTGGGTGTTCCAACGGAACACCCGCGCGCTCGACTTCTACGCGCGATACGGCTGCGTAGAGGTCCGTCGCACGGACGGCGCCGAGAACGAGGAGAAGGAGCCCGACGTCCTGCTGCGCTGGTCGTCCAGCCGCTGAGGTCTTGACCTGCGCCGATGTCACCCCATCACTGCCCGGTCGTTGGTGATGACTGTGAGATTGTGGTCGCGGTCGCAGCCGAAACCTCACAGTCATCGCCAACATGACATGGCCAGGCTGTCGTGGCGCAATGACTTCCAGGGTCAGAGCTCGGCTGACGCAGCCGCCTCGTCGCCGGAGGCCTGAGCGGCGTCGTGCATCTCCTGGGGGTCCATGTCGGGGTCGCCGACGGCTTCACCGCTGTGCGCACCTGCCTGGGCATGACGGGTTAGGTTCTCGAGCTCGCCGAAGACGGTCGCATGCTTGTCGACGCACATGACCACGAGATCGCCAGGGTTGGCCCGGGCCATGCAGTGACGTACGGCAACCAGCTCCTCCAGGACGATCTCGACCTGGCGACAACGCGCCGTGCCCTCGGCCATACGGGCCCGCACCCCCTCGGCCACGAGCTCTGCCGTGACGCCGGCCGCGCGCCCGCGGAGCCGGTCGTCCTCGCGAACGACGACGACGTCGAAGTACTCAGCCGCGATGGCCCCCAGCTCGCGCATGTCGTCATCCCGGCGGTCACCTGCGGCACCGATCATGCCGATGCGCGAGGACTTGCCCAGCTCGGCCTGACCAGCCTTCTGCGCAGAGTACGACTCGACGAAGTCACCGAGCATGCGCATCCCAGGAGCGTTGTGGCAGTAGTCGACCACGACTTCAATGTTGTTGATGTTGAGCAGGTTCATCCGTCCGGGGGAGAGGTAGTAGGAGGTCGTGAAGGTCCGTAGGCCCTGGCGGATGTCGTGCAGGGGAGCACCGGCCGCAAATGCAGCGCCAGCGGCAGCCATGGCGTTGGCGACGTTCATCTTGGCGGCACCGCCGAACGTCGAGGGCAACAGGTGGGTCCAGGCCAGCTGCATGCTGCGTCGACCGTGCCGGATGACGATCATGTCGCCTTTTTCCGTGGGCTCGAGCACGATGGCACGCCCACCGCGGCGGCAACTCTCCTCGATGAAGTCGCGCACCTTGGTGCCCGGCGGCTGCAACGAGAACCAGATGATGCTGCCCGAACAACGACGGCGCATGGCCCGGACCAGATCGTCGTCGGCGTTCAGAACCGCGAAACCGTCGCGCGGAACGGCTTCTACGACAACGGCTTTGACGTTGGCCAGCTGCTCGAGGGTGTCGATCCCACTTTGCCCGAGGTGGTCTGGAGCGACATTGGTCACGACAGCGACGTCGTTCCGGTCATAGCCCAGGCCCTCGCGCAGGATGCCTCCACGAGCGACCTCCATGACCGCGAAGTCGACGCGGGGGTTCTGCAGCACCATCCGGGCCGACTTCGGACCGGAGGCGTCGGCCTTGATGACGAGGCGTTCGTCGATGACGACCCCGTCGGTGGAGGTCATGCCGACCTTGCGGCCGAGGCCCTTGAAGATGTGGGCGATCATGCGAGCGGTCGTGGTCTTGCCGTTGGTGCCGGTCACCGCGACGATCGGCACTCGGGAGGGAGCACCCGGCGGGAACAGCAGGTCGACCACCGGCTTGGCGATGAACTGTGGCTCGCCGACGGTCGGGTGGGTGTGCATCCGGAAGCCGGGAGCCGCATTGACCTCGCAGATCGCGCCGCCGGTCTCACGCACCGGTGAGGCTATGTCCGGGCAGATGAAGTCGATCCCCGCGACATCGAGGCCGATCATCCTTGCGGCCTCTTCGGCGATCTCCACGTTGTCGGGGTGTGCGTCGAGCGTGCGGTCCACCGAGATGCCGCCGGTGGACATGTTGCCGGTCAGGGCGAGCTTGACCATGCTGCCGGCGGGAGCGACGCAGTCGAGCTCAAACCCTTGCGCCGCAAGCAGATCCATCGCCGCAGCGTCCACCTTGATCTTGGTCAGGACCTTTTCGTGGCCCACCCCTCGACGGGGGTCGGAGTTGGTGATCTCGACGAGCTCGGCGACGGTGTGCTCGCCGTCCCCGATCACGTGGGCAGGCACTCGTTCGGCGATGGCCTGCATCCTGCCGCCGACGATGAGGCATCGGTAGTCGCGACCGGTCACGAACGACTCGACGATGCAGATGCCTCGACGGGACTCACCTTCGGCAACCACCCAGGCGGCGCGCACGGCCTCAGCATCCCAGAGGTTCAGACAGACGCCCCGGCCATGGTTGCCGTCCAGTGGCTTGACCACGCAGGGGTAGCCGATCCGGTTGGCGGCAGACGCTGCTGCGTCGGCGCTGCGCACGGCCTCGCTGCGGGGAACAGGCAGGCCGGCAGAGGCCAACAGCCTGGAGGTCAGGTTCTTGTCGCTGGCGATGTCGACGGCCAGTGCACCGGTCATCGACGTCATGGTGGCGCGGATCCGCTGGGCGTGGACGCCCTGGCCGAGCTGGATCAGGGAGTGCTCGTTCAGGCGGATCCACGGGATGTCACGAGAGACCGCTTCCTCGAGGATGGCTGAGGTCGAAGGTCCGAACGCCATCCGCTCGGCCCGACGCAGGAACAACTCGAGCTCGGCCTCGAAGTCGAACTCCGGCTCGGGCTGGACCAGGTGGTTGACCAGCCGGACCGCAAGCTGTCCGGCTGCCAGGCCGACGCGCTCGTCGAGGTAGCCGTAGATGACGTTGTAGATCCCTCGCCTGCCCTTGACCTGGCGGGTCTTGCCGCGGCGCAGGTCATGGCCGGCCTCCTTCTGCACCTGCAACGAGATGTGCTCGGCCACATGCCCCATCCAGGTGCCCTCACGCAGGCGCTCCACGAAGCCACCGGGGACACCACGGGAGCAGGTATGCCCCGCCAGGCCGGGAAGGAAGGTCAGGAGCTGGTCGGTGAAGCCGTCGATGGTGTTGGTGGGGTGGT
Organism: Phycicoccus sp.; assembly: GCA_043721575.1. GTDB lineage: Bacteria > Actinomycetota > Actinomycetes > Actinomycetales > Dermatophilaceae > UBA4719. Next base: position 3,426 of record JAYSQM010000409.1, read on the forward strand.
CCTCGAGGCTGCCCAGGTCGACGACCAGGTGGATGGCCGGCTCGTAGGACCAGATGTTGGGCCCGCGGTACACGCGCGACTCGAGGATGGCCAGGTCCGGTGACGCAGGTCCCGCGGGGGTCGGGCGATCGGTGGCCATTACCTGCTCCTCAGTTTGTGCGGCGTCGTGCGGTCTCGCGGGTCCGGCCGGAGTCGTCTGGCACCTTGGAGGCAGCCTTGACGACCACATCAGGGTGCTTCTCCATGAAACCGATCAACTGTGCCGTGTGCAGGTCGAACGTAGCGCCGGTGGGTAGTGAGTGCACCACAGCTCCGGAAACCAGCAAGGGGGCGTCCCGGCGGGCTTCGGGGACATCACTGACGGCTGCTCGGGCATCGACGACGAAGACGGCACCGGAGCCCACCACCGTCAGCTTGCGGCCGTCGCGGATCTCGGCGGCGGTGTCTTCGTCGATCCCCATACCGAGCAGGTTCGGGGAGCCGGCCACCAGCGACATCAGCCGGCCGTAGCGGGCTCGTTGGTCGAAGTGCTGGTCGACGATGACGCCCGGCAACAGGCCCAGTCCGGACGTGAGCTGGCTGGTGCGCTGGCGTGGGGTCACCCCATCAGCACCCAGAGAGATCATGAACTGGCTCATGATCGAAGCTCCCGCCGACGTACCGGCCACGACGGCGCCGCGCGCGTGTGCCCGGGAGATCGCGTCCGCGAGTGGTGTGCCGACGAAGAGCTGGCTGAGCTTGAGCTGGTTTCCGCCGGTCATGAAGACACCAGTGGCGTTGTCGATGGCTTGCACCAGTGCGTCCGTGGCGGCAGCTGAACGTGAGGGCGGGTCGACGGCGACGACCTCTGGTGCCCCGAGCCGACTGAAGATGGTGGTGTAGGCCTCGACGGCCTCATCGGGGAAGGACGACGCCGTGGGGATGACCACGATGCGCGCCTTGCGCCCACCAGCCAGCCGCACGAAGCGGCGTAGGACGGTTGCCCGGCCCACCTTGTCCTCGGCCCCGCCGATGATGAGTAGGGACGTGTGCACGGTACGGGCCATTGCGACAGCCTAGGAGTCAGTGAGTCGGCAATTGGGGAGCCGGTGTCGGCGTGCCGTCGGCTTCGTCGGCATCCTCGATCTCCTCGCGGGTGATCCCCAGCAGATACAGCACGGCATCCAGATAGGGCACGTTGACGGAGGTATCGGCCTGCTCGCGCACGATCGGCTTGGCGTTGAACGCGATCCCGAGACCGGCGACGGCCAGCATGTCCAGGTCGTTCGCGCCGTCGCCGATCGCCACCGTGCGTGACAGTGGCAGGCGCTCCTTCGCCGCGAAGCGGCGCAGGGCCTCGGCCTTGCCCTGGCGGTCGACGATCTCGCCGACCAGTCCACCGGTGAGGAAGCCGTCCCTGACCTCGAGGCGGTTGGCGTAGGCGTGGTCGATCTCAAGCTCCGCCGCGAGCGGGCCCACGACCTCGATGAAACCGCCGGAGACGACGGCGACCGTGAAGCCGAGTCGCTTCAGGGTGCGCACCAAGGTGCGTGCACCGGCCGTGAGCCGTATGTCGGCACGCACCTCGTCAAGGACTCTCACCGGAAGTCCGGCGAGAGTCGCCACCCGCGCGCGCAGGCTGTCGGCGAAGTCGAGCTCACCACGCATGGCGGCGGAGGTGACGGCGGCGACCTCTTCCTCCCGGCCCGCACGTGCCGCAAGGAGCTCGATCACCTCGTCCTGGATCAGGGTTGAGTCCACATCCATGACGACCAGCCGGCGTCCGCGGCGGGCCAGCCCGGCGGGGGAGACGGCGATGTCGACGCCACGGACGGCGGCCTCGAGCGAGAGCTCGGTGCGCAGGGCCGCAACATCAGCGCCCGAGATGTCGAACTCGACTGTGGTGACCGGATATCGCGACAGCCGCCGGATCCGGTCGATGTTGGCACCGTGCGC
>JAYSQM010000410.1:0-7818 GCA_043721575.1 Phycicoccus sp.
TCGAGGCCGGGAGGGTGGACGGCGCCGGGCTGCTGCGGACGTTCGGCTCGCTGATCCTGCCGCTGTCCCTGCCCGGTTTCGTCGTGACCATGATCTGGCAGTTCACCTCGGTCTGGAACGACTACCTGTTCGCGGTGTTCCTCTCCAGCAAGGACAACGGTCCGGTCATCCTAGGACTGGCCAATCTGGCGGGTTCGCAGATCGTGCCCTACCCCGAGGTGATGGCCGGTGCGCTGATCGTCACTGCACCGACGTTACTGGTCTACATCCTCCTCGGCCGCTGGTTCGTCGGCGGGCTGATGGCCGGAGCGGTCAAGAGCTGACCCCCGCATGACGGGTGCCCCATCCGGCATACCTGCAAGAATCGCTGGGTGCATGTCGCTGCCACGGTGCTGGCCCTCGTTGCCACCGTCACCTTCGTCGCCGGGCTCGCCCGACGGCGTGACCTTTCCGCGCCGCTGCTGCTCACCGTCGTCGGAGTCGCCGCCAGCTACCTGCCGTTCGTGCCACAGGTCCGGCTCGACCCCGAGCTGGTCCTGGTCGGGCTGCTGCCGCCGCTGCTGTATGCCGCGGCCATCCGCAGCTCCCTGGTCGACTTCAAGGCCAACCGGCGGGCGATCGGCATGCTCTCCGTCGGCCTGGTCGCGTTCACCGCCCTGGGTGTCGGACTGTTGACGTGGTGGCTGCTGCCGGTGCCGTTTGCCGCGGCGGTCGCGTTCGGCGCGGTGGTGGCACCTCCGGATGCCGTCGCCGCAACGGCGATTGCGCGCCGGATCGGGCTTCCGCGCCGCATCGTCACCATTCTTGAGGGCGAGTCGCTGCTCAACGACGCGACGGCGCTGGTGGCCCTGCGCACCGCCATCGCAGCGCTCTCGGGCGCGGTCTCGTTCGGCAGCATCAGCCTCGACTTCCTGCAGGCGACCCTGGGTGGAGCGGTCGTCGGGCTGGCCGTGGCGTTCCTGATCGGCTGGATCCGGGGGCACGTCACCGACCCGGTGCTCGACACCTCGCTGTCCTTCATGGCGCCGTTCGCGGCCTACCTGCCCGCCGAGGCCATCGGCGGCTCCGGCGTCGTGGCCGTCGTCGTCGCGGGGCTCGTGCTGTCTCATCGCGCGACGCTGCAGCAGACTGCCTCCTCGCGGTTGAGCGAACGCGTCAACTGGTCGACCATCTCATTCCTGCTCGAGAACGCCGTCTTCCTGCTGATCGGGCTGCAGGCCCGCTGGATCGTGGAGAACGTCCGGGGCTCGACGCTGGCGCCGTCGCGAATCCTGCTCTTTTGCGCAGCGGTGCTGGCTGCTGTGATCCTGTTGCGTCCGCTGTGGATGTTCGCGGTGCGCTATCTCATCGTCCGGCCGGGCGCCGACCGGATGGGCCGGAGGTACCCGTGGACGCACAGCGCGATCGTGTCCTGGGCCGGTATGCGCGGCGTGGTCACTCTCGCAGCCGTGTTCGTCCTTCCCGAGAGCACTCCGCATCGCGACGTGCTGGTCCTGGCAGCCATGGTTGTCACCGCGGGAACCCTTCTGCTGCAAGGGATTTCGTTGCCCTGGGTGGCCCGCAAGCTCGACGTCCGCGGGCCTGACCCGCGCGAGGACGCGCTCCAGGAAGCAACCGTGCTCCAAACCGCGGTGTCGGCAGGCCTTGCCGAGCTGGCACGGGCAGCCCCCGGAATCGAGGCATCCCTCACAGAGGCACTGCGGGCGCGCGCCCAACTTCGCGCTGACGTCGCGTGGGAACGCCTCGGCGGCACGGACCCCGACGAGGAGACCCCGACGCAGACGTGGCGGCGGCTTCGGTTGCAGATGCTGCAGGCCGAGCGGGCCGCCGTGCTGGAGATCCGGGACGCCGGTCAGGCCGACCACCAGGTGCTCAGGAGCGTCCTGTCCGCACTTGACCTGGAGGAGTCGATGCTGGAAGGGGTCGCCGGCCGCGAGGTGGGCCTGCGCGACGGAAGGCTGCTGGGTCCCGGGACCGGCGACAACGGCTGTGAGCACCTGGCGCTGGCGCCGGGCATGAAGGGCCCTTCGAGCCCACGGATCTGCCGCGAGTGCGAGCGCGAGGGTCTGACCTCGGTGCACCTGCGGCTCTGCCTCGCCTGCGGCAGCGTCGGCTGCTGCAGCTCCTCACCCGGCAACCACGCCGAGCGGCACTTCCAGGACCTGGGTCATCCGGTGATGCGCAGCTTCGAGCCGGGCGAGGCTTGGCGCTGGTGCTACGTGGACGAGCTGCTCGGATAGCCTGCCCGCATGGTCTCTGCCTTCGTGCCCCTCGTCCTCGGCTCTGCCTCCCCCGCACGACTGGCGACGTTGCAAGGGGCTGGAGTGACGCCATACGTCCTGGTGAGCGACGTGAACGAGGACTCCGTTGTGACACAGGCTGTTTCGCAGTATGGCGAGCTCGCGCCCGAGGACGTAGCGCTCGTTCTCGCCCGGGCCAAGTGCGAGGCCGTGGCCGGTCGCCTGGCCGGCGACTCCTGTCCCGAGGGCGCTCCCACCGGGGCACTGGTCCTCGGGTGCGACTCGGTGCTCGAGCTCGACGGTGAGCTGCACGGCAAGCCGGCCGACGAGGCGGAGGCGAACTCCAGATGGCAGCGGATGCGGGGCAGGTCCGGCGTGCTGCACACCGGCCACTGGCTGATCGACGACCGCGACGACAGCGACGGGGGCACCGGCGCGACGATGGGCGCGGTGGCTTCGACGACCGTCCATTTCGCGAAGGTCAGCGACGAGGAGATCGCGGCCTACGTCGCGACCGGCGAGCCACTGCACGTGGCCGGAGCCTTCACGATCGACGGTCTTGGCGGTCCGTTCGTGTCCGGCATCGAGGGTGACCATCACAACGTCATCGGCCTCAGCCTGCCGTTGCTGCGCGAGATGCTCGGTGAGATCAAGGTGAGCTGGTTCCAGCTGCGCTCCTGACCGATCAGCCTCGCGGCGAGAACACCAAACGATGAGCTGGGCTGCGCTACCTGACGTGCGACGGTCGCGGGCGTAGAAATGCACACCGCTTAGTGTCAATGTGCGATCATCCACCCAACCGAACATTCCTCTGTCGGATAGCACATAGGCGAACGGGACATATGCGACTACGCTCGCTCCATGCCTCCCCGGTTGGTGACCTACGTCATGTCTGGTCGGTCCTTCCCCGGGGCGGTCGAGTTCCCTGCTGCACATCGTCGGGTGTCATCGAGAGGGCGGGTCCATGCTTGAGGTTACGGACCTGCACGTTTCATATGGCGGCGTGGTAAGGGCATTGCAGGGAGTCAGCCTCCAGGTGCCCCACAACAAGGTTGTCGCCGTTCTCGGCAGCAACGGAGCCGGCAAGAGCACGTTGCTGCGGACGCTGTCGGCCACGCTACGACTACACGACGGGGCTGTTGTCAGCGGTGGGATCACCTATCAGGGCCAGAACCTGGCAGGACTGGATGCGGCCCGCACCGTCCGTCTCGGCATCGTGCAGGTTCCAGAGGGCAGACGAATCTTCGGGCGATTGACCGTCGAGGAGAACCTGCGGGCCGGTGGCCTCGGCGCAGCCGACAAGCGGGGGCGGGCCGCATCCAAGGACCGGGTATTCGATCTCTTTCCCATCCTCGCTGACCGCCGGGCGCAGAGGGCGGCACTGCTTTCTGGCGGTGAGCAACAAATGCTGGCCATCGGCCGTGCCCTGATGGCGGCGCCGAAACTGATCGTCCTGGACGAGCCCAGCCTCGGGCTGGCTCCGAAGGTCGTCGGCCAGATCGGACGCATCCTGCAGGCGATCAACGCAGCCGGCACCTCCGTCCTGCTCGTCGAGCAGAACGCGGTCATGGCGCTCGGGATCGCAGACAACGCCTACGTTCTGGACGTCGGACGGGTATGGCTTTCCGGAACGGCACAGCAGCTCGCCGCCAGCGATGACGTACAACACCTGTACCTCGGCCACACGGCAGGCTCGTTGTCGGCTGCGACCGGAGAGCCGGGCCAAGGCGGGCCGTCTCGTCCAAAGTCGACCCTGAGTCGGTGGCAGGGATGAGCGCCGACGCGGCCGTCGGAACCAAGACGGCGTCGAAGATCCCCACCTTGGTCGTCGAAGATATTTCGGTCACCTTCGCCGGCATCAAGGCCCTGAGCAACGTCTCTTTCACCGTGGCCCCGGGCAGCATTCACGCCATCATCGGTCCGAACGGCGCCGGCAAGTCGACCACCTTCAACGTGTTATCCGGCATCTACCGCGCCACCTCAGGTGCCGTGCGGTTCGGTGAGCACGCTCTGATCGGACTGCGGCCGCACCGCATCGCCCGACTCGGCATCGCTCGCGCGTTCCAGAACATCGCGTTGTCAAAGGGCCAGACCGTGGCTGAGAACCTCATGCTGGGTAGGCATGCACTGACCCACGCCGGCTTCGTGACCTCCGGTCTGCGCCTACCGTCAGCGGTGCGAGAGGGCCGGGCGCACGGTGCCCGGGTACGCGAGATAGCTGACTTTGTCGGGCTCGGTAACAAGCTCGGCAGCCCTGCAGGACTGTTGTCCTACGGCGACCAGAAGCGGGTCGAGGTTGCCCGTGCACTGGCGTGCGAACCACGGTTGCTGCTGCTGGACGAACCAGTCGCCGGGATGAATGCCGAGGAGTCCGCACAGATGGCGGGCCTGATCGCCGAGGTGCGCCGCGAACTGGGCATATCCATCTTGTTGGTGGAACACGACATGGGGCTCGTGATGGGCATCTCCGATCGGGTCACGGTCCTCGACTTCGGCCGGCTTATCGCCGACGGAACTCCGGCCCAGGTTCAGGACGACCCCAACGTGGTGCGTGCGTATCTGGGCACCGGCGACGACGAGTGGGACACCCAGTCAGCAGCTGGGCGACACCAAACCAAGGAGAGCCAAGGATGACCCGGTTCATCGAGCTGATCCTCAATGGCGTGAGCCTGGGCAGCGTCTACGCGCTGATCGCGTTGGGCTTCGTCATTGTCTTCAAGGCAACCGAGGTGGTGAACTTCGCTCAGGGAAGCCTGCTGGTGCTCGGCGGCTACATCACGACTCGGGCCCACGACCACATGCCGTTCGTTGCGGCACTGCTTGTCGGGGTTGCCGCAACCGCCTTCACCGCCCTGTTGGTCGAACGGGTGTTCATCCGCAAGATTCGGGGCGGCGATGTCAACACTCTGGCCATTTTGACCATCGGTATCGACATCCTGTTGATCACCGAACTCACCAGGCGCTTCGGTTCTGACGTGCTCACCATCGGAGATCCGTGGGGCAACAAGCTGGTGCACTTCGCCGGTTTGTCGTTGCCGCAAGCGCGCCTGGCCGCGATCACCGTTGCTTTCGTGCTGCTCGCCGGCTTCTTCGCGGCGTTCAAGTTCTCCAGCTGGGGTATCGCGATGCGGGCCGGTGCGGAGGACAACGAAGCTGCGGCGCTGATGGGCATCAGACGCGGTCGGGTTACCGCAACCGCGTGGATGGTGGCCGGAGCCCTTGCTGCGGTAGCAGTGGTGTTCCTGACCGCCTTCCCCAGTCCGGGGCTCGACACCAGCGCTCGTGAAATCGCCTTGCGCGCCTTCCCCGCCGCGATCCTCGGCGGGCTGGACTCCACAGCGGGCGCGGTAGTGGGTGGACTTGCGATTGGGCTGGCCGAAGCGATGACCGCCGGTTACAGCGTCACGCTCTTCGGCGGCAGCCTGGCCGATGTCATCCCATACCTCGTCATGCTGGTGATCCTGCTGGTGCGTCCCGCGGGGCTGCTCGGCACCCGGGAGTTGTCTCGTGTCTGATCTGCTGCCTGCTCGGTTGCGCCGCCTGAGGGCTGGCACCGTTTTCCGAATCGTCGCGGTGCTGATCCTGGCCGCGTTGCCCTTGTACCTGGACAATTCGCTGTTGCAAACCGGGCTGTTTTCGATGGCCGCCGTCATCGGCGCCATCGGGCTCACGATCCTGACCGGAGCCGCGGGACAGCTATCGCTGGCACACGCGTTCTTCCTCGCGGTGGGCGCGTACTCATACTCATACTTCGCCGGCCTACCGGATCCGTCGAAGGCGTCAACGGCGAACGGGCTCGGGCTGCCGCCGCTACTCGCCATGGTGCTCGCCGTTGCCGCGGCCGGAGTCGTGGGACTGCTGTTCAGCCCGATCGCCGGACGACTGCGTGGCATCTACCTCGGTGTCGCCTCGCTGAGCCTGGTGTTCATCGGCTCCTTCATCTACGAGAACGTCCACGGTCTGACCGGTGGCTTCAACGGACGTCCGGCAACCGATTTCTCCCTGTTCGGATTTCATTTCGCTGCGGACAATCCGCCGCTCACGGTTCTGAATGTGCCGTTCGGAGGCTTCGAACGGCTCTGGTACCTGTTCCTGATACTCGCCGTTCTGGCTTATATCTTCGGCAGAAATGTGCTTCGCGGCCGGATGGGTCGCGCCATGCAGACGATGCGTGACAGCGAGGTAGCCGCCGCCACCATGGGCGTCGACATCCGCCATACCAAGGCCGGGGTGTTCGTTCTGTCGAGCATGTACGCGGGCCTGGCCGGGGTGCTGGTGGCGCTGGCGTTCACGCGAGTGACACCGGACTATTTCAATCTGCCGCTGTCGATCAGCTACCTCGCGATGGTCGTGATCGGCGGACTCGGGTCCGTTGGCGGCGCGACCCTCGGAGCGATCTTTGTCACGGCTCTGCCACCGTTGCTGAGCCGTTACTCCGATTTCCTACCGTTCGTTGCTCCTTCGGCGAGCGGCGGTTACGACGCCGGAAAGATCAGTGCCGCTCTCTTCGGTTTGGCCATCGTCTTGGTGGTCATGTTTGAACCCGGCGGTTTGAGCGCGTTCAGCAAACGCATAACCAGTCGCACGCGCAGGAACAATACCAACGATCTCACCGACGAAACGAAACACACCATGTCCAAATCGGGCAACACCACCATCACCCAGGAGGATCCCTCATGACCCGTACCCGCACCCGCGCGCAGGCGGTGCTCGGACTGGCGCTAGTCCTCACTCTCAGCGCCACGGCTTGTAGTACCAAGGCGAACGACGCCACGGGAAGCAAGACCGAGAACGGGGTCAAGACTGGCCCCGGCGTTACTGCCGACAAGATCAACCTAGGCATACTGACCGACCAGTCCGGGGTGTTCGCCGCACTTGGCAGCACCGTAACCCAGGGCAACCAGCTCGCCGTCGATGAGATCAACGCCGCCGGAGGCATCTGCAGTCGCCAAATCAACCTCGTCGTCAAGGACACCGCCTATGACGTGCAGAAGGCGGTAAGCCAGTACGCCGAGATCGCGCCCAATATCGCAGGCATCCTGCAGATCATCGGTTCGCCTGCCACCACTGCGCTGCTGCCCACCATCACGGCCGACCACATGGTGTCGGCGACCGCGACCTGGTCGTCCTCCCTGCTGAAAAGCCCGGACATTCAGATCTCCGGGGCCACCTACGACATCGAGATGATCAACGGCATCTCCTACCTGCTCGACCAAGGCCTCATCCGCAAGGGCGACAAGCTCGGTCATATCGCCTTCGAGGGTGCCTACGGGGACAACGGGATGGCCGGGTCGAAGTACGCAGCCGAAAAGCTCGGCTTCACGATCGTGCCGCAACGGGTGAAGGCGACCGAGACCGACATGACCAGTGCGGTTCAGGCACTCAAGCAGGCCGGAGTCAAGGCCATTCTGCTGACTGTGGCCCCCAAGCAACTGGCCTCAACCGCCGGTGTCGCCGCGGCCGTCGGACTCGACCTGCCGATCCTGGGCAACAACCCGACCTTCAGCCCGTTGCTCCTCAACTCGCCAGCGGGACCGGCGATCGAGAAGAACTTCTACCTATCGGCCTCCTCCGCGCC
>JAYSQM010000411.1:0-2030 GCA_043721575.1 Phycicoccus sp.
GGCTACGAGTTCGGTACGGCGGGCGGCCGCCTCGATGCACTCGACCGGGACCTGCCGTTGGTCAAGAGCCGCCTGGCGAAGCTCAACCCGGCTCCCACCCGTGATATCCCGATCCTGATCGGCGGCGGCGGCGAGCGAAAGACCCTGCGGATCGTGGCCGAGCAGGCCGACATCTGGCACGGCTTCGGAGACGCTGCGACGGTTGCGCACAAGCACCGCGTGCTCGACGAGTGGTGCGCGAAGGTGGCGCGGGACCCTCTGGAGATCGAACGCTCCGCCGGCGTGTCAGCCAACGACCCGGCAAGCAGCGCCGAGAGCCTGTATGCCGTGGGCACCCGGCTTGTCACCGTTGGCTTGGAAGGGCCGGGATACGACCTCGGCCCCCTGCGGGACCTGGTCTCCTGGCGGGACGATAAGAACCGATAACCTTCGCGCGTGACCGTTCCCGCGACGCAGACCCTGCTCGTCACCGTCTCCGGCGACGACCGGCCCGGCGTCACCAGCACGCTCTTTGATGCCATCGCAGACGTTGGAGCCGAGGTCCTCGATCTCGAGCAGGTGGTCGTCCGTGGACATCTCACCTTGGCCCTGTTGCTCTCTGCCGGACCTCAGGACAGTCGTCTGCGCGGAGTCGTGTCGAGCGTTGCCACATCGCTGGGCATGCGGGTCACCGTTGAGTCCGGCAGCGGGGACAACGCACCACGCCGAGGGGGTCGGGCGGCTGTGGTCGTCATCGGCTCACCGCTCCTGGCCAGCGCCGTGGCAGCAGTCACCACACGGATCGCGGCGCACGGCGCCAACATCGACCGGATCCGGCGGCTGTCGCGCTATCCGGTCACCACCGTGGAGTTCGACATCTCCGGGGCTGATCTAGCGGTTCTGCGCACCGAGCTCTCGCTGGAAGCGGCCGTCAGGGGCGTCGATATCGCTGTCGCCCCTGCCGGGCTGGCCCGTCGGGGTCGCCGACTGGTCGTCATGGATGTGGACTCCACCTTGATCCAGGACGAGGTCATCGACCTTCTCGCGGCTCGTGCAGACAGTGAGTCCGAGGTCGCTGCCGTCACGTCCGCCGCCATGCGTGGTGAGCTCGACTTCGCCGAGAGCCTGCGAGCGAGGGTGGCCACCCTCGCCGGGCTTCCGGTGAGCGTCCTGGACGAGGTGCGGGCCGAGATCCGGCTCACGGCTGGCGCGCGGACCCTTGTGCGCACCCTGAAACGACTCGGCTTCACGGTGGCCGTCGTCTCGGGTGGTTTCATCGAGGTCGTCGGGCCGCTGGCCGAAGAGCTGGGGATCGACTATGCGCACGCCAACCAGCTCGAGGTGCGGGACGGTTTCCTCACCGGTGGCCTGGTGGGCGAGATCGTCGACCGCCAGGGAAAGGCCAATGCCTTGCGTCGTTTCGCGGCGGAGGAGCATCTCCCGCTCTCCCGGACGGTGGCGATCGGCGACGGCGCCAACGACCTGGACATGCTGGCGGTCGCCGGTCTCGGGATCGCGTTCAACGCCAAGCCGGTGGTGCGCGAGCAGGCCGACGCCGCCGTGAACGTGCCCTACCTGGACGCCGTTCTCTATCTCCTGGGAATCTCCCGTGAGGAGATCGAGGATGCGGACGAAGCGGACGGCACGCCGACGCCGGCTCCGCGGCTGCCCGCCGTCTGACTCCTAGGCTGTCGCCATGGCCCGCATCGTGCACACCTCACTGCTCATCATCGGCGGGGCGGAGGACAAGGTGGGGCGCTCAACTGTCCTGCGCCGCTTTGTCCGGCTGGCAGGTGGTACCAAGGCCAGGATCGTGGTCATCCCGACGGCCTCATCCTTCCCCGCGGAGGCGGCCAAGACATACACCGCCATCTTCAGCCGGTTCGGCGCACCTGAGGTCGTTGCCGTCGACCCGCCCTCGCGTTCGGCAGCCGCGGAGGATGCGCTGGTACAGGCGGTCGACAACGCCACCGGCGTGTTCATGACCGGCGGCAACCAGCTCAAGCTCGCCCAGCTGTTGGTCGGTACTCCTCTCGCCGAAGCGATCTCGA
>JAYSQM010000412.1:0-1126 GCA_043721575.1 Phycicoccus sp.
GATCCCTGGGCCCACGGTGCGATGGCGCCCGCTCTGATCGACAGGTCCTCGTCGGGGATCAGCAGGTCCGGGTCGACCTCGAGCTCGGTGCCCAGACCGGTGCATTTGGGGCAGGCACCGAACGGGGAGTTGAACGAGAACGAGCGCGGCTGGACGTCGTCCATGGCCAGGGGGTGGTTGTTGGGACAGGCCATCTTCTCCGAGTAGCGGCGTTCACGCCCGGCGTCCTTGGGGTCCAGATCTACGAACTCGACGATCAGGACGCCGGCAGCCAGGCCTAGCGCGGTCTCCACCGAGTCGGTCAACCGACGCTTGGCACCCGTGTCATCACCCTTGGCGACGAGGCGGTCGATGACGACCTCGATGGTGTGTTTCTTCTGCTTCTCCAAGGTGGGCGGCTCGGTCAGCGAGATGACCTCACCGTCGACGCGGGCGCGTGAGAAGCCCTTGGTCTGGAGCTCACTGAACAGGTCGACGTACTCCCCCTTGCGGGCCTGCACCACAGGCGCCAGCACCTGGAAACGGGTGCGCTCGGGCAGCTCCAACAGCCGGTCGACGATCTGCTGCGGGCTCTGGCGGGTAACCGCCTCGCCACACACCGGGCAGTGCGGCCGGCCCGCGCGCGCAAACAGCAGCCGGAGGTAGTCGTAGACCTCGGTGATCGTGCCGACGGTGGAGCGGGGGTTGCGGTTGGTCGCCTTCTGGTCGATCGAGACCGCCGGCGACAGGCCCTCGATGAAGTCGACATCGGGCTTGTCCATCTGCCCCAGGAACTGGCGCGCGTAGGCGCTGAGCGACTCGACATAACGGCGCTGGCCCTCGGCGAAGATGGTGTCGAAGGCCAAGGAGGACTTGCCCGACCCGGACAGCCCGGTGAAGACGATCAGGGCGTCCCGCGGCAGGTCGACGGAGATGTCGCGCAGGTTGTGCTCACGTGCTCCGCGCACGACGAGGCGGTCATGGCGATAGCGGGCTGGGCTGGTGGTCACTTCGGGCACGTCCGCAATGGTAGGTGGCGCCACTGACAACACCGACCACACGGCATACGGTGCTGTCATGCCTTCTGCTCTGCCCATCGAGGACTACGCCGTACTCGGAGACACCGGCACCGCGGCCCTGGTCGGGC
>JAYSQM010000413.1:0-1286 GCA_043721575.1 Phycicoccus sp.
CCGGTGATGAGGTCCTGATGGACTCGAACGTCCTGCGCATCGTGCAGCGCCATAGCGCCGAGCGTCATGGCGCCATAGCGGTCTCCGACGACGACGACCCGCCCGGCGGCTGCTGCCTGGACCGCAGCGCCGGACTCGGCCAGGACCAGTCGATCGGTCGCGTCGACAGCCACGAGGTTGTCGGCCTCGAGGTCGGGGAAGCGTCGCAGGAGCTGGAAGTCGATCGCGTTGTTCATCGGGGACAGCCTGCCACTGCGTCGAACCGACTGAGCCGGGAGTGCCGCCGTCTCAGCTTGGCGGGAGAACGTCCATCTGGGCGCGGACCTGATCCTGGCGCACCAGGCCGACCGGACAGGTCATGCCGTTGGGGCCGTGGTTGCAGTAGCCGCCGGGGTTCTTGTGGAGGTACTGCTGGTGGTAGCCCTCGGCGTAGTAGAAGGGGCCGGCCGCCTCAGCCGACTGCATCCCAGTAGTGATGTCGCCAAAACCATTGCGTTGCAACACGATCTGGAAACTCTCACGCGTCGCACGTGCCGCCGCCTCCTGGCCGGAGGTCGTCCAGTAGATCGCGCTGCGGTACTGCGTGCCGAGGTCGTTGCCCTGGCGGAAGCCCTGCGTCGGGTCATGGTTCTCCCAGAACTCCTTGAGCAGCAGCTCAGGGGAGGTGAGCGACGCGTCATACGCGATAAGCACCGCCTCGGTGTGCCCCGTGCGGCCGCTGCACACCTCCTCGTACGTGGCGTTGGGGGTGTAGCCACCCATGTATCCGGCCGCAGTGGTCACCACGCCCGGCAGTTTCCAGAAGATGCGCTCGGCGCCCCAGAAGCAACCCATCGCGACATACAGGACCTCCGTGCCCGCTGGCCAGGGACCGTGGATCGACGTACCGAGGACGGCATGTCGGTCAGGGATGTCGGGCAGGGGCGAACTCCGTCCCGGCAGGGCGGCGTCGGCGGTGGTCAGTGTGCGTTTCGCGGATCCAAACACCGTTCAAGTCTCGCACGATTAGAACGATCGGCGGCCTGCCGGTGTGGCCGATCGCCGATCTGTTCGCGGTCTGTAAGGATCGGCTTTCGGGGACTCCGGGACGTTTCCGGTGCTCGGAGCCAGAGAGGTCAGACATGGCGCAGGACGGCGAGGTCGCTGGAAGGGCAGTTGTACCGGTGACGATCCACGTTGTCGCGCGCAGGGCCGGAGTGTCAACGGCCACGGTTTCTCGCGTGCTTCAGGGGAGCGCTTCAGCCTCCGACTCGACTCGCGCGAAGGTGATTGCCGCTGCCCGTGAG
>JAYSQM010000414.1:0-1441 GCA_043721575.1 Phycicoccus sp.
GTGACCCTGGGGCGTTCGACCGGAACGCCGAGCTGATCTGCCTGAAGCTGCATGAGCAGGGGGTTCTCGCTGGCACCGCCGTCGACGCGCAGCACGGGGATCGGTGTCTCGATGGTGTCGAACACGTCGCGCACCTCGAAGCAGATCGCCTCCAGCGTCGCCCGGACCAGGTGCGCGCGGGTGGTGCCGCGGGTGATGCCGTGGATCGAGCCGCGCGCCCGAGGATCCCAGTGCGGCGCGCCCAGACCGGTCAACGCCGGCACGAACACCACTCCCTGGGAGTCGCTGACGGTGCCCGCGATGGCTGCCGTCTCGGCCGCTGACCCGATGATCTGCAGGCCGTCACGCAGCCACTGGATCGCCGCGCCGGTGACGAAGATCGCGCCCTCAAGGGCATAGGTCAAGCTGCCATCGGGACCCTGCCAGGCGACTGTCGAAAGGAGCCCGGCATCGCTGCGCTGCAACGTCTTTCCTGTGTTCACCAGGATGAACGAGCCGGTGCCGTAGGTGCACTTGGCGTCACCGACGGCAAAGCAGGTCTGCCCGAACAGGGCGGCCTGCTGGTCGCCGGCCATGCCCGAGATGGGGGCGTCGATGCCCAGGAAGGCCGAAGGGTCGGTGCGGGTGACCTTGCCCCAGCTGGGCACGACTTCGGGCAGGGCGGTGAGGGGGACCCCCAACAGGTCGCAGAGCTCGGCTGACCACGCGCCCTGCTGCACGTCGTACAGCAGGGTCCGCGAGGCGTTCGAGGCATCGGTGACGTGCGCGACGCCGCTGCTCATCCGTGCGACCAGGTAGGAGTCGACGGTGCCGATGGCCACCTGGCCCGACGTGACTCCGGCCCACGCCCGAGGGTCGTTCTCGCGCAACCAGGTCAGCTTGGTGCCAGTGAAGTACGGGTCGAGGCGCAGGCCGGTCAGCTCGGTGACCCTGGTGCCATGGCCGGCCGACTCCAGGCGCTCGCAGATCGCTGAGGTGCGCCGGTCCTGCCAGACGATCGCGCGACGAGGCGCGGCCAGCGTATGCCGGTCCCACAGGACCGCGGTCTCGCGCTGGTTGGTGATGCCCACGGCCCGGACCACGGCGTCGGGAGCGGCATCCAGGGCGGCCTGCGTCGCGGTCAGGGTGGCCGCCCAGATCTCCTCGGGTGCGTGCTCGACCCATCCGGGGTGGGGGAAGTGCTGGGCGAACTCGGAATAGCCCCGGGCCAGCACGTCGGCTTCCTCGGTGACCAGCAACACGGTGACACCGGTGGTGCCGGCATCAACGGCAAGAACAACTCCGACGGCCCCGGCCTCGTGGTGATGGCTCGCGATCTCTTGGCTCAAGCGTCGGCCTCACGCAAGGCCTGAAGCACGCGGCTGTCGATGCCGTCCGGGGTCATCCGCATCTCGAAGTTGGCCTCACCCGCCCAGTCCTCCAGCGCATCACGGAGGTCGGG
>JAYSQM010000415.1:0-1113 GCA_043721575.1 Phycicoccus sp.
CCGCTCAGGACGGTGACGTTCCCCCCACGCAGGAGCTCGACCAGCCGTTCGTATGCCGCCCGGTCCGGGGCGGTTGTCAGCGCTGTCTCCACGTCAGTCAGTATGCGACGGGTCCTACCAGCGGCCGCACAGCCGAGGTGCGCGCCAGTGGACTGGTCATGCCGAGCGGACGCCGTTGCCTGGCCTTGCCGAGCTGCCACCGTGACAATGATTCCCAGATCACGGAAGTGCGGAAATGTTGGTCAAAGGATAACTTGTCGTTATAGACTGGTCGGCATGATCGATGCAGCCGGGCTGCGCGTGATGCGCGCGATCGCCGACGAAGGAAGCTTCACCGGGGCGGCCGTCTCCCTGGGCTACTCCCAACCAGCCATCTCGCAGATGGTGCGCCGCCTCGAGCAGCGCGCCGGCACCGCGCTCGTCGAGCGGCTGGGACGCAACGTACGCCTGACCGAGGCCGGCCAGGTGCTCGCGCGGCACGCGGTGGGCGTCCTGGCCGCGCTCGATGCTGCCGAGGAAGAGGTCGCTGCGATCGCCGGGCTGCGCGCCGGGCGGGTCAGGCTGATGGCCTTTCCCTCGTCCTCGGCGACACTGGTCCCCCGTGCCCTGGCCCTGGTCAAGGAACGTTTCCCCGAGATCAAGGTCACCTTCACCGAGGCCGAGCCACCGGAGTCCCTGGCAGCGTTGCGTGCCGGCGAATGCGACCTCGCGGTGGCCTTTGCCTACGAGGGCACGGACCTCGGGCGCGGCGAGGAGGACCTCGACATGTTCGTCACCCACAAGCTGCTGGACGACGAGGTCCGACTCGCGCTGCCCAAGAACCACCCGATGGCCAGCGCCAAGGTCGCAAACCTGTCCCTGCTCGGCGACGAGTCGTGGATCGCCGGCTGTCCGCGCTGTCGTGGTCACCTCCTGCAGCTGTGCCACAAGGCCGGGTTCACGCCCAACGTGTCGTTCGAGACCGAGGACTACGTCGCCGTCATGGGCCTGGTCGCCGAGGGCCTGGGCGTGGCGCTGATCCCCGATCTGATCCTGCGTAGCGCCAACCACCCCGACGTCGTCACCCTGCCGATCTCGCCGGCCTCGCGCCGGACGGTCCATGTGGTCACCACG
>JAYSQM010000416.1:0-3556 GCA_043721575.1 Phycicoccus sp.
AAGGGTGTCAACTTCGAGAACCTGCGTGATGCGGGTGATCCCGTCGAGCTGGCCAAGCGCTACGACGAGCAGGGTGCTGACGAGCTGACCTTCCTCGACGTCACCGCCAGCAGCGGCAACCGCGAGACCACCTTCGACGTGGTCCGTCGGACCGCCGAGCAGGTGTTCATCCCGTTGACCGTGGGCGGGGGTGTGCGCACGGTCGACGACGTGGACCGCTTGCTGCGCGCCGGGGCCGACAAGGTGGGGGTCAACACCGCCGCGATCTCACGCCCGGACCTGATCGCCGACATCGCGGATCGTTTCGGCTCTCAGGTCCTGGTCCTGTCCGCCGACGTCCGACGCCGGCGCGACGAATCGGGCTCGGCCACGGGCGAGTTCGAGGTGACCACCCACGGTGGTCGTCAGAGGACAGGACTGGACGCGATCGCGTGGTGCGTGCGGGCGGCCGAGCTGGGAGCAGGGGAGATCCTGCTCAACTCCATGGACGCCGACGGCACCAGGGACGGCTTCGACCTGCAGCTGATCGCAGCCGTCCGAGGAGAGGTCAGCGTGCCCTTGATCGCCAGCGGTGGCGCGGGCACCGTCGCCGACTTTGCTCCAGCCGTCGACGCCGGGGCTGACGCCGTGCTCGCCGCCAGCGTCTTCCACTTCGGTGACCTCACCATCGGCCAGGTGAAGGAGGCCCTGCGCAGCCACGGACTGCCCGTCCGCTGAGCGCTGTCCGCGGGCAAACTGCCCAGGTTTGTGGGTTAGACCGCGGCGAGGGCTTCCTGGGGGCCGGATACGTCGACCTGGGCGACGCCCCGGCGCCCGAACGAGTAGAGCAGCAGCTCGCCCGGCGCGCCCTTGACCACGACGGTGCCGAGATCGGTCAGGGCGTGGACCTGCTTTCGGCCATATGAGGGCGCCACCAGCACGACGCCAACCCGCGAGCGGGCAAAGTGCAGCCGGGCGGCCCTGGAGACGATGCCCCACAGTGCCGACTCGAGATCGGCGGGGAGCTCGCGGGCGCTCCAGTCCTGGCCGGCTCGGAGCACGTCCTCGTGGTGGACGAAGAACTCGGCGGTGTTCATCACCTCGTCAACCCGGGCCAGCGAGGTCGGGGACCAGGCCGGGGGACCTGAACGGACCTGGTCGACCAGCCGCGACCACTCCCACGCGGCATACCCGTTCTGTACCTGCTCCGTGTGGCCGGCCAGAGCGGGCACGAAGATGCCGGCGGCAACATCGGGTCGGCGCTCGCGGACGACGAGGTGGGCTGCCAGATCCCGTGTCAGCCACGGCGGGCACAGCGTCGGGGCGTCAGGTCCGACCCGTTCGAAGGTGTCACACAGGCCTTGACGCTCACTGCTGGCGAACCGGGTCATGGCAACATCCTGACACCCCCGGGCCCTGGGCTTGAGTGGGGGCGACGTCCCACGTTCGTGAGAGGGTGGATCATCCCCGTTCAGCCCCTGGAGGCAGTCTTGGCGTCGGCGCCGTCACCCACCCTGCCGTCACCCACCCTGCCGTCACCGACCCTGCGGCGCGGCCTCCACGTCGTGGGTCAGGGCATCCGCCAGCAGCCCCGGTGGTTCGCCCTGGCAGTGCTCGGCAGTGCGGTCTACGGCGTCATGACGGTCGCCACCGCCACGGTGATCGGCAAGGTCGTCCACGAGGTCGTCGGCCCGGCCATCACCGCCCGGCAGGTCTCTGCCGGCCAGCTCTGGCGCGCGGGGCTCATGCTGTCCGGTGTCGTCCTGCTCAACGTCGTCGGCATCGTCGTGCGCCGGATCGCGGCCGGCATCACGTTCAACAACCTCAGTGCCATCTATCGACGCCGGGTCACCCGGCAGTACCTCCGTCTGCCCCTTTCCTGGCACCACCGCCACCCCTCGGGGCAGCTGTTGTCCAACGCGAACGCCGACGTCGAGGCGACGTGGCAGGTGTTCCAGCCGCTGCCGATGGCGCTCGGTGTCATCATCATGCTGGTCGTTGGGACCGTGCAGATGTTTCTCGTCGACCCGGTCCTGGCCGTGATCGGACTGCTTGTATTTCCAACGCTGTTCGTCGCCAACCTTGCATTCCAGCGCCGTATGTCGCCGCGTGTGACCAAGTCCCAGCAACTACGGGCCGAGGTCTCCGAAGTGGCCCACGAGAGCTTCGAGGCAGCGCTCATCGTCAAGTCCATGGGCCGTGAGGACCAGGAGGCAGCCCGCTTCACGCACGTCACCGACCGGCTCAAGGACGCCAACATCGAGGTCGGTCGCACCCGGGGTCTGTTCGACCCTGCGATCGAGGCGATCCCCACGCTGGGGACGCTCGCGGTCCTCGCGGTGGGCACCGCCAGAGTCGCCAGCGGCCAGCTCAACGCAGCCGAGGTCGTCCAGATCGCCTACCTCTTCTCGCTGCTCTCCTTTCCCGTTCGTGCCCTGGGCTGGGTGCTGGCCGAGCTTCCCCGCACCGTCGTCGGCTGGGAGCGCGTCGATGCTGTCCTTCAGGCGAAAGGCAAGATGCAGTATGGCGATCGCGACCTCGTGCGGGCCGGCGCGAGTCGCGTGCAGACCGATCAGGCGTCGTACTCCTACGACGTCAGTCGTGAGGACGGCACCGTCACCAAGACCAGCCCGGCGGTCCGGTCGGTCACCCTCGATGTGCCCGCGGGCGGCACGACGGCGCTGGTCGGGCCCACGGGCTCGGGCAAGTCCACCCTGGCCTCCCTGGTGCTGCGGCTGATCGACCCCGACTCGGGGGTCGTGCGCATCGATGGTGTGGACCTGCGTGAGGTCGCGCACGGCGGTGTGCCCGAGGTCGGCTCGCTCGTCGCGCAGCAGACGTTCCTGTTCGATGACACGGTCCGCGGCAACGTCACGTTGGGCGTCGAGCGCACTGACGAGCAGGTATGGCATGCGCTCCGTGTCGCCCAAGCTGATGGCTTCGTCGCGGCCCTGGGGCATGGTCTCGACACGCGGGTAGGCGAGCGGGGCGCCAGCCTGTCTGGTGGCCAGCGCCAACGAATTGCCTTGGCGCGAGCCGTGATCCGCAACCCTCAGCTCCTGGTCCTGGACGATGCAACAAGCGCCGTCGACCCCAGCGTCGAGCAGGCCATCCTGGCCGGACTTCGTGAGTCCGGTCAGGGCACGACGGTGCTCGTCGTCGCCTACCGGATGGCGACGATCTCGCTGGCCGACGACGTCGTCTACATGGAGAACGGCCGGGTGGTCGACCACGGCAGCCACGAGCAGCTGCTGGACCGGTGCATCGGATACGCGAGGCTGGCCACCGCCTACGCCCGTGAGGCTGCCGAGCGGGCCGCGGTCCTGGCTGACGAGGACCGCCTCGACACGCAGGGAGCCAAGTCATGAGCATGGCCCCCCATCCGCGGCTGCGCCCGGACGCCACCGCCATCGAGTCCAGCCAGCACCTCGGGACGTGGGCGACCCTGCGGCGGGGCCTTGAGCTGTCACCGGAGCTGCGCAGGGGCATCGGGGTCACGGTGATGTTGGCCCTGATCTCAACGGTGGGCAGGGTCGTCGTGCCCTTCGTCGTACAGCAGACGACCGACCGAGGGATC
>JAYSQM010000417.1:0-1329 GCA_043721575.1 Phycicoccus sp.
CGTGAAGAGCCGGGCCGCCCGACTGGTAGCTGTTCGCGACCGACTCAATCACCTTCCGCCCGTCTCCTGGCGGAAGGTGCGATAGGGCGCGAGACCGCAGGCACGAGGTCCGTCCGTGCCGCTCCGGCTCACTTCAAGAATCCTTGTGTATACCCGACTGATCTCTGTCGGAGTTACCTCGACGGCGTTCGCCCCGCAGCACCCGCATGACGAACACGCCCCACGCATCAAGGTCATCCGCCCCTCGCCACCACAAGACGACCAGGCCGGAGGTCTGGGGTTCACCCCGGATGGCGGACACCTTAATAGCGGGATTCATGATCCCGCGGGCAGGATGTCTTCATGTCGGGCAAGCGCAAGCGCACGAGTTACACGCCGGCCTTCCGTCGCGAGGCGGCTCATCTGGTCATCGATACCGGCCGGCCGATCGCGGTCGTGGCTCGGGAAGTCGGTGTCGGTGAGCAGCTGCTGGGCCGGTGGGTCGCGATCGAGCGGTCGCGGGTGGACAACCCGCCTGGGGCGTTGGATGTCGACGAACATGCCGAGCTGGAACGGCTGCGAGTCGAGAACGCCGAGCTGCGCATGGACCGCGCGTTCCTGAAAAAAGCCGCGGCCTTCTTCGTCACCGAGAATCAGAGCCGGTAGAGGCATACCGGGTCATGGACACGGAGAAGGCCACCTACGAGATCACCCGGATGGCGGTCCTGCTGGGTGTGTCTCGTTCGGGGTACTACGCCTGGACCCAGCGTGAAGCCGCTGGCCCGTCCCTGGCGCGTCAACGGCGAGAGAGGTTGACGGCCAAGATCACCAAGTTCCACGCCGACTCCGACCACGTGTACGGCTCTCCGCGGATCCTTGCTGATCTGCGCGAGGACGGTCAGAAGGTCTCGGGGAAGACTGTCGCCAAGCTCATGCGCCAGGCCGGGATTGTCGGGATCAGCCCGCGCAGGTTCACCCCCGTGACCACCGTTGCCGGTCCGGACCGCGCCCCGGTGCCGGACCTGGTCAGGCGCGTCTTCGACCAAGGCCGCCTGGACGCGGTGTGGACCTCGGACATCACCTATCTGCGCACCGACCAAGGGTGGCTCTACCTGTGCGCGATCCGGGACGGCTGCTCACGGCGGGTGCTTGGGTGGGCCATCGAGGACCATATGCGTGCGGACCTGGTCGAGGCCGCACTACGCATGGCGGTCACCTTGCGCGGGCAGCTGCCCGGCAAGGTGGTCTTCCACGCCGACCGTGGTAGCCAGTACACCTCAGCCCAGATCGCTGACGTAGCAACGGCATTGGACGTGCTGCGCTCCATGGGCCGCACTGGCGTGTGCTGGG
>JAYSQM010000418.1:0-4731 GCA_043721575.1 Phycicoccus sp.
CGCAAGTCGCAGGGTGGCGGCAAGGGAGGCATGTTTTCGATGGGTAAATCGAAGGCGCGCCTGCTGGACGAGAAATCGAACCTGGTCACCTTCGCCGACGTCGCCGGTTGCGATGAAGCCAAGGAAGAGGTCGGTGAAATCGTCGATTTCCTGCGCGACCCGAGCAAGTTCCAGAAACTCGGCGGCCGTATTCCCCGTGGCGTCCTGATGGTCGGTCCTCCGGGCACCGGCAAGACGCTGTTGGCGCGCGCCATCGCCGGTGAGTCCAAGGTACCGTTCTTCACGATTTCCGGTTCGGACTTCGTCGAGATGTTCGTCGGCGTCGGCGCCTCGCGGGTGCGGGATCTGTTCGAGCAGGCCAAGGCCAACGCCCCTGCGATCGTGTTCGTTGACGAGATCGACGCCGTCGGTCGTCACCGCGGTGCCGGCCTCGGTGGCGGTCACGACGAGCGTGAGCAGACGCTCAACCAGCTCCTCGTCGAGATGGACGGCTTCGATGTCAAGACCAACGTCATCCTGATCGCGGCCACCAACCGGCCCGACATCCTCGACCCCGCACTGCTGCGCCCGGGCCGCTTCGACCGCCAGATCGCGGTCGACGCACCCGACATGATCGGCCGTCACCGCATCCTGCAGGTGCACGGCAAGGGCAAGCCGTTGGCCACCGACGTGGACCTGCTCGCGGTGGCCCGTCGCACGCCGGGATTCACGGGCGCCGACCTGGCCAACGTCCTGAACGAGGCGGCGCTGCTCACGGCCCGCGGCAACGGCAAGCTGATCGATGACGCAGCGCTGGACGAGGCCATCGACCGGGTGGTCGCCGGCCCGCAGAAGCGCACCCGGATCATGAGCGCCCGGGAGAAGAAGATCACCGCGTATCACGAGGGTGGACACGCGGTCGTCGCCTCGGCAATGCGCAACACCGACCCGGTCACCAAGATAACGATCCTGCCCCGTGGCCGGGCGTTGGGTTACACCATGGTGATGCCGCTGGACGACAAGTACTCCACGACCCGCAACGAGATTCTCGACCAGCTGGCCTTTGCCCTGGGCGGTCGGGTCGCCGAGGAGATGATCTTCCACGACCCGACGACCGGTGCCGGCAACGACATCGAGAAGGCAACCACCCTGGCCCGGCGGATGGTGACGCAGTTCGGCATGAGTGAGCGCATCGGTGCCATCAAGCTCGGCCAGGAGCAGGGCGAGGTCTTCCTCGGTCGCGACATAGGCCATCAGCGCGACTACTCCGAGTCGGTGGCTGGCGTCGTCGACGAGGAGATCCGTCGCCTCATCGAGGCCGCCCACGACGAGGCTTGGCACGCGCTGAACGACAACCGCGACGTGCTCGACCAGCTGGTGCTCGAGCTTCTCGAGAAGGAGACCTTGGGCAAGGCTCAGCTCGCCGAAATCTTCGTGAACGTGGTCAAGCGCCCGGCCCGGCCGGTATGGCTCTCCAGCGACCGTCGCCACGTCAGCGACCAGCCGCCGGTGATGACGCCCGCAGAGCGCGCTGCCCTGTCCAACGGGTCGAAGCCCCAGGACACGACCGCGGTCGAGGAGCACCCCGCGACGGCCGTGATCGAGGTTCCCGAGGGCAGTTATGTCGACCCCAGTTCCGATTGACCTGGAGCGTGCGGAGCGCGCAGTCCGCGAGCTGCTGTTGGCGATCGGTGAGGACCCCGACCGCGACGGGCTCAAGTTGACTCCTGCCCGCGTGGCCAGGTCCTACACCGAGATCTTCGCGGGCATGGCCCAGAGGCCAGAGGACGTGCTCACAACGACCTTCGAGATCGGTCACGAGGAGCTCATCCTGGTGCGCGACATCGAGGTCTACAGCACCTGCGAGCACCATCTCCTGCCGTTCCACGGTGTCGCTCACGTCGGCTACATCCCGGGCCGCGACGGGCGGGTGACCGGGTTGTCCAAGCTGGCGCGTCTGGTGGATGTCTATGCGCGACGCCCTCAGGTCCAGGAACGGCTGACCTCGCAGATCGCCGATGCGCTGTGTGAGCACCTCAAGCCCCTGGGAGCGATGGTGGTCGTCGAGTGCGAACACCTGTGTATGTCGATGCGTGGAGTTCGTAGGCCGGGTTCGCGAACCATCACCTCGGCCGTGCGCGGCCAGCTGCGTGATCCTGCGACCCGCGCCGAGGCGATGGGTCTGGTGCTGGGCGGCATTCGGTGAGCGATCCCGCTCCCTCGCGCGCGTCCTCACAGGCTTCGTCACTTTTGGCCGGGTTCACCCAGCCCCGTTCACGGGCCCCATCCATTGTGGGCGCGCTCACCTACCTCGTCGGCTTTCTCGACATCGTCACCGGTATGGCGCGTGGCTGGCGGCCCAGGTTCGATCTCCTGGTCGACCTGGTGCCGGGTGCCATCGAGGCAGCCTCTGCGGCGACGGTCGTGTCCGGCATACTGCTCCTGCTTCTGGCTCATGGGCTGAGACGACGCAAGCGTCGCGCGTGGTGGGCGGCGATGGCACTGCTGGCTCTCAGCGTTGTTCTTCATGCCGTCAAGCTTGAGTTCCTCGTGGCCGCGATGTCGTTGGCGTTGCTGATCGCCCTGATCGCCTATCGGGCAGAGTTCCGGGCGCTGGGCGACCCGCAGACTCGCTGGCGGGCGGTGCGGGTGTTCCTCGTCCTGGCCACCGCGAGCCTGGCCGTCGGTGTTCTGATGGTGACCCTGCTGCGTCATCAGGTGGTGGGAGGGCCGCCGAGTCTCGCGGGCATCGTCCAGGAAGTGCTCAGCGGTTTGGTGGGTCTCGATGGCCCACTGACCTATCGCCACAACCGCGCCACTGGATTAGCAGGCTCCGTGCTGCTCGGACTGGGCCTGATGACGGCCCTGACCACGGTCTTTCTCGCCCTGCGTCCCCCCGAGCCGCTTCGGGCGCTGACCGACGCTGACGAAGCGACCTTGCGCTCCCTTCTCAAACAAAGCCCGGACTCCCTCGGCTACTTCAACCTGCGCCGCGACAAGAGCGTGATCTGGTCCGAGTCGGGCAAGGCAGCGATCGCCTACCGCGTCGTCTCCGGCGTGATGTTGGCCAGCGGTGACCCGCTCGGAGACTCCGAAGCCTGGCCGGGGGCGATCGCCAACTTCCTGGCCGAGGCCGAGCGGCACGCCTGGACGCCGGCGGTGATCGGCTGTTCGGAGCAGGCAGGCAACATCTGGTGTCGAGAGACCGGCTTCTCCGCTCTGGAACTCGGAGACGAGGCCGTGGTGGACATAGCCGAGTTCTCCCTTGACGGCCGACCCATGCGCAACGTGCGGCAGATGGTCAAACGGATCGAACGGGCCGGCTACACGACCGAGGTGATGCGGGCCGGCAGCGTCTCCGAGGGGGAGCGGCGCCGTGCGCTGGTTGATGCGGACGCCTGGCGGGGCACCGAGACCGAGCGTGGTTTCTCGATGGCACTGGGGCGGCTGGTGGACCCCGTCGACCCAGATTGCGTTTTCGTGGTGGCACGTCAGGACGGCATCTTGCGAGCGTTTCTGCAGTTCGTCCCCTGGGGTCCTGACGGGATGTCCCTGGATGTCATGCGCCGCGACCGGACCGCGGATGCGGGCGTCAACGAGCTGCTCATCGTCGACGCGCTCAGGTCCTGCCCCCAGCTGGGTATCAACCGCGTCTCCCTCAACTTCGCCGCCTTCCGGTCGACCCTCGAACGCGGAGAACGCCTCGGTGCCGGACCGTTCGTGCGAGGGTGGCGCAGAGTGCTGTTGTTTGCCTCGCGCTGGTTCCAGATCGAGAGCCTCTATCGGTTCAACGCCAAGTTCCAGCCGACCTGGGTGCCGCGTTTCGTCGTCTATCCAGGAACGCGTGACCTGCCCCGCATCGCCATGGCCGCACTGGAGGCCGAGGCGTTCCTCACCTGGCCAAGCCTGCACAGGTTCAGCGGGGCGCGCTCATGAGCACCCTGGTGATGGGCGTCGTCAACGTCACGCCGGACTCATTCAGCGACGGAGGGATGTGGTTCACCCCCGACGCCGCGGTCGCTCACGGCGTGGAGCTGCTGGAGCAGGGTGCCGACATCCTGGATGTGGGGGGCGAGTCCACCCGCCCCGGCGCCGCACGTCCAAGTGAGGAAGAGGAGCTGCGCCGCGTCATCCCGGTGATCCGTGAGCTGTCCCGTCGCGGGGCCCGCGTCTCGGTCGACACCATGAGGGCATCGGTGGCGGCGCAGGCCGTCGAGTCGGGTGCCTCCATCGTGAACGACGTCAGCGGAGGTCTGGCCGACCCGGACATGGCACGGGTGGTGGCCGCCACGCAGGTGCCCTTCGTGGTCATGCACTGGCGTGGCCACAGCGACACGATGCAGGACCACACGTCATACGACGACGTGGTCGGTGACGTATGCCGCGCGCTGACCGAACGCGTGGCCGACCTGTGTGGTCGGGGGGTGGGCCGGGACCAGCTGATCCTCGACCCGGGCTTCGGCTTCGCAAAGCTGGCCGAACACAACTGGTCGCTGCTCGCCCATCTGGACACGGTGCAGTCCTTGGGACTTCCGGTGCTCGTCGGAACCTCGCGCAAGGCGTTCCTGGGCCGCCTGGGCGTCCCTGAAGGCGGTGAGGCCCGACCTCCCGCCGAGCGAGACGGAGTAACCGCCGCGACCACGGTGATCGCAGGACTGGCGGGAGCCTGGGGGGTGCGCGTCCATGACGTGGCGTCCACTGTCGACGCCCTCCGCGTGGTCGCCGCTGTGGAGGCGGCGCGATGACGGATCG
>JAYSQM010000419.1:0-1472 GCA_043721575.1 Phycicoccus sp.
GAGACTTTAGCAAAGTTAGTGCAGTCGCCAGTTCTTTCTCTACGCATAAGATGAACTCCTGACAACTCTTGCGTCAGGAGAGCAGGCCATGTCCGGTCCAGGCGAGTACGTCCCTGATGTCACCGAAGGCATTACCCGTGTCGAAGACCTACCCGAGCCACGCATCGAGCGGCGCTGCCGCAACCGCCCGGCGCTACCCTGCCCGCGCTGTCGCCACCGCGCCGGACGCTACGCCGTGGGTTCTCGGACCCTCCACGATCTCGGTGATGCTCGGGCCAACCGTCCCGTCGATCTGGTCGTCGCCTTCTCCCGGCATCGATGCCTCCGCTGCGGCTGTTGCTTCCCCCGTGACATCTCCGACCTGGCCTTGCCCTACTGCCAGTACACCCGCCGCGTCCAGCAGCGGGCCGTCCGCCTCGTCGCCGAAGACGGCTTGCCGTACCAGGCGGCCAGTTGGCACCTCTGGCGGGACCACTGCGTCTTCGTCCCCTACGCCACCATCCAGAACTGGGTCGAGGCGGCTGGGGGAAAAAATGCGGGCCACGCTTTCGGGCAGCTACCTCGACGAGGCTCTGGCTGACTTCTCCGGCTACCTGGCCATCGACGAGGTGTACGACGGCCCCTTCTGCATCCTCTCGGCCGTGGACAACCGCAGGTACAACCGCCTGACCTTCTCCGTCCTCGACCACGACCCGACCCACGACGACATTCGCTCCTTCCTGGGAGAGTTCAGAGGGCAGTTGGAGGGACGCCGGTGCCAGGTGCGCGGCGTCACCACGGATGGATCGCCTCTTTACCCCAAGGTACTGAAGGAGTTGTGGCCGACCGCCCCTCACCAGGTCTGCGAGTTCCACGTCCTGAAGGAGATCACCAAGGCGGTCCTGCGTGCGTTGGCGAGACTCCGCAAGGAGATGGCCGCGGACACCCCCAAGCAACCGCGTGGCCGGCCCAGCAAAGCGCGGCGAGGTCAGGCGCGGAAGGCCGCCCGGCAGAAGCGGCGCGTGGCGGAACTGTTCGAACACCGGCACCTGTTCGTCAGGCATCATCTCGGCGCGGCCCAGAAGGGACTCTTGCGCGAACTGACGCGAGGACTGCCCCAGTTGCGGACGCTGCGAGACATCATGGAGGAGGTATACCGACTGTTCGACCGCCGCTGCAAGACTCGGACGGCTCTGGAGAAGTTGGAGACGTTGCGGTGCCGCGTGCGGCGTTTCAAGAAGTTGGGCAGGACATTGAACAAGCTGAAGAGTCCGAATCTGGAGAAGGCGCTGGTGTTCCTGGACGACAAGTTGTTGGGGGCGACGAGCAACGCGGTGGAGAGATCGAACCGCCGCTTCCGCAAGGCGCAGGGCAGCATCTACAGCGTCAGGACCAAGGAGCATCTGGAGGAGCGCCTCGCGCTGGACATGCAGCGTGAACAGCGAGCCCCCAAGCGTCACCAGACCTTGAAGACGCTGCATGACGCTCGCTCC
>JAYSQM010000420.1:0-5307 GCA_043721575.1 Phycicoccus sp.
GCGATGGAAGCCAAGGCGCAGGCGCGGCACGTCCGTGTCACGCCCATGAAGGCCCGCCGCGTCGTGGACCTGATCCGTGGCAAGCAGGCGACCGAGGCCATTGCGGTGTTGCAGTTTGCACCGCAGGCCGCGAGCGAGCCGGTTCGCAAGGTGCTGGAGAGCGCCATCGCGAACGCTCGCGTGAAGGCCGACAAGGCAGCAGAAGCATTCGACGAGCGCACGCTGATGATCAGCGAGGCGTACGTCGACGAAGGTCCGACGATGAAGCGGTTTCGTCCGCGTGCTCAGGGTCGTGCCTACCGAATCCGCAAGCGCACGAGCCACATCACAGTTCGCGTGACGACGCCGATCAAGAACACAGCCAAGGGAGTCCGATAACTATGGGTCAGAAGGTCAACCCAAACGGCTTCCGCCTGGGAATCACGACCGAGCACAAGAGCCGTTGGTTCGCTGACAGCACCAAGGTTGGTCAGCGCTACCGCGACTTCGTCAAGGAAGACGTCGAGATCCGCAAGCTCATGTCCAAGGGCATGGAGCGCGCGGGCATCTCCCGCGTGGAGATCGAGCGCACGCGTGACCGCGTTCGCGTCGACATCCACACGGCGCGTCCCGGCATCGTCATCGGTCGCCGAGGCGCCGAGGCGGACCGCATCCGCGGCGAGCTCGAGAACCTCACCGGCAAGCAGGTCCAACTGAACATCCTCGAGGTCAAGAACCCCGAGATCGACGCCCAGCTCGTGGCCCAGGGCGTTGCCGAGCAGCTTTCGGCCCGAGTGTCGTTCCGGCGTGCCATGCGCAAGAGCATGCAGTCCTCCCTGCGCGCCGGCGCCAAGGGCATCCGGGTCCAGTGCTCGGGTCGCCTTGGTGGCGCCGAGATGTCGCGCTCCGAGTTCTACCGCGAGGGTCGCGTTCCGCTGCACACCCTGCGCGCCAACATCGACTACGGCTTCTACGAGGCTCGTACGACGTTCGGTCGGATCGGCGTCAAGGTCTGGATCTACAAGGGCGACCAGACGACCAAGGAGTTCGCTCGCGAGCAGGCGGCTGCCCCGGCCCGACCCCTGCGCGGACCGCGTCGTGACGGCCCGGACCGTGCGGACCGTCCGGCCCGTGCTGGCATCCCGGCTCGCGCGCCGCGCGCCGACGAGGCTCCGGCCGCTTCGGTCGCCGCCATCGATTCTGCTGAACCGGCACCTTCAACTTCGGCTGCCGCTGAGGGAGCTGAGTCCTGATGTTGATTCCTCGTCGGGTCAAGCACCGCAAGCAGCACCACCCGGGTCGCTCGGGCGCTGCCACGGGTGGCACCACGATCGCGTTCGGTGACTACGGCATCCAGGCTCTCGAGCCGGCCTACGTGACCAACCGCCAGATCGAGGCCGCGCGTATCGCGATGACCCGTTACATGAAGCGTGGCGGCAAGGTGTGGATCAACATCTACCCGGACCGTCCGCTGACCAAGAAGCCGGCAGAGACCCGGATGGGCTCCGGCAAGGGTTCACCGGAGTGGTGGATCGCCAACGTCAAGCCGGGTCGCGTGATGTTCGAGCTTGCGGGTGTTCCCGAGGACGTCGCTCGCGAGGCCCTGCGTCTGGCCATGCACAAGCTTCCGATGAAGTGCCGCTTCGTTCGGCGTGAGGGTGGTGACATCTGATGGCAGTCGGGACCAACGAACTGGCTTCCGCTCAGCTGCGCGGGTTCGATGACGACCGTTTGGTCGACGAGCTTCGCAAGGCCAAGGAAGAGCTGTTCAACCTGCGCTTCCAGTCGGCTACCGGCCAGCTGGAGAACCACGGTCGCCTACGGGCGGTCCGCAAGGACATCGCCCGGATCTACACCGAGATGGGCGAGCGTGAGCTCAACATCGGTCGGCCGAAGGCGGGGCAGTGATCAACATGACTGAGAAGCAGCAGGA
Organism: Phycicoccus sp.; assembly: GCA_043721575.1. Classification (GTDB taxonomy): domain Bacteria; phylum Actinomycetota; class Actinomycetes; order Actinomycetales; family Dermatophilaceae; genus UBA4719. The sequence goes on from JAYSQM010000420.1 coordinate 1,913, forward strand.
GAAGAGCACCGTGGCTACCGCTGAAGAGCGCAACTACCGCAAGACCCGTCAGGGTTACGTCGTCAGCGACAAGATGGACAAGACCGTCGTTGTGGAGGTCGAGGACCGCGTCAAGCACGCCCTCTATGGCAAGGTCATCCGCCGCAGCAGCAAGGTCAAGGCGCACGACGAGGCCAACTCGGCAGGCGTCGGCGACCGTGTCCTGATCATGGAGACCCGCCCGCTCTCGGCCACCAAGCACTGGCGCGTCGTGGAGATCCTCGAGCGCGCCAAGTAGTTCAAGACAACCCCGGGTATGCCGGGTGGGCGCCTTCCAGGCGAGCACCCGGCATACAGGGGAGTGACCACAGATCCGTTCCGCAAGGCTCAGAGATGAGAACCGGCGCGACGACAGGAGTTAGACAGTGATCCAGCAGGAGTCGCGACTGCGTGTCGCCGACAACACCGGAGCCAAGGAGATCCTTTGCATCCGGGTTCTCGGTGGTTCCGGTCGTCGTTACGCCGGAATCGGTGACGTCATCGTCGCCACCGTCAAGGACGCCATCCCGGGCGGCAACGTCAAGAAGGGCGACGTCGTCAAGGCGGTCATCGTCCGGACGACCAAGGAACGTCGGCGCGCCGACGGTTCCTACATCAAGTTTGACGAGAACGCCGCCGTCATCCTCAAGACCGATGGCGACCCCCGCGGCACCCGAATCTTCGGCCCCGTGGGCCGCGAGCTGCGCGAGAAGAAGTTCATGAAGATCATCTCGCTCGCGCCGGAGGTGCTGTAACCCATGGCCAGGATGAAGATCAAGAAGGGTGACCTGGTGCAGGTCATCAGCGGTCGTTCGCAGAAGAACGGCGGCGACCGTGGCAAGCAGGGCAAGGTTATCTCGGTGTATCCCGACACCCGGCGTGTGCTGGTCGAGGGCATCAACCGGATCACGCGTCACACCAAGGCCGGCACGACCGGCCGCGGTGCCCGCACGGGCGGCCTGGTCATCCAGGAAGCGCCTGTTCACGTGAGCAACGTGGCCGTGGTGGACCCGGAGACCAAGACCCCGACCCGCGTCCGGATCCGTCTCGAGATCGTTGAGCGCGACGGACGCCAGAAGGTCACGCGGACTCGCGTTGCCGTGCGTTCCGGTAAGGACCTGTCATGACTGAGACCACCATCGAGACTGCGGCTGAGACCGTCGCCGCGCCCTCGCTGAAGCCGCGGCTCAAGACCCGCTACGCGGACGAGATCAAGCCTGCGCTGCTGGCCGAGTTCGGCTTCGACAACGTCATGCAGGTGCCGGCCGTCGTCAAAGTCATCGTGAACATGGGTGTCGGCGAGGCTGCGCGCGATGCGAAGCTCATCGACGGCGCCGTGCGTGACCTGTCCGCGATCACCGGCCAGAAGCCGATCGTGACCAAGGCCCGCAAGTCCATCGCCCAGTTCAAGCTGCGTGAGGGCATGCCGATCGGCGCGCACACCACGCTGCGTGGTGACCGCATGTGGGAGTTCCTGGATCGTCTGGTCTCGGTGGCACTCCCGCGCATCCGCGACTTCCGTGGCCTCTCGCCCAGGCAGTTCGATGGGCGCGGCAACTACACGTTCGGCCTCACCGAGCAGTCGATGTTCCACGAGATCGACCAGGACAAGATCGACCGCGTGCGGGGCATGGACATCACCGTCGTCACCACGGCGGTCAATGACGACGAGGGTCGTGCGCTGTTGCGTCACCTCGGCTTCCCGTTCAAGTCCCTGAAGGAGAGCTGACCGTGGCGAAAACCGCGCTGATCAACAAGGCAAATGCCAAGCCGAAGTTCAAGGTTCGTGGCTACACCCGCTGCCAGCGGTGTGGTCGGCCCCATTCGGTCTACCGCAAGTTCGGCCTCTGCCGTATCTGCCTTCGGGAGATGGCCCACCGTGGCGAGCTCCCGGGCGTCACGAAGAGCAGCTGGTGACCCGTATCAACGACTACACCGCAGGTCGGCCTGTTCCACAGGTTGAAACCCCGGTGAGGAAGGGCGGAGAAGCCCAATGACAATGACAGACCCGATTGCGGACATGTTGACCCGCGTCCGGAACGCCAACTCGGCGCACCATGACCTCGTCTCCATGCCGTTCTCCAAGCTCAAGTCCCACATCGCCGAGATCCTGCAGGCCGAAGGTTACATCTCGGGCTGGCGGGTCGAGGACGCCGAGGTCGGCCAGACGCTGACCATCGACCTGAAGTACGGCCCCAACCGCGAGCGTTCCATCGCTGGTGTGCGTCGGGTGTCCAAGCCTGGTCTGCGCGTCTACGCCAAGTCGACGGGCCTTCCCAAGGTTCTGGGCGGTCTCGGTGTTGCCATCATTTCCACGTCCTCCGGCTTGTTGACCGACAAGCAGGCGGCAAAAAAGGGTGTAGGCGGAGAAGTTCTCGCCTACGTCTGGTAACGGAAGAGGAGGAGTACTCATGTCCCGTATCGGACGACTTCCTGTCCCGGTGCCGTCAGGTGTCGATGTGTCCATCGACGGACAGGCTGTCACGGTCAAGGGCCCCAAGGGCCAGCTGCAGCACGTTGTTGCTGTGCCGATCGTGGTGGCCCGATCCGTTGAGGGAACCGTCGAGGTCAAGCGCCCCAACGACGAGCGCCAGTCGCGCTCGCTGCACGGCCTGACCCGCACCCTTATCGCCAACATGGTGCTCGGTGTCACCGAGGGCTATGAGAAGAAGATGGAGATCCACGGCACCGGTTACCGCGTGGTGGTCAGGGGCAGCGACCTCGAGTTCGCACTCGGCTACAGCCACTCGATCACCATCAAGGCGCCCGAGGGCATCTCCTTCACCGTCGAGAACCCCACCCGCTTCGCGGTCCAGGGCATCGACAAGCAGCTCGTCGGCGAGGTCGCCGCAAAAATTCGCAAGCTGCGCAAGCCCGACCCGTACAAGGGCAAGGGCGTTCGTTACGCAGGCGAGCAGATCCGCCGCAAGGTCGGAAAGGCTGGTAAGTAAGCCATGGCACTGGTCATCAAGCGCGCCAAGAGCAAGAGCGCCGCACGTGGTCGTCGTCACCTGCGCGTGCGCAAGAAGGTCAATGGCACGTCGCTGCGTCCCCGCCTGGTCGTGTCACGTTCGAGCCGGCACGTCTTCGTGCAGATCGTCGACGACTCGCTGGGCACGACGGTGGCCTCGGCCTCTACCATGGAAGCGGACCTGCGTTCCTTCGATGGTGACAAGACCGCCAAGGCCCGCAGGGTTGGTGAGCTGCTCGCTGAGCGCGCCAAGAGTGCCGGCGTGGACGCGGTCGTCTTCGACCGCGGCGGCAACCGCTATCACGGCCGCATCGCGGCAATCGCTGATGGTGCACGCGAGGGCGGTCTGTCCCTGTGATGCACGAGCTGTCCGAGATTTCTGAGAAGAGGAACGTCTGATGCCTGG
>JAYSQM010000421.1:0-1757 GCA_043721575.1 Phycicoccus sp.
CCGGCGTGACCCAGATGCAGGCTCACGATCGAACCGGGCCGCACCTGCTCGAGTGTCCGCGACACGACCTGCGCCGCTCCCGGGTCGCGGTAGTCCTGCGGGTCGACGTCATAGGACACGCACCGCTGGTATCCCGAGCGGCTGGCCGCCGCCCGGATGGTGGCCGTGCTGTGCGGCGTACCGGAGGGCCGGAACCACCATCCGGTCGAGCCCGTGGCATTGCGCAGAGCGTCCGCGCCGCGCCGGATCTCATCCTGGGCGGCCACCGCCGACAGTGCAGGCATCTGTTGGTGGCTCCACGTGTGGTTCCCGAGCTCGTGGCCGGCCGCCACGATCTGCGGGCCCAGGTCTGGCGCGGCGGCCAACCACTGCCCGACAGCGAAGACGGTGATGCGCGCGCGTTGGTCCGCGCAGTCACGCAGGATCTGCTCGGTCAGTGACCGGTCCCCGGCGCCGTGGAAGGTCAGCGCCACCTCATTTCGGGTCCGAGGGCCGTTGACGATGTCCGGGCCTGCACTCCTGGCGATGGCCGGTTCGGGACTCGGGCCGGGGGCCTGGGTGGCAGTCTGAGCGCCCTGGGTTGCCGAAGACGAGGTCGCGGCCGGGGGCGAACCGGCCGTCGTGGGCCGGGCGGTGGCAGCGGATCCGGGGGCAACCTGCGTCGTGGCGCCGGAGCATCCAGCCACGGCCAGTACCGACGCCACAGAGGCGATGACGTTGCGTCGGTCGACCGAGCCACCAGCGGGTGGCGACTCGATGCTCTCGTCGGCAGGCATGGCGTCAGTATGACAAATGAACCTGTCCGTCGCGGGCTAGGCTGCCCGCGTGACTGACTCGAGGATCTCCTCACTGGATCTGCGCGACCCCTTGGTGGACCCGTTCGAGGTGGCCAAGGCCGCCGCCGAGGTCATCGCCCAGCGCTCGGGGGCCTCGCGCCACGACGTGGCACTGGTGCTGGGCTCCGGCTGGGGGCAGACTGCTGACCTGATCGGCAAAACGGTTGCCACCATTGACAATGCGGACGTTCCGGGGTTCGCCAAGGCTGCCGTCGCCGGGCACTCGGGCATTATCCGATCGGTGATGATCGGGGACACCGACCGTCGGGCACTGGTCTACGGCACCCGCACCCACTTCTACGAGGACCGCGGCGTCCGCTCGGTCGTTCACGCCGTCCGCACTGCCGCTGCCACCGGATGCAGGACGATCGTGTTGACCAACGGCTGCGGCGGCCTCAACCCGGCCTGGACGCCCGGGACCCCCGTCCTGATCCGGGACCACATCAACCTCACGGCGGCCTCCCCCATCGAGGGAGCCAACTTCGTGGATCTGACCGACCTGTACTCGCCGCGACTTCGCGAGCTGGCCCGCGGCGTCGACCCCGGTCTCGACGAGGGCGTGTACGTGCAGTTCCGCGGACCGCACTACGAAACGCCAGCCGAGGTCCAGATGGCCAGGATCCTGGGCGGCGACCTGGTGGGGATGTCGACGACACTCGAGGCCATCGCCGCCCGTCAGAGCGGCCTGGAGGTCCTGGGCATCTCGCTCGTGACGAACCTGGCAGCGGGCATCGGAGACCAGCCGCTCTCCCACAAGGAGGTCCTCGAGGCCGGCCAGGCCGCTGCCGAGCGCTGCGGGCGTCTGCTCGCCGCCGTGGTCGCCGTGGTCGCCGTCGTCGCCAAGATCGAAGGTCTGCCATGACAGTGCCCGGTGCCACCGCATGCTCACCGCCGTATGCCGTCCCGCATGACCTGCTCGAG
>JAYSQM010000422.1:0-1217 GCA_043721575.1 Phycicoccus sp.
CAGTGGCTGGTGGAGCCGTCGCTCTGGATCTGCGGTTCTGCGGTGGTTGTCATGAGACTGGGCCATCCCTTTCGCGCGGTGCCTCTCGGGCTACCTGCCGTCGGTTGTGTCCATAGCGTCCGTGACCATCCGGTGTCCGCATGGTGAACGCGCTTGCTCAGTCACGGTACGCCGGACGGCGAGTTGGAGGGAATGGGCGAACCTCCACCGCTCGTGAATCACCTCACAAAGTCCATCGGCTTTGTCGGATTTGGGTGGCCGACGTTTGCGAAGTGGACGGAATTCACTGAAACACAACAGAACCAGATACGACGACAGGCGTCCTGAACCCCCGAAACCGGTGCGACCGCGCCTCGGTGACGCTCGCGTCATACAGCCTTGACGGAGTCTGCTTTCGATGTAACTCTGTAACTATGTAATTCATGCGACAGGCCAGGAGCTAGTCATGAAACACGAACACGACAACCCAGCTGGGCCACGTGGGCCGCGGCGGGGCGCTGGCGGACCCCGCCGAGGTGGCCCCTTCGGTCGCCCGGGCGGTTGGCAACAGGGCGACCTGCCCGACGCCTCCGACGCGGCGCCCTGGTTCGCCGGGCGCATTCCTGACGGGTGGTTCACCGGCGACCTGCGCGTCACGGTCGACCGTGACGAGATCACGGTGGTCGGTGAGCTGCCTGCGCCCGAGAACGCCGAGGCCGCGGCGGCGGAGGGGCGGATCACCCGTTGGCGCGAGGACACCCGCGAGCAACGGATGAAGATCGCCGACGAGGCCCAGTCCAAGTACGGCCGCAGCGTTTCCTGGGGCGCGCGGATCGGCGAGACCGGCCGGCTCTTCACGCACCTGTCCGTTCCCGCGATGACCCGACTGCGCCAAAGCGAGCGCCAGGTGCTCGACACGCTCGTGAATGCGGGTATGGCCCGATCCCGGTCCGAGGCGCTCGCCTGGTGCGTGCGCCTGGTCGGGGAGCACGCCGACGAATGGCTCAGCGAGCTGCGTGAGGCCATGTCCGAGGTCGAGCGGTTGCGTGCCGAGGGCCCGTCTTTGTAGGCCGTCTTGGCGGCGGGCGCGGATTTCCGTCTGGGGCCGGTCAGCCGGTAGTCTTTCGCGACGTTGCGCGCGGGGATCCCGGACGCGACGCCTGCGCCCGTAGCTCAACGGATAGAGCATCTGACTACGGATCAGAAGGTTGGGGGTTCGAATCCCTCCGGGCGCGCTC
>JAYSQM010000423.1:0-2350 GCA_043721575.1 Phycicoccus sp.
GACTACCCGCAGATCCGCGTGTCCTACCTCAACGGCAACACCTCGGCAGAGGGCTTCTACCGCAGCAGGGGCTTCGTCGAGATCGGCCGCGAGTCCGGCGGCGACGGCATCCCTGAGAGCGTCTGGATGCAACTCGTGCTCGACCCCAAGGAGCAGTCATGAGTGGACGTCCCGATCCAGCCCAGCGCGATGCCGAGCACAAACTCGGGATCCGCAAGCAGATGCGCGAGATCGAACAGTCGATCATGGCGCGTACGCCGGAGCACGACCTCGAGCCCTCACTGGATCGCATTGCCGCCGTGATGGAGCTGCTCGGCGACCCCCAGCACGCCTTCCCGGTCATCCACATCACCGGCACCAACGGCAAGACCTCGACGACGCGGATGATCGAGCGGATGCTGCGCGAGATGGGCCTGTCCACGGGACGGTTCACCTCACCTCATCTGCACAACATCCGCGAACGGATCGCGTTGAACGGCAACCCGATCGACGCCGAGAAGTTCATCGCCTCCTACGAGGACGTGCTCCCCTTCATCGAGATGGTCGACGCCCGCTCGGCCATCGATGGTGGCCCGCAGATGACCTACTTCGAGGTCGTGGTTGCCGTCGCGTATGCCGCGTTCGCCGACGCCCCCGTCGACGTGGCCGTTGTCGAGGTGGGCATGGGTGGCTCGTGGGATGCCACCAACGTCGTCCACGCCAGGGTTGCCGTCGTGACGCCCATCGCGCTTGACCACGAGCGGTTCCTCGGCTCGTCGGTGGAGAGCATCGCCACGGAGAAGAGAGGCATCATCAAGGCCGGATCCGTTCTGGTGAGCGGGCTGCAGGAGCCGGAGGTCGCCGAGATCCTTGCCGAGCGCGCCCAGGAGCTCGGCGCAACGATGGCGTTCGAGGGCAACCAGTTCGGCATCCTGCGCCGTGAGGTCGCGGTCGGCGGCCAACAGCTCGCCATACGCGGTCTTGGCGGTGACTATGACGACCTCTTCCTGCCGCTGCACGGCCCCCACCAGGGCCACAATGCCGCGGTGGCGCTGGCGGCCGTCGAAGCGTTCGTCGGTGGTGGAGAGCATCGGCTCGACATCGACGTGATCCGCGCTGGACTGGCTGGGGCTTCGTCACCGGGGCGTCTGGAGATCGTGCGCCGTTCGCCCACCGTCCTGGTGGACGGCGCCCACAACCCGGCCGCTGCGTTGGCCCTCAGAACGGCGCTGGAGGACTCCTTCAACTTCGCCAAGATCGTTGGTGTCATTGCGATCCTGGAGGACAAGGACGCGACGACGATGCTCGAGATCCTCGAGCCGGTGCTGAACGAGATCGTCGTCTCCCGCACCACGTCACCACGTGCCATGAACCCCGACCGCCTGGGCCGGCTTGCCGCAGAGATCTACGGCGAGGACCGCGTGACCGTCATCGACAACCTGCCCGACGCGCTCGACCGCGCAGCGGCCTTGGCCGACGAGGGCGGTGTCGCCGGGGCAGTGCTGGCCACGGGCTCGATCACCACCGCGGCGGAGGTCCGCATGCTGCTGGGTGTGACCGACTCATGAGCGCTCTGACCGTTTACGGCGTGCCGGGCAAGATGACGCGTCGTCTGGCCGGCGTCGTGATCGGGACCCAGGGCTTGGCGGTGTTCTTCGGTGCACTGGTCGCGCGGGCACTGGCTTCGACCAAGGACTCCAACACGTTCCTGCTCATCGGTTCGCTGCTGGCGGTGCTGTGCATCCTGGACGCCGGCCTGCTGCGTCAGCCGTGGGGGGTCACGCTGGGCTGGGTCCTGCAGATCGCGACCCTTGCCTGCGCGTTCATCGTCCCCATGATGCTGCTCGTCGGGCTGCTGTTCGGTGCCCTGTGGCTGACCGCGCTGGTCCAGGGCCGCACCATGGACGAGCACACCAGTCGGGTGGACGCGCAGTGGTATGCCGGACACGAGACGTCCGCGCAGGAGACGTCCGCGGGCGAGGTGTCCGCACCGGAGGCCTCCGCACCGGACGGATAGGGTTGCGCACTGTGACGACACAGACGCAACGTTCGCTGGTCCTGGTCAAGCCCGACGGCTTCGCTCGTGGTCTCTCCGGTGAGGTCCTGCGCCGGATCGAGGCCAAGGGCTACACCCTGGTGGCCCTGTCGATCTTCACCCCCGACCGCGGGCGACTGGCGAAGCACTACGCCGAGCACGAGGGCAAGCCGTTCTACGAGCCGCTGCTGGAGTTCATGTCCAGCGGCCAGGTGACGGCTGCGGTCATCGAGGGCGAGCGCTGCATCGAGGGTTTCCGCGCCCTGGCCGGTGCCACCGATCCGACGGTGGCGCTGCCCGGCACGATCCGCGGAGACCTCGGTCGCGACTGGGGCC
>JAYSQM010000424.1:0-1553 GCA_043721575.1 Phycicoccus sp.
CGTCGAGGTCGTCTGGCCGGTCACGATGATCGCGCCGACCATGATGACGCCGTGAATCGCATTGGCGCCACTCATCAACGGGGTGTGCAGGGTCGTCGAGACCTTGGAGACGACCTCGAAACCGACGAAGACCGCCAACACGAAGATCGTCAGCAGGGCGATGTCACTCATCACGTCTCCAGGAGTTGAGCAGTCGGTGCGTGGCGGACCACGCCGTCGTGGACGATGCAGGCCCCGTCGAGCACCTCGTCGTCGAGGTCGAGGGAGAACCCTTCCGGCGTCAGCGCGAGGGCGAGCAGGTTGGTGACGTTCTTGGCATAGAGCCGTGAGGCGTCCACCGGCATTGCCGACGCGGCGTCAGCCATGCCGAACAAGCGCACGCCGCCGACCGAGATCTCTTGTCCCGCAACGGATCCCTCGATGTTGCCGCCGCTCTCGGCGGCCAGGTCAACCGCGACCGAACCAGCCGGCATACCGGCGAGCATGGCGGCCGTGACCAAGCGTGGGGCGGGGCGCCCGGGCACCGCAGCGGTCGTGATCAACACGTCGGACCTGGCGATGTAGGGGGCAAGCGCCTCCTGCTGGCGGACGGCACGATCCTCGCTGAGTTCGCGGGCATAGCCGCCGGTGCCCTCGACCGCGTCAAGGCCGAGGTCCAGGAACTTGGCGCCCACCGACTTGACCTCATCGGCTGAGGACGGCCGCACGTCGTAGGCCTGCACGATCGCGCCGAGCCGCTTGGCGGTCGCTATCGCCTGCAGACCGGCGACCCCAGCACCGAGCACCAGCACCTTGGCCGGTGGCACGGTGCCTGCGGCGGTCATGAACAGCGGGAAGAACTTCGGCAGCCGCATCGCCGCCTCCAGGGCGCACCGATAGCCGGCCACGAGCGCCTGCGAGCTGAGAGCGTCCATCGACTGAGCGCGGGAGATCCGCGGCACGAGCTCCATCGCCAGAGCACTGATCCCGTTGTCCCGCAACGCCTGGATGCCGGCCAGCTCACCCGGTCCGGTCACGAAGCCCACCGTTGCCGAGCCGCGTCGCAACCGCGCTACCTGTTCGGGCAGCAGGGGACGGACGTGAGCGACCAGATCCGCGTCGGCCAGGACATCGCCGCCGCGGACGTCCGCGCCGGCGGTCCGGTACATCTCATCAGAGGCCAGCGCGCCGTCACCGGCGCCGGACTCGACGAGGACCTGATGGCCCTGTCCGACCAGCGTCCGAACGGCATCAGGGGTGAGGGCGACACGGCGCTCACCGGGTCGGACTTCGGCGGGTACGCAGACCAACATGTGCCGAACCCTATGGCCCCGTCGGCTGCGGGCAGAAGGTGGGGGGCAGGTCACCGCCCCAACGGGTCGCGCGACTGCTCAGAGCGGCCAGGCACCCCGCTCGACCAGGACGTCCCGCAGCAGATCGGCCCGGTCCGTCACGATCCCGTCCACGCCGAGGTCGAGCAGCCGACGCATGTCCGCCGGCCCGTTGACGGTCCACACGTGCACCTGCTTGCCGGCCGCGTGAGCAGCCTCGACGCTCCTTGCAGAGACGATCCG
>JAYSQM010000425.1:0-1951 GCA_043721575.1 Phycicoccus sp.
TCGAGCAGCACCTGCTGGGTTCGGTGGAGGTAGCCGAAGAGCTGGTCTGCCGGGTCCGCTCGGACCTGGACGCGCTGGCGCTGCCGATGATTCCGGAGCTGATCAGGACGTCGGTGAGACGGTCGTTGCAGGTCGGCCTGGCGGCGCTGGACGCACTAGTGCTCGGGCCGCTGCACCTCGACGGTCGCAACCTGGTGGTCTGCCCCAGTGGGTCGCTGGCGATCCTGCCCTGGGGGCTGTTGCCATCTCGACGGGGTCTCGCGGTGGTTGTCTCACCCAGCGCCTCCAGCTGGCTCGAGGCGGTGGACCGGACAGCGACGGGATCGCAGACCCACCCACCTGGTGTGCTGCGAGTGGCCAGCGTTGCCGGACCCGGTCTGACCCGAGCCGATGTCGAGGCGCGAACCATCGCCGCAACCTGGTCCGGCACCGCGATAACGGGCTTGGGCGCGAGCACGGGCGCGGTGACCACGGTGTTGGGGACCCACGACGTCGTCCACATCGCCGCACACGGCAGACATGAACCCGAGAACCCGCTGTTCTCCTCGCTGCGTCTGGTCGACGGACCACTGTTCGCATACGAGCTCGACTCGACCATCGGCATGGCGTCGTGCGTCGTGCTTTCGGCCTGCGAGGTGGGGCTGTCGACCTTGCGTCCCGGGAACGAGGCGCTTGGCCTGACGAATGTGCTGCTGCAGCTCGGAGCCCGTTCTGTGCTCGCGGGAGTCGCACGGGTTGCCGACGACGTGGCTGCGCAAGTCATGGAGCGCATGCATCGGTTCATGGCCGCGGGTGTGGACTCGGCCACCGCCCTCGCGCGGGCTCAGGTGGCGGCCGGCCCGGACGACGCAGCGGCACCGTTCGTCTGCTTCGGGTCGAGCTGGGCGGCGACGACCTTGTTGCTCTGAAACCACCGAATCGGCACCTTGCAGTGCCCGAAACCGTGGTTTCGCCGCAACAAGAAGGGTCGCACGACAAGACAGGTGACCGCGGCGTGAGCAGATCCGGTCAACGGCGTGGTCGCCATGACCATCTACGCCGTGCTAGTCCGTGGACGCGCTTTGCTTCGCGCCGTAGGCGCGCAGGTCACCAAGGCGCATGACGCCGGTGGCGTTGGTATCGTCCTCGCCGAGGTACATCCGCTGAAGGGCGACCACGATCGCCTCGGCCAAGGTGTCCCGGAACGCTGGGTCGGCCAGTCGTGCTGCGTCCTCGGGGTGGCTGAGGTAGCCCGCCTCGATCCGCACCGTGGGCATCTGGGTGCGCTGCAACAAAACCCATGAGCGGGCATGCGAACGACAGTCGGTCAGGCCGGTGCGGGCTACGACCTCACGCTGGATCAGGTCCGCGAGGTGCTCGCCCACGGCTGACCAGGCGCCGAAGCGCTCTTGCCCGTAGAAGAACGTGGCGACCCCGCTGGCCTTGGGTTGATCGGTGGAGTCGCTGTGCAACGACAACATGATGTCCGCGCCGGACTGGTTTGCCATCATCGCCCGAGAGAGCTCTTCGGGGCCGGTCGTCGCGGATCGGGTGAACAGCACGGTCACGCCGATGGCGCTGAGGCGGCCTTCGACCCGGCGGGCCAGGTCGAGCATGACCTCGGACTCGTTCAGGCCGTGGGCGATGGTTCCGGCGTCGTCGCCGCCGTGGCCTGGATCCAGCACCACCGTGCGTCCGGCCAGACTGTGGCCCGAGCGTCGGACGAGCTCTCGTTCGCGCAACGTGTGTGGTGATCCCCCCGACACCGCTCGGGTGAGGTCGGCGAAGGCCCGCAAGGTCTCGGGACCCACGCCGCCGTCAACGGCCAGTCCGACCCCGCGCTGGAAGCGCCGGACCGCCTGTTCCGTCCTGGCACCGAACACGCCATCGACCCGGTCGGGGGTGAATCCGAGGGCCAGGAGTCGCTCCTGCAGCTCGGCCACGTCGTCGCCCTGCAGCAGATGGCCAGGGA
>JAYSQM010000426.1:0-4039 GCA_043721575.1 Phycicoccus sp.
AGGTGCTCGCGGTGCCCGACGACGCGCCATACCGCTTTGGGCTGGCTGAGGCGGTCTCACCGCTGCGGCTGCGGGGCATGGTGGCCATGTTGAGCCGGATCAAGCGTCAGGTTCGACTCAAGTCCGCCGCCTGAGCACGGCCGAGGCCGCCTAGTTCAGGGCCATCCGGGGCTCGCCACCGACCAGCCCGGTGCCCGAGATCGTGCATGCTCCACCGCGGACAGCACCACCGTTCCAGACCTGACGCACGCAGCTGCGCAGGCCCATCTGCGCCCAGTAGTTCGGGTGCAGCGACTCCTGGATGTAGTAGTCGGAACCGGCTGTGGAGACCGTGCGGATCTGGTTGATCCACTCTGTGTTGTCCACGGCTCCCGCCTGCTGCCAGGAGGTCAGCCCCTTCTCCTCGTACAACCCGACGGTGTTCTCACAGAGCCGTCGTCCGTTGAAGGCCGAGGCCAGGTCAAGGGTCTTGACGCCGGCAACACCCGATGCCGTGATGGCGTTCTTCACCGTGGCGTTGATGGTCGGCAGCGCAGTGCTGTTGGCCCAGTCGGCGTCCTTGTTCCAGAAGCCGCAGCCGCCGGTGTTCTGACGCGTGTATCCGCTTTGGCTGTAACGGAATCCGGTGCTGTTCGGGATGGGAGACGGGTAGTTCTGGACGACCATGGACCAGGCCGTGTCCGGGTATCCGGCGTTGCGCATGGCGGCGCGCACGTTCTGCAGACCCGTGGCGATCCTGGCCTGCACCGCGCTGACGTTCGCCGAGGTGAAGTTGGCCGTGACCGACGAGTCGTCGTTGCAGTAGTTCGGGAACCAGGACGGCGATGTGAGGAAGTCGCTCACGCAGGACTGCACAATCGAGCCGAAGTTGAAGTCGTTGCCACCCATGCCGACAACGACCATCTTGACGTTGTGCGTTGCCGCAAAGGTCTGCAGCATCTTGGCCTGGCCCTGCTGGCCGGCCCCGTTGTCGGAGAAGTCGAGGCCCGGCTTGAAGTAGCCGTCACTGCCGGTGAACGTCGACGTCTTCGCGCCGGAACAGGCGAGGTTGAGCCCATTGACCCCCCCGCCGAAATACGACTCCTGGGCCTTGCTGCGGTGACAGCGCACGATCTGCTCGCCGGTGTTGCTTGCATTGTCGAAGTAGGCGGTGCCACCCAAGGCGTCGGCGTAGGAACTCGAGACGTTGGAGCTGCCTGCCCACCTGCCGGCTTCTCCGGACGTGTACGAGTCGCCCAGGCTGGCCACCCATGGCGTGCCCGATCCGGGACCGTCCGCGGCCGCAGACCCGGCCAGTGCCACGGCAGTCAGTCCGCTGGTGGTCAGTGCCGCAGCCAGAACGGCCGCGCTGAGACGATGGCGGGCAAAGATCATGGGAAGCCTTCCCTTGAACAACTTCGTCGGGAGCCGCGTCGTTGCGGCCGCGCGGAGCAGCGTTGCACTACTCAGTGGTAACCGGCTAGACCTCTTGACCAATTCTTTACGGTCTCCATTGCTGTTGGATAGGCACGTGCCCCCGCAACAGCCTCCCCGCGACCTCGTCGCAGTCTGCTTCGCGGGCGAGATGTCGGCGATGGCCGGTGACGGTACGAGCCTGGCGGGAAGCCACGACGAGATCGTCAGGGAAGTGGCGCGGATGGAGACTGCGCGACACCCGCGTTGGGTGTTCTGGTCTGCCCAAGCTGAGGCAGACCCGTTGGTGAGCCATGGCATTCACCTGGACAGGTGCTGGGATATCGCCGAAGCTCATCGGGTCCTGGTCGGCGGTCGGGCCGCCGACCCCGCTCTGGCCTGGGCCACCGCATGCCGGCTGGCCACCTCGGATCTGCCTCGCGCGGCCGGCGGCGACCTGTTCGACTTCGCCGCCGAACACGACCCAGGCGACCGGGGTGACCCGGAGAGTCCAGTCCGCTCCGACGGGTACCTGCGCCCCGAGGCCGTCACCGGGACGTGGCAGACGTCGCCGGCGCGTGTCCTGGCGTGGGCCGGTACCGCCGTGGACACCGCTACGCGGCAGATCGCCGCCCTGTCCGAGCTCTCGCCGCGGGCCGTCAGCACGGGTCAGTCCGAGTCGGCGGCCTCCCTGCTGTGTGTTGAGCTGGCCGCGACCGGGCTCCCGGTGGACCGCCCGACCATCGAGCGGCTGATCCAGGACTCGGCTGGACCACGACCCGACGATGAGGCTCACGCCCGCGCGATCCGTCGGGCGCGTGACGCCGGGGTGCTACGCCACACGCTCGGGCGCGAGTCCACCGATCTGCGAAACCCGTTGCAGGTCAAAGACCTTCTGGCCTCGGTCGGCGTCATGGTCCCCGACACCCGCGCCTGGCGGCTGGAACCGTTCCGCGACACCCACCCACTGGTAGAGGCGTTGCTGACCTGGCGCAAGGCCGAGCGGATCGCGACGACCTACGGCTACCTCTGGCTCGATGCCAACATCGGCCCGGACGACCGTCTGCGTGGCGGATGGACCGCCTGTGACGGCGCTGCCGGCAGGATGACGGCGCAGAACGGACTGCACAACCTGCCGACGCCGTTGCGGCCGGCCATCGCGGCTCATCCGGGGCACGTGTTCGTGCGTTCGGACCTCGGACAGATCGAGCCCCGGGTCCTGGCCGCCGTCTCGGGGGACATGGACTTCGCTCGAGCCACCCAGGCGGACGACCTCTACGCGCCGGTCGGCGCCGCTCTCAAGGTGGAGCGTCCGGTGGCCAAGATCGCCGTCCTCGCTGCGATGTACGGCCAGACCAGCGGAGCCGCCGGCGAGGCCCTCAGGGACCTCGAACGTGCCTACCCCACGGCCATGGCCTACCTTCAACGAGCCTATGACTCGGGGGTGGCGTCGCGGGCGATCAGGACCTATGGTGGCCGGCGAGTTCCGATGTGGGAGAACCCGGCTGACGCTCCCCCGGGATCCTTGCCCTCGATCATCGCCGGCCGGGGGCGGTTCGCCCGCAACGCCGTCATCCAGGGCGCGGCTGCCGAGCTGTTCAAGGCATGGGCGGCAACCGTGCGGCTCACGACCCGACACCTGGGCGCCCGGATCGTTCTGTGCCTGCACGACGAGCTGCTGGTCCACGTCCCCATCGAGTCAGCCGACGAAACGGCAACCGCGGTTGATGCCGCACTGATCGCCAGCGCCCGGCGCTGGACCGGCTCGAGCACTGTCAGGTTCGTCTCCGACACCAGCGTCATCGCGCGCTGGTCCGACGCCAAGGCCTGAGCGACGCGGCCAGCCCTACCCCTCGTCGGTCTGCGCGCGCAGGAACTGCTCGAACTCGGCGCCGATCTCGTCAGCGGTCGGAAGGTCTCGGATGTCGGTGACCAACAGACTGGGCTTCTCGCGACCCTGGATGTAGGTGTCGTACTGGCGCTCCAGAGCCTCGACGACCTGTGAGACCTCTTCGGAGCCGGCCATCTCATGCACGATCTCGGCCCGGTTGAGACCTGCAGTGGCCACCAGATCCGCCGCCGGGATGTTGAGTCCAGTTGCCGCCACGAAGGATTCGAGCCCCACGACAGCAGCGTCGGCGAACTGGGCCTGGGCCAGGTAGTGAGGCACGTGGATCGCGAACCCGAGGGCGTCAAGACCGGACTCGCCAAGGCGCAGCTCCAACAGCGCGCTGATGCTGCCCGGCACCTGCACGGCGCCGAAGACGGCGTTGTGCTCAGCGATCAGCCTGGGAGCGGTCGCGTGGGCTGTGCTGCCGATGGGCCGGGTGTGGGGCACTGCCATCGGTATGCCGTGGACGCTCACGGTGAGCGTCACGCCCAGCGTCCGGATGAGCTGGTGGATCGCCTCGACGACGCGCTCCCACTGGTAGTCCGGCTCGTGCCCGCACAGGACCAGGAAGGGCTGCCCGTCGGCATCGGTGACGCGATACAGCAGCAGGGTGGGGTCGGCGTAGCTGGACCAGTGGTCGCGGTCGAACATCATCGCCGGGCGGCGGCCGCGGTAGTCCATCAGCTGGTCCACGTCGAAGGACGCCACGACGGTGTGCGGAAGAGTGGCCAGAACGTGGTCGGTCAACAGTCGCTG
>JAYSQM010000427.1:0-2692 GCA_043721575.1 Phycicoccus sp.
ACGGGCAGGCCCGAGATTCGGAACTGTCCGCACAGCTCGTCGACCTCGGCCAGCGTCGCGTCCGGAGTGGTGGTGACCGGGTCCGAGACCATGCCCGACTCGGAGCGCTTGACCAGATCGACCTGCCGAGCCTGGTCCTCGATCGAGAGGTTGCGGTGCAGGATGCCCATGCCGCCCTGGCGGGCCATGGCGATGGCCATCCGGGCCTCGGTGACGGTGTCCATGGCCGCAGAGACGAGGGGCAACTTGAGCCGGATGTTGCGGGACAGTTGCGTCGAGGTATCCACCTCGCTGGGAATCACATCTGTCTCACCAGGCACGAGCAGCACGTCATCGAAAGTCAGGCCAAGAGTGGCGAACGGAGCGGGAACGGCGGGACCCGGTGCGGCCGGTGAGCTCATCTGCCGATTCTACGGCAGGGAAGAGTCCTTGAGGGACGTGCCGTTCATCGCTGCGGTATCCCGCTGCGGCGCCACCTTGGGCGGCGCGGCTGAGGGTGCGGGTGCGGGTGCGGGTGCGATGTCCCTCTGACTCTTGTCCCCCGACTTGGTCACGGCCGGCTCGGCGGTCGAACTGGTGGTGGGCCGGCGGGTGGGCGAGCTCGCCCTCAGCGTAACGACGCCCACCGGCACGTTGGCCGTAGTGGCACGGGGATCAGTAGCGTTCACGCCGGGACCCTGCAACGGAGTCTGTCCTGAGTCCAGGACGAGCTCGCGCCTGGCGCCCGCCAGGTCCCGCAACAGCTCAGGAGTCGACTCGTCAGGGTGGGTCCGCAGTCGCCCGGTCACCACGTCGATCAGGGACTGCCCGCCGGTGAGGTCGCCGGCCTGGAGCTTGCGACGCGCCGTGGCCAGGGACCCCCGCATCTCTTGCTGATCCACCCGGTGCGCGGCAGCCTGATCGCCATTGACGTAGCGGCTGGCCACGGCTCGCAGCTGTGACACCAGCGGCAGGTCGGCACCGGTCAGCGCCGCCGCCATACCCGCACCTGACATGGCCAGGGCGAAGGCGCCGACGACCGCGGACACCCGGTGTCCGCGCAGGCGCAGGATCCGCGGCCGAGCCTGGACGACAGTCGGCGCAGAACGCAGCCCCGAGTCGATCTCGTCGGTCCAGGCGGCAAGCAGGCCCGAGAGGCCATCACCGGCCACACCCTCGCGTCGACCGAGGGCATCGAGCAGGTCGTCATCGGCGCGGATGGCCCCAAGGGAGGGAGGAGGTGTCATGTCCCCACCTGCCGCATGGCCGGATCATGGAGCTCCCGAAGTCTGGTCAGCGCACGGTGCTGCGCGACACGGACGGCACCGGCCGTCATACCGAGGGCTTGTGCGGTCTCTTCGGCCGACATCCCCACGGCCACCCGCAAGGTGATCAGCTCGCGCTGGGACTCCGGCAGCGCGGCCAGGAGCGCCCATGCCTCGGAGGCCTCGCAGGCGGCGACAGCGCAGTCCTCCGGGCCGGCAGCAAGATCGGGGTCGTCAGGAAGGGCAGCGCTGGAAACCGGCTGGCGGATGAGGCCACGCTGCACGTCGACGACCTTGCGCGACGCGATCGTGTAGACGAAGGCCTCGAAGGGCAGGCCTCGCTCGTCGTAACGCTGCAGTGCCGTCAGCACGGCGATGCACACCTCCTGAGCCGCGTCCTCGGCTGCGTGCGCGGCCCCGGACATCGGTCCCAACCGCGCCCGCGCATAGCGAAGGGCCATCCGATGCACGGCGGCCATCAGACGTTCCCGGGCGCCCTGGTCACCGGCGATGGCTTGGGCCGCAAGGTCACGCAACGGAGTCGGCGCGACCTCGAGATCAATCGCTGGAGGGGCCGAGAACGTTACGTCGGCAGCCATTGAAGGCAGGTCAAGGCCCGAAGCAGCCTCTGCTTCCACGCCCTGTTGCCGCGAGATCGTGACCACCACCCGATTGGCTTCTTGAGCAACCCACGGTAACCGTCTTGGCACCACGGTGGCCACAAAATGAGCGAACCAGATCATTCAAGGCCAACCCCCGGACAACGTCCGGCCACCAGCTGACCCGAGGTTGCAGCCGTGTTTGTCCTGACATTTCTTGGTCAAGTCTTGACGAAATCACCATTGTTTCACGCCACACCACAGGGGTAGCGTCCGCCAAACGCGGGCAAACCGCTCGCCTGAGTTGAACGCTCCACCTTGGGCGAGGTCGCGCACCGGCACTCGTGCCGGATCATCGAAGGAGGCACCGATGGCCGAAGTATCTCGCCTGCCCGGGCCAGTTGCAGACCTGTGGGAATGGCAGCTCGACGGCTCCTGCCGACGTGCGAATCCGGACGTCTTCTTCCACCCCGAGGGTGAGCGGGGCCCGGCACGGCGCAACCGGGACAGCGCTGCCAAGGCCGTGTGCCTGGGCTGCCCGGTCCTGCAGAACTGTCGTGAGCACGCGCTGCGGGTCCGTGAGCCGTACGGCGTGTGGGGTGCCATGACCGAGGACGAACGCGAGGCGACGTATGCCGCTTCGCCGGGCTTCCCTGCCGCGAGCTGACACCATCGAGATACCGATCCGCGACGAGACGATCCGGCTCGGCCAGCTCCTGAAGCTGGCTGGAGTCGTCGATGACGGCGCCCACGCCCGGACCCTGATCGAGGACGGCGAGGTCAGCGTGGACGGCGACGTCGAGCGTCGGCGCGGGCGCCAGGTCCGTCCCGGCTCAACGGTCGAGCTCG
>JAYSQM010000428.1:0-4949 GCA_043721575.1 Phycicoccus sp.
GCGGTGAGCGGGTTCGGCTCGGTCGTCTCGAACTTGTTGACGCCGACCACGATGTCCTCGCCAGCCTCGATCCGTTGGCGCCGCAGCGAGTGCGAAGCCACCAGCGCCGACTTCATGTAGCCCGACTCGACCGCTGAAACCGACCCGCCCATCGCCTGGACCCGGTCGATCTCGGCCCTGGCCCCGGCGAGCAGCTCGGCCACCTTGGCCTCGACAACGGCCGATCCGGCGAACAGGTCGTCGTACTCCAGCAGGTCCGACTCGAACGCCAGCACCTGCTGCATCCGCAGCGACCACTGCTGGTCCCACAGCCTCGGCAGCCCCAGCGCCTCGTTCCAGGCCGGCAGCTGCACAGCCCTGGCCCGGGCGTCCTTGGAAAGCGTGACTGCCAGCATCTCCAATACAATTCGCTGAATGTTGTTCTCCGGCTGGGCCTCGGTCAGGCCGAGCGAGTTGACCTGTACGCCGTACCGGAACCGGCGCTGGGAGGGGTCCGTCACGCCATACCGCTCGAGGGTGAGCTCGTCCCAGAGCTGCACGAACGCCCGCATCTTGCACATCTCCTCGACGAAACGGACGCCGGCGTTGACGAAGAAGGAGATCCGCTTGACGACCTCACCGAAGCGCTCCGGCGGGACCTGTCCCGAGTCGCGGACGGCGTCAAGGACCGCAATCGCGGTGCACATGGCGTACGCGATCTCCTGCACCGGCGTCGCACCGGCCTCCTGGAGGTGGTAGCTGCAGATGTTGGTCGGGTTCCACCTGGGGATCTCGGCGACCGTGTACGCCACCATGTCGGTGATCAACCGCAAGGAGGGCTGCGGCGCGAAGACGTAGGTCCCGCGCGAGAGGTACTCCTTGATGATGTCGTTCTGCGTCGTCCCGGCCAGCGCCTTGACCGCTGCCGCAGGATCCTGGCCTGCAGCGACGGCCTGCTCCTCGGCGACCACCTGGTACATGGCCAGCAGCCACATGGCGGTGGCGTTGATGGTCATCGAGGTGTTCATCTGGGCCAGCGGAAGGTCTGCAAAGAGCGCCCGCATGTCGCCGATGTGCGAGATCGGCACGCCGACCTTCCCGACCTCACCGCGGGCCAGCCCATGGTCGGGGTCGTAACCGGTCTGGGTCGGCAGGTCAAAGGCGACCGAGAGACCGGTCTGTCCCTTGGCCAGGTTGCGCCGGTAGAGCTCGTTGCTGGCGGCGGCGCTGGAGTGGCCGGCATACGTGCGCATGACCCACGCGCGGTCCCTACGGGGGCGGTCGGTCTCTGCCTGTGACATACCGCTCTGTGACATACCGCTGAAGGTACCGGCCGGCATTGCCCTGCAGGGAGGGGTTCAGGCGGTGAGAGGCACCACAGTTGTCGCGCCCTCGGCCAGGCCTCGCGCGAGGACCCGATGCAGACGTGAGGCACGCAACAGGCGATCGAGGCGGGGTGAGACGTCGACCAGGACCAGCCGGCGGCCCGCCCGACGTGCGCGATGATGGGTCCCGACGATCACTCCGAGGCCGGTGGCGTCATGGACCTCGGCCTCGGCCAGATGGAGCAGCAGGTCGCCAACCCCCCGATCCAGGACGTCATGCAGGGCCAGCCTCACCTCGGCCACAGTGTGCACGTCCAACCGGCCGGCGACAGAGACCTCCTGGCCGAAGCAGATCTCTGCCACGCACACCGGCGGCGTCCCCACAGCGTTCGATGTCCCCACAGCGTTCGATGTCCCCACAGCGTTCAAAGTCATGTTCAGCTCCCCTCGGGTCACCCATGTCGTGCTCGCCCCGGAACCCGCCCGTGGCTCTTGCCTATGTTGACGCATCCACCTGCCTGATGGTTGTTAGGCGCGAGGTAACGATCTGGTCACGGCGCTGGTTCGCCCCGCGGAGGGACATCCGCCCGAACAGGTCAGGACCTCAGCTGTATGGCGCTTCGTCCGGTTCGCGGGTGACGTCAGCCCCGAGTCCTCGCAGCGCCTCGGCAAAGCCCGCGTACCCACGGTCGATGTGGTGAGCCTGACTGACTGTCGTGATGCCGTCGGCGACCAGGCCGGCGATGACCAGGGCTGCCCCGGCCCGGATGTCGCTGGCCTCGACGGGGGCGCCGGAGAGCCGCGGCACGCCGTGCAGCATGACGTGGTGCCCATCGACGCGGGCGTCTGCACCCAGCCGCGCGAGCTCCTGTACGGTGCGAAAGCGCGCCTCGAAGAGGTTCTCGGTGATCATGGCGCTGCCCTGTGCCACCGCGTTGTAGGTCAGGGCAAAGGGTTGCAGGTCGGTGGGGAACCCCGGGTAGGGCAACGTGGCCACGTCGAACGCCGAGCGACGACCGGACGCAGTCACCCGAAATCCGCGATCCGTCGTCGTGATGTCCGACCCGGCGTCGGCCAACAGATCCAGTGCCGCGCCCAGGTGCCCGGTCACGCCGCCGACCACCTCGACGTCGCCACCGGTCGTGGCCGCGGCAAACGCCCACGTGCCGGCCGCAATGCGATCCGGCACCACCTCGTGGGTGACCGGCGTCAGTGCGCTGACACCCTCGACCTCAATGACCGACGTCCCCGCACCCTCGATCCGGGCACCCATGGTGCACAGGAACTGTGCGATGTCGACGATCTCAGGCTCGCGCGCGGCGTTCGTCACACGGGTCACTCCCCTGGCCAGTACCGCCGCCATCAGGACGTTCTCGGTGGCACCGACGCTGGGGAAGTCCAGTCGGATGTCGCCGCCATGCAGGCCATTCGGCGCGCTGGCAACGAGGTAACCGTGGGTGACATGCACCCTGGCCCCTAGCGCCTCCAGACCCGACGCGTGCAGGTCCAGACCGCGGGACCCGATCGCGTCACCACCGGGGATCGCCACATCCGCCTCGCCGCACCGGGCCACAAGGGGGCCCAGGACACAGATGGAGGCTCGCAGCGCCCGGACCAGGTCGTAGTCGGCGCGGTGCCCGATGCGGTCGGGGACGTCGATCTCGACCACCCCGGCGTCGGCGTCATAGTCGACGGTGCACCCGAGCCGGCGCAGCAGCTCCGCCATGATCGTCACGTCAAGGATGGCGGGCACGTTGGTCAGCCGGGTTCTGCCCACGGCAAGCAAGGCCCCCGCCATCAGCTTGAGGGCGCTGTTCTTGGCACCAACGACCGCCACCTCGCCACACAGGCTGGTGCCACCGACCACACGGAAGCGCTCCATCACGGCGTGAGCCTATCCGTGCCCCATCTGAGAGGATCGTGTCCATGGTCAACCTGACACGGATCTACACCCGCACCGGCGATGACGGCAGCACCGCGCTCGGGGACTTCAGCCGCACCACCAAGACGGACCCTCGCCTGGTGGCCTATGCGGACACCGACGAGACCAACAGCTGCCTGGGCGTGGCGGTCGTCTGCGGCGCTCTGCGGGACGATGTCGGCACGGTGCTGGTCCGCATCCAGAACGACCTCTTCGACGTCGGAGCGGACCTGTGCACACCGTTGGCGGCCAGCTACGACTACCCGCCGCTGCGGGTCCAGGACGTCTGGGTCGACGAGCTCGAGGCGGACTGCGACCGCTTCAACGACGAGCTGGAGAAGCTGCGCTCCTTCATCCTTCCCGGCGGAACCCCCGGGTCGGCATACCTGCATGTCGCCCGCACGGTGGCCCGTCGTGCCGAACGTTCCGCATGGACGGCGCTGCAGAAGTATGGCGACCAGCCGGCCCCCACAGGCAGCGGTAAGGGGGTGGGCGGCATCAACCCGCTCACTGCCAAGTACCTGAACCGCCTCTCCGACCTGTTGTTCATCCTGGGACGGGTGGCCAACCTCGAGATCGGCGGGGACGTGCTGTGGCAACCGGGCGGCGGCCGGGCAGAGAAGCCCCAGAAGAAAGCCCGGGCGCAACCTGAAAGCGAGTAAGGGCCGAGCTAGGCGACGTAGACGTTGTGCCCGGGAGGGCGCGTCTCAAGCCAGGATCGCAGTGCGGTGTAGCGGGCCTGTGCAAGGGCGATCTCGAAGCTTTCCTGGCGGTAGCAACAGTCAACGCTCCAGGCCGACGGAATCAGGATCTCTGGCCGCTCGGAGGGCACGAGGGGCTGACCGGTGCCTATATCGAGCACCGCGCGCTCCCAACGCCGTGCTGGGCGCAGGGACAGCCCCCAGAGGGTGAACCACTCGAGTCGGGTCGTGCCATAGCGAGCCAGGCCGAAGCGCCAGCGGCGATCGCCCGGCTCCCGCAAGGCGCAGACCGTCAGGGACTTGCCCCGCGCGATGAGCCGCCGGCGGGTGAAGATGGAGCCCAGGAACGCCAGACCCGTGAAGAGCAGGCCACCGACCAGCACCTCGCTGGTGAGCAGCACACCCATTGGTCTCAGGCGCGGATCTGGGAGGCGTCAACGGCCTCGGCAACGATGGTGACGCGGTCGTGCTCCACTGACAGGAAACCGCCCTCGATCGAGGCTGTGTGTGTCTGGCCCGAGATGGTCTCGATCCGGACCTCGCCGCTCACCAGAATCCCGAGCAACGGTGCATGGCCCGGCAAGATGCCCAGCTCGCCGGCGACGGTGCGCGTGCTGACCTGCTTGGCTTCGCCCTCCCAGACCTTGCGATCTGCGGCGACGAGCTCGACCTGTAACTGACTCAAGGGTTCCTCCGGTCAACGATCGTGTGCTCGGAGTCTAACGGCAGTTACGCGGCGCGCCCGACTGCCCGCCCGCCATACGAGCGGACCAGATCCTGTATGACGGCACGAGCGTTGGCGTCGCGGACGTCGCCCGGGATGCGCGGCAGGAAGTCGTCCCAGACCGCCAGCATCGTGCCCCGCAGCTGCGGCATCCGGGTCGGCCGGGCAAAGAAGAAAATATGCGCGTGCGCTCCCCCGTCGCCCCATTTGCTGACGTGGACGCGGGCCACGCTCGGCAGTGCTTCGATCGCGGCCCCGAGGGCAACCATGAGCTGCCCCATCTCGGCGGCGCGATCCTT
>JAYSQM010000429.1:0-2694 GCA_043721575.1 Phycicoccus sp.
CATCTGGGGCTGACACCGCCGCCGCCCGCAGCGCGAGCTCCGCAGGCCCTGGCCCTGCCGATCGGCGACGGGGACGGACGATTCGGCGGCTGACCCGGCCATACCGGCCTGGTCACGTTTGGGTCGCCTGGGCGCGGTGCGTTGGTTCCTCCCGGGTGGCTCACCTAGACTCACCCGGACGCTCCGGCTTGCGCCGGTGCTCTTGCGTGTCCGGATCATTCCCTCGGATGCGCCCGCCAACTCTTCATGAAGGATTGACTCATGTCTTCGCTTGTCGCGGCTGGATCATCGAGCAGCGGATACGGCAACCTGCTGATCTTCGCGTTGCCCGTGCTGTTGATCGGGTTCATGTTCATCACCCAGCGACGCCGACAGAAGGACACTCAAAGGGTGCAGTCGACCTTGGGCGTCGGAGACGAGGTCACGACCACCTCGGGCCTGCTCGGCCGGATCACTGTGCTCGACGACAAGATCGCGACCCTTGAGGTGAGCCCCGGAGTGAGGGTGCGTTTCGACCGCCGCGCCATCGCCGGCCCCGCACCCACTGCATCGGGAACGAGCGCCTCGGAGACCGACGGACTGTCGGATCCGACGAGCCTCACCGACTAGGACATCCCTGTGGCAATCAATCCGCGCAATCGTGGGCCCTTGCGCATACTGGCGTCGCTCATTGTCGTCATCTTCGCCCTCTACGGTCTGTTGGGCGCCGTCAGCACGTGGGGCGAGGCTCAGCGCACCCCCAAGCTCGGTCTCGACCTCGAGGGCGGCACCCAGCTGATCCTCGAGCCGAAGATCGTCGGCAACCAGGCGATCAACGAGGGCCAACTCCTGAAGGCGGTGGACATCATCCGCCAGCGGGTTGATGGGTCCGGCATTGCCGAGGCCGAGGTGACCACCCAGGGTGGCAACAACATCGTGGTCTCCCTGCCGGGTAGCCCCGACAAGGCCACCATCGCCTCGCTGCGGAAGTCCTCACAGCTGCGGATACGGGCGGTCCTGATCGCGGGATCTGCCGCGCCCGCGCCGGTTCCGACGGCAACTGGTGTGGCAACGGGAGTGCCGACAGCCAATGCCACGGGCGTGCCGACGGCCTCCGCCACGGGCACGCCACAGGCCACTGCCACGGGCACCTCGACGTCGGCCGCCAAGTCCGGCTTTCCGCAAGGACTGGCTGCAGCGACGACGCCAGCGCCGACCCCCACCACCACCAGACCCACAGCCGCGTCCACGGCCAACCCGACCACGGCACCGACCACGGCACCGACCGGCAAGCCCGCGAACCCGAGCGATCTGGCGTGGGTCACCCGGGATGTCGAGGCGGCGTACATCGCGCTCAACTGCAACAACCCCAAGGACGTCGAGGCCATCGTCGATAACCCGGCCAAGCCGATGGTGACCTGCTCGGCTGACGGGCTGACCAAGTACATCCTCGGCCCGGCGGAGGTGAATGGCGCCGACGTCACGAACGCCGCCTCGGGCCAACAGCAGCTCTCGGGTGGCTCCAACGGCGTCTGGGAAGTCCAACTCTCCTTGAACTCCGCAGGCACTAAGTCGTTCTGTGACCAGACCTCCCGCATCGTGTCGCTGCCGTCCCCGCGCAACCGTTCCGCCGTCGTGCTGGACAACCGGGTCATCACGGATCCGGTCCCGCAAACCGCTTTGTGCGCCGGCAACGCGAGCATCACGGGCAGCTTCACCGCCGCAAGCTCCAAGGTGCTGGCCGACCAGCTCAAGTTCGGGGCCCTGCCCATCTCCTTCGTCCTGCAGACCCAGGACGACATCAGTCCCCAGCTCGGTGGCGATCAGCTCAATCGTGGCCTGCTCGCTGGCGCCATCGGCCTGCTGCTCGTCATCGTGTACTCGCTGTTCCAGTACCGCGCCCTGGGGCTGGTGACCGTCAGCTCGTTGCTCATCGCAGCCGCACTGATCTACGCTGCGGTCACCCTGCTCGGCTGGTCCAACGGCTTCCGCCTGACCATGGCCGGCGTGACAGGTCTGATCGTCTCGATCGGTATCACTGCCGACTCGTTCATCATCTACTTCGAACGCGTCCGTGACGAGGTCCGCGACGGGCGAGCGCTCCGTGCAGCCGTCGAGACCGGTTGGGCCCGGGCGCGCAGGACGATCCTGATCTCGGACGGGGTCAACTTCCTGGCCGCGGTCGTCCTCTACGCGTTGGCAGCCAGCAACGTCCGCGGGTTTGCGTTCACCTTGATGCTGACCACGATCATCGACGTCGTCGTGGTGATGCTCTTCACCCACCCGCTGCTCTCGATCCTGGCCAACACCAGGTTCTTCGGTGAGGGACACAGATGGTCCGGGCTGGATCCGGAGCGGCTGGGGGCCAGGACGGTCACCTATGTCGGTCGCGGTCGAGTCACTATCGCCGCGCAGCGTGCCGCCGCCGCGGAGGGGAACCAGTCATGAGCAGCTTCGCCCAGCTCGGTAACGACCTCTACACCGGCAAGCGCTCGATCGACTTCGTGGGTCGCCAGAAGACCTGGTACGCCGTGTCGGTCGTGTTCATCGTCCTGGCCGCGATCGGCCTGTTCGGGCGTCACCTGAACGTCGGCCTCGAGTTTCGCGGAGGCTCCGAGTTCCGGGTCTCCTCGGTGACCAACCTCGACAACTTCGAGTCCCGTGGCAAGTCGGCCATCGGCAGCCTGGACACCGGCTCCGATGTCGTGGTCACCA
>JAYSQM010000430.1:0-7630 GCA_043721575.1 Phycicoccus sp.
GGCAGAACGAGAAGCAGCACGCGCGGAGGTCGCGACAGATCTCGGCGCCGCAGCCTTGGCCCGGTGCATCTGGCCATTGGCTCGGCCAGCTGCGCGCTCGGCCACAGCGGCGTGACGCAACCAGGCGAAGTCGGCCACGACAAGCACGACGGCGACGGCGACACTCCACCAGGGCAGGACCGAGAAGACAGCCAGCAACGAGACGACGATCGCGAGTGACAACGACGCCAGGAGCAACAGACCGCGAACGCGACGAGCCGACATGCGCGCCGGGGCGTGGAAGGTTCGCTTCAGTAGCACCTCAAACGCAGGGCGCGTCGAGACATTCGGTGTCGGGGACTGGGCGCGCTTCACGACAACCTCCGGACGAGAGGGACGTGCGGGGCTGACGGCATACGAACGCGGTTGCGGCGCCGACAGGTCGGACTGGGGCAGCAGGGTGCGACGCTCCAGGACGCGCATAGCATCGGAGAACCGGTCGACCGACCGGGCTGTGGCCAGGTGCTCGCGGCGGCGGATCCAGTGCTGGAGCAAGTAGGCAGCCCAAATGGCAATGATGACAAGGAAGATGAGACTGCTGGGCTGCACGTACACGACGTTAGAGGGGTCGACCGCCGTTACCGTGGACCCGCCTCGGTGTGTCGCTGAGATGACTGGTGTTGCGTGTGATTCCAGCGCTCCACGAGAGAGGAACGGCCCAGATCCTCACTCGTCAAAGCAAAGGAGCGGTGGTCGCGCCACTCACCGTCGATATGCAGGTAGCCCAGCCGCAGGCCCTCATCGCGAAAGCCCAGCTTCTCGACGACCCGCAGGCTCGCGCTGTTCCCCGGTCGGATGTTGACCTCGATCCGGTGGAGCCCCAGCCCAAGGAACGCGTGATCGCAGGCGGCCGCGAGCGCCAACGGCATGATCCCTTGTCCTGCAACGGATTCAGCAACCCAGTAGCCCGCGCAGGCCGATCGCAGGGAGCCCCAGGCGATCCCGAAAAGATGCATCTGGCCGACCAGCCTCCCCCCGGTCTCGATGACAAAGGGCTGGAGCCGACTCTCGGCGGCCTCACGATCGAAGTGCCGAACCAGCTGGCGGAAGGCCAGCCGGGTGGACACCGGCTCGGGCGAGGTGGCCTCCCACGGCCGCAGCCAGTCGACGTTCTCGGCCCTCAGTGCCTCCCACTCGCTGCGGTCCTTGCGTCGCAGGGCGCGCAGGATCACCGGGGCACCGCCGACCCGAAGCGCGGTGACCGTTACCGGCCAGAGTCCGCCGGTCAATGGTCGCCGCCCTGGATCTGCGAGAGAGCATGTGCGACAACGGTTTCGAGCACGGCGAGCCCGTCGCGTACGCCACCCGGGGATCCCGGAAGGTTGATGACCAGGGTCCGCCCCGTCAAGCCGCAGACCCCCCGGGACAACATGGCCGACGGGATGCCGGCCTGCACGCCGGCAGCTCGAATGGCCTCGGCGATCCCGGGGACCAGTCGGTCCACGACCCGGAGCGTGGCCTCAGGGGTGCCGTCATCCGCGGTCAGGCCAGTGCCGCCAGTGGTCACCACCAACGAGGCGCCAGTGGCGATGGCAGCGCGAAGGGCCACCTCGACATCGGGACCATCGGCAACCACGACGACGTCGCCCACCGCAAGACCCCAGCTTCGCAGCTCGTCGACGATGATGGGGCCCGTCCGGTCCGGATAGACCCCGGCAGCTGCCCGGGTCGAGCAGGTGATGACCACGGCAGAGCCAGCTGTCAGAATGCCGCCCTGGCCTTCCGGGCTCCTCTTCTGACAACTGTCTTGGCCCGTCATGACTCCACCCAGTCCCCTGACCTGCCGCCGGACTTCGCGGTAACGCGCACGTCGGTGATCCGCGCGTGCCGGTCCACGGCCTTGACCATGTCGACCAGCGCCAAAGCCCCCACCGACACAGCCGTGAGCGCTTCCATCTCCACGCCCGTCCGGTCAGCCGTGCGGACGGTCGCCGTCAGGTCGACCCCGTCGTCAGCCACCACCAGGTCGACCTCGACGCCGTGCACCCCGATCGGATGAGCCAGCGGGATCAGGTCCGGCGTGCGTTTGGCCGCCTGGATCCCGGCGATGCGAGCCACCGACAGCGCGTCGCCCTTGGGCACGGTGCCGGCGCGCAAGGCTGCCACGGCCGCGGCCGACAGCAGGACCCGCCCGACCGCGGTCGCCGAGCGGACCGTCACGTCCTTGGTCGAGACGTCGACCATGTGCGCCGACCCGTCAGCGCGCACATGCGTCAGGCGCGGCTCGGTCATGACACGTCCACGATCGGTCCCAGCGGGTGGCAACGCACCTGGTCGCCAGCCCTGACCGACGTGACGTCAGCCGGTATGACGGCCAGCGCGTTCGCGCCCGCCAGGCCGCCGAGCGCGTGCGACCCCTGCAGACCCGCGATGGCGACCGTGTACCCGGAACCGCTGCGGGACAACACGACCCGTGCAAACTGCACCTTGCCTGCCGGAGCGGTCCAGTCGTCGGTGGCCACGGCAGTCAACAGCGATGTCTCGTGCTGCGGGCGTCCGGCCATCAGCCGCAGCGCCGGCGCGACGAACACCTCGAACGAGACCATCGCGCTGACCGGGTTGCCCGGGAGGGTGAACACCGGGACCTCGTCCTCACCCAGGACGCCGAAACCCTGCGGCATGCCGGGCTGCATGGCGACCCTGTCGAAGCGCATCGTCCCGATGCGGGAGAGCACCTTCTTGACGGTGTCGTAGGCGCCCATACTGACTCCCCCGGTGGTGATGACAGCGTCGGCACGCAGCAGTTGGCTCTCGATCGTGGACAGGAACGTCCGGGCGTCATCGCGCACGCAGCCGACGCGGAACGGGATGCAGTCGAGGGCTCGAACGGCTGCGGTCAGCATCAGGCCGTTGCTGTCAACGACCTGACCGAACCCGGGACGGGTGCCTGCCTCGATCAGCTCGTCGCCGGTGGAGATGACCACCACCCTGGGCTTGGGGGTCACCGAGACCCGACCGGTGCCGACCGCCGCGAGCAGAGCGATCTGACGAGCTTCGAGGCGGGTGCCCTGGCGCATCACCAGGTCACCGGCCGCGACATCGTCGCCCGCCTGACGCACGCTTTGGCCTACGGATACCGACGCAGAGATGGTGACCCTGGCCAGACCGCCATCGGTGCGTTCGACAGGAACGACGGCATCGGCGCCGTGGGGCATCGGGGCGCCGGTCATGATCCTCATGCTCTGGCCCGGCGCGAGGCTCAGCGCCTGGGTGTTGCCGGCAGCGATGTCGTGTACCACGGGCAATGAGACCGGACCCGTCTCACTGGCAGCCGCGAGATCGGCGGCGTGGACGGCATACCCGTCCATGGCCGAGTTCGTGAAGCCCGGCAGGGCGACCTCACTGGTCACGTCCTGGGCCAGGACACAGCCATGGGCATCGAACAGGAGCAGATCGATCGGCGGCAGCCGGCGCACGGTCCTGACGATGCGTGAGAGGTGCTCTTCGACGGTGATCACTGTGTTGCGGAATCCTGTGTTGCGGAGTCCTGTGTTGCGGAGTCCTGCTTGGTCACGAATCCCGTGAGCCACGACGAGAAGTCCGACCCGAGCTCGCGATGCTCGACAGCCAGCCGGACCACGGCCTTGAGGTAGTCGAGCCGGTCGCCGGTGTCATAGCGACGGCCGCGGAAGATCACGCCGTGCACACCTCCTCCGGCCCCGGAGGACGCAGCGCGCTCCTGCAACGCATCGGTCAGCTGGATCTCGTTGCCACGACCAGGAGGAGTGTTGGCCAGGGTCTCGAATATCGACGGGTCGAGGATGTAACGCCCGATGACCGCCAGGTTGCTCGGCGCATCGGCGGGGGTCGGTTTCTCGACCAGCCCCGTGACCCGCACCACGGATCCGTCACCGCCATCGTGCAGGGGTTCGACGGCGGCGCAACCATAGAGATGGACGGACTCCGGCGGCACCTCCATCAAAGCGATCACACTTCCGCCCTTGGCCGCCCGCACCGCGATCATCGCCTCCAGCAGGTGGTCGCGTGCGTCGATCAGGTCGTCGCCGAGCAGCACCGCGAACGGGTTGTTGCCGACGTGGTCCGCAGCGCACAGGACGGCATGACCCAGACCCAGCGGCTCGCCCTGTCGCACATAGTGGATGTTGCCGAGGTCCGTGGACGCGCGGACGCGCGCTAGACGCAGCTGGTCGCCCTTGGCCTCCAGCGCCTGCTCGAGCTCCCAGTGACGGTCGAAATGGTCCTCGAGTGCGGTTTTGTTGCGTCCGGTCACCATGAGCACATCACGCAGCCCGGCGCGCGTGGCCTCCTCGACGACGTACTGGATGGCCGGCTTGTCGACGACCGGCAGCATCTCCTTGGGGGTGGCCTTCGTCGCGGGCAGGAAGCGGGTGCCCAGGCCGGCTACCGGAATCACAGCCTTGGTGACCGTGCCCGGTGCCGGCACGGATGCGGCGAGCCGCTCGGTCAAGGTCATGGCCCAGACAGTAGTCGGACAAGTGCCCCCTCTGGGCGACCAGGCCTCGCAGCGCAACCGAAGTCGCACCTCAACTCGTGAAGTCGCACAGATCGATGCAACGAGGCCTGGTTGAGTCGATCTTTGCGACTTCACGAAGAGGTATGCCGGGTTTGACGTGCGGGGGTGACGGCTGCAGCACAGAGAGCAAGGGTGCACAATTCCCGCATGAACCGAGCGGCCGAACCTGAAGTCCCGCCGGACAAGCAGGCGCTGCGGCGCCAGCTCCGGGCGCAGCGCCGATCCCTTGCCCCGCAACGAGTTCAGGGCGGCGACGCCGACGCCATCGCGGCCGCCGCGAGCGCGTTTCTGAACACCCTGCCCCTGCCGCCGTCGCGCACAGGCGAGCTCTCGGCATACGGCGGGCAGCCCTGTGTGGCGATCTATCGCTCGCTGCCCACCGAGCCACCCACGCAGGCGTTGGCTGAGATGCTGCACGCGCGGGGGGTGCCGGTGATCGTGCCCGAGACGCTACCCGACATGGACCTGGACTGGCGCGAGCTGCGGGCCGACGGCAGCGAAGGGCCAAGGCTCGGGCTCGGGGCGATCGGCGCCGCCCTCGTGATCCTGACGCCAGCCCTGGCGGTCGACCACAGCGGCACCCGGCTCGGGCAAGGTGGCGGCTGCTACGACAGGGCCCTGGCACGGCGGCGCCCCGACGCCGTCATCGTGGCCATCATCAACGACGAGGAGTATGCCGCGTGGCCGCTGCCCCGCGACGCTCACGACGTGCGCGTCAACGCCGTCATCACCCCGGGCGCCGGCCTCTCGCAGATCCCCGGCGAACGGTCAGGTGCCTGACGCGTCAGGGACCAACGTCAGCTCGTCACCGCCACCGGCACGGACCGCCTTCTCGCTGAACGGCCAAGGATAGGTCTGGTTCGCGACCCACGCGTCGGCCTGGTCGACGTAGTGCGCGTCGTAGGGGTGACCGGAGTTGCCGCTCTGGTTGACCCAGCGCGACGCGTCCAGATCGCCCAGATCGACGACCATCCGCATCGACGGCGCCCAGTCGACCTGGTAGCCCTTGCTGGCATTCCAGCCGTTGGCGTTGACGATGGAGGAACCGCCGGGCATCTGCCACGGACCCCGGTTGAACAACGCCCGCACCGGAGCCGGCACCGAGTCACCACCCAGGACCTTGTGCTCGAGCGTGAGCTGGTGCAGACGGCCCCACTGCCACGTGACAGGGTTCTTGCCCAGCTTCTTGGTCAGGTCCTTGCGCGCCACGACCATGGCCTGGCGCAGGATCTCGTCACGACCCTCGATCACCCCGACCGTCAGCTTGTTGTCCCACCACACGTCGCTCGGCGAGGTCAACAGCCCGGAGACAGCCTGCATCCACTGCGAACCACCATCGGCCTTCATGTCGCGGCCGAGCTCGTCGTTGAAGGTCAGCTCCAGGATGTTGCTCCACACCGCGTTGTAGAACGCGGCGGCGGCCCCCGATGGTGACCGACCGCTCGGCTGGGTGTAGTCCCAGGTGCGCAGGAGGTTCTGCGCTTCCTTGGTGAACGGGTCGTCGTCGAGCTTGACCGCCAGCAGGGCCTTGACCAGCACGGGCGCGAACTCGTTGCGGGTGTCGCCCTGGATCTGGGACATCCGCTCCGGCGTGACCTTGGGCGTCGCCGTGATCAGGGTGCGGATGCGTTCGCTGCGGAAGCCATAGTCCCACTCGGTGGTCAGGAACGGGGTCGAGCTGGCGGTCACGGCCTGGTTGGCGGCCACGATGTAACCCTCTGGAGGGTCGTATGCCGTGGGCATCTGCTCGAAGGGCACGAACCCCTTCCAGTCGTACTGCGGGTCCCAGCCCGGCGCGGGCCAGTAGCCCGGCGGCGCCCCCTTGGTCGAGGACGCGCGAATCGGCACCTGACCAGGTGCCTGGTAGCCGATGTGGCCCTGGGTGTCGGCGTAGAGGAGATTTTGCGCCGGAACCGCGAAGTCCTTTGCGGCGTCACGGAACTGGGCGAAGTCCTGGGCGGTGTTGATCTTGAAGATGGCGTCCGCCGTGTGCCCGGGCAACAGACCCGTCCAGGCCAGGGACACGTCATACGAGGTGGTTTCGGCCTTGCCCGCGACCAGAGCGGTCTGGCCGACCTGGGCCACTGATGGGATGACGTCCGAGAGCAGCGGGCCGTGAAGCGTCTCACGTACGGTGATGGTGACGTCCTGGCCGCCGGCGACCTTGATGGTCTCGGAGCGCTGCTTCAACGGCAGATAGCTGTCGCCGCGGCGGTAGGAGTCTCCACGGACCTGCTCGAGGTAGAAGTCGCTGACGTCAGGGCCAAGGTTGGTGAAGCCCCACGCGACGCTCTGGTTATGCCCGATCACGATGCCGGGCAGGCCGGCGAAGGAGAAGCCGGTGACGTCAAAGGGGCAGGCGGCCGAGACGCTGCGGCAGTGCAGACCGGTTTGGTACCAGATGCCGGGGATGCCGACACCGAGGTGAGGATCGTTGGCCAGCAACGGTTTTCCGGTCGAGGAGCGTTGCGGGCCTACTACCCACGAGTTGGACCCGATGCCGTCGCCCCGCCCGACCATCACTGGCAGCTGGTCGAGCGTCTTGGCCACCTCGGCATAGAGGGTGCGGGCCCCCTTGTCCTCCAGGACGGCCGGCGTGGAAGGGACCTCCGGGACCGTCGGGATGGCACGGATCGCCGAGGCCGCGCTCCGGGTCGAGCTCGCGGCGACGGGGCTCCAGTCCTGCGCCGAGAGGATCGGGTGGTGAGAGACGATCGGGAAGGGCGGGAAGATCTGCCCGAGACGGGCAGGGGTGATGCTCCCCGAGAGACGGGCGCGGGTGAGCTCGTTGTCATAGTCGCCACGCAGGTCCCAGGCCATCGCCTTGAGCCAGGCCAGGGAGTCTGCCGGCACCCAGGGCTCGACGCGGTAGCCAGGGAACTGCTGCGCGAGCACGGTGTACTCCAGACCCATCTTGGACGGGCTGCCGGCCTGCTGGATGTAGGCGTTGACACCGTCGGCGTAGGCCTGGAGGTACTGCCGGGTCGTCGGCGCCAGCGTCGGCAGCTCGGCCTCGGCCACGCGGCGCCAGCCCATGGCCCGGATCACACGGTCGGTCTCGACGCCGTCCTGGCCGACCATCTCGGAGAGCCGGCC
>JAYSQM010000431.1:0-18428 GCA_043721575.1 Phycicoccus sp.
TCGTCTCACCCGAACCCGGCCGGACGACGAAGGAAGGACGGCCGTGACCGATCCCGCAATCCGCTTCGAGCGGATGAGCTTCACCTACCCCGACGCGCAGTCTCCCGCGTTGTCCGGCGTCGATCTGAGCATCGACGAGGGCGAGCTGTGTCTCATCGTCGGCCGGACCGGATCGGGCAAGTCGACGCTGCTCCGCGCCGTGAACGGCCTGGTACCCCACTTCACCGGCGGCACGTTGTCCGGACGAGTGAGCGTGCTCGGACGAGACACCCGCCGTCACCGGCCACGCGACCTTGCGGATGTCGTCGGCGTCGTGGGTCAGGACCCGCTCGCGGGTTTCGTCACCGATACGGTCGAAGAGGAGCTCGCGTACGGCATGGAGCAGCTCGCCCTCGCACCCGAGGTGATGCGCAAGCGCGTCGAAGAGACGCTCGACCTGCTCGGGCTCGCCGACCTGCGCCACCGCCCGCTGCGCGACCTGTCGGGCGGGCAGCAACAGCGCGTCGCGATCGGGTCGGTGCTCACCACCCACCCCCGTGTGCTGGTCCTGGACGAGCCCACTTCGGCGCTGGATCCGACTGCCGCAGAGGAGGTTCTAGCGACCATCACCAGACTGGTGCACGACCTCGGCGTGACGGTGCTGCTCGCCGAGCACCGGATCGAGCGGGTGCTGCAGTATGCCGACGTCGTCGTCCACCTCGGAGCAGGGGGAAAGGTCACGTCTGGCGATCCGGCGGATCTCATGGTCACGTCGTCGGTGGCCCCGCCGGTCGTCGAGCTCGGGCGCCTCGCCGGGTGGACCCCGCTGCCGCTGTCGGTGCGTGATGCCCGGCGCAGTGCGGCGCCGTTGCGCCACCAGCTGGCCGACGCCGCACCGCCGAAGGCCACCCCGGAGCGGGGGCCGGTCGCGTTGCATGCCCACGGGGTCGTCGTCCGCCATGGCGATGTCGTCGCGGTCGCCGGAGTCGATTTGACCCTGCACGCCGGCGAGATCACCGCACTGATGGGCCGCAACGGGGCGGGCAAGTCCTCGCTGCTGTGGGCACTGCAGGGCACCGGACGGCGGTCCCGCGGGCGCGTCGCCGTTGCCGTTGCCGGTGCCGTTGACACATCGGGCGGTGACACCCGGGGCGCCAAGTGGCGCAACGGTTCGGAGGTCGACCCGGCCGACCTCGAACCGTCCAGGGCCCGCGGCGTGGTCGGGCTGGTGCCCCAGGAGTCGGGCGACCTGCTCTACCTCGACACGGTGGCCGCCGAGTGCGCCCGCGCAGACGCCGAGAGCCGCGCGGCCGCCGGAACCTGCGCGAGGCTGCTCGACCGGATCGCACCTGGGACCGACCCGCAGCGGCACCCGCGTGACCTGTCCGAAGGCCAGCGACTGGCCCTGGTGCTCGCCGTGCAGCTGAGCGCCGACCCCGCGGTCCTGCTGCTCGACGAACCCACCCGCGGCCTGGACTACAACGCCAAGCGCCAGCTGCGCGACGCCGTGCACGAGCTCGCTGGTCGCGGGCGCACCGTGCTGCTGTCGACCCACGACGTCGAGTTCGTCGCCGAGACCGCGCACCGGGTGGTGGTGATGGCCGACGGCGAGGTCGTCGCCGACGGACCGACAGCCGACCTCGTGGTGTCCTCTCCCGCGTTTGCTCCCCAGGTGGCCAAGATTCTCGCGCCGGGGCGGTGGCTGACCGTGCGCGACGTCCAGGACGCCCTGCGCCGCGAGCCGGTGACCCGATGAGCACCCCCGTGCGCGCGATCCGGCTGCGTCCCCGCTCGAGCGCCGCCATCGTCCTGCTCTCGGTGCTGGGCGTCTTCGCGTTCGGCTGGCCGCTGCTCGTCGACCCCGGCGCCGGACTGGCGCACGGCACCGACGCTCCGCTGCTGTTCGCAGTCCTGCTGCCGCTGCTGATGGCGGTCGTGCTGGCCGAGGTCGGAGAGGGCGGCCTCGACGTCAAGGCCGTGGCCATGCTGGGCGTCCTGTCGGCGGTGGGCGCGGCACTTCGCCCACTCGGCGCCGGTACCGCAGGGCTCGAGACGGTGTTCTTCCTGCTGGTGCTGGCCGGACGAGTGTTCGGCGCCGGCTTCGGCTTCGTCCTGGGCGCGACCACTCTCGCGGCGTCGGCGCTCGTCACCGGCGGCGTCGGCCCGTGGCTGCCCTTCCAGATGCTGGGCGCGGCCTGGGTCGGGCTGGGTGCCGGACTGCTGCCCCGCGCCCGCGGCTGGATCGAGATCGGCCTGCTGGCGGCGTACGGCGCCGTCAGCGGCCTGCTCTACGGCGTACTGCTCAACCTGTCGTTCTGGCCGTACAGCGTCGGCACGGGCACCCAGATCTCGTTCGTTGCCGGCGCGCCACTGCTCGAGAACCTGCACCACTTCATGCTGTTCTCGGTGGCCACCTCGCTGGGCTGGGACCTCGGCCGGGCGCTGACCAACGTGGTGCTTATCATGCTCACCGGTCGCGCGGTGCTCGGCGCGCTGCGCCGCGCGGCCCGTCGGGCCGCGTTCTCGGCCGAGACGACGTTCGAGCCGGCGCGCTGAGAACCAGGGATGAAGAACTTCGACAGGCGTCTCGCTTGATCCTGAGCCTCGCGTGATCCTGACCGGCAAGGGCGAGCCCAACTTCAGCTGCCGGATCGAGGAACCTGAGGATCCGCTTTGGCACCAGCGGGGCTCACCTGCGCAGCGGCGTCTAGAACAAGGCGCTCATGAGCGCTCGACGGGCCTTCTGAACCCGCTCGTCGTGCGCGCCGACGACCGCGAACAACTCGAGCAGGTGCTCGCGCACGGTGTCCCGCTCATCGCCCTCGGTCGCGCGAACGGTGTCGATCAGCCGCACGAAGGCGTCCTCGACGTGGCCACCGAGAACATCCAGGTCGGCCATCAGCATCTGGGCGGCGATGTCGGTGGGGGCCCGCGCTGCGGCCGCTCGAGCCGCCTGCAGGTCAACACCGGCCGTGCGCTGCATGAGCTGGACCTGGGCCAGGCCGACGGTGGCCTCGCTGTCAGCAGGGTTCTGCGCCAACGCCTTGGCATAGGCAGCGGACGCGGCATCAAGGTCGTCGCGCTCGATCGCATCGAACGCCTCCTGGTGGAGCGGTGGCAGCTCAGGCTCGACATCCGCCTCACCGGCAGCCGCGACCGTGACTCGTCCGGTCACGCCGTGCTCGGCCGCAAGCTTGAGCATCTCGTCGACGTAGGGGCGCACCTGCTCGGCCGACTGCGCGCCCACGAACAGCGGCACCGGCTGACCTGCCACCAGCCCCAGCGTCACGGGCACCGACTGGACCTGGAAGGCCCGCAGCAGACCAGGGTTGGCGTCAACGTCGACCGACACGACCTGGAAACGCCCTTCGTAGGACGCTGCCACCGATGCGACCACATCGACAAAGTCCCCCGAGGCCGGCAAGCGCTGCGACCACAGGACCACCACGGCTGGAACGCTCTGCGTGCCGCTGACGATGGCCTGGAAACCGCCGTCGGTGCCCTCGATCACGAGTCCGTTGGCTCCAGCTGGGCGGGTCGCAGGTGCCGGCCGGTTGGGCGCGGACAGGTCAACGGCGCCCCGCAGGGCAGCCGCGCTGATGGGGCGCTGAGTCATATCTGCATTGTCCCTGACGCCGGCCACGATCAGGAGCCCGACCCTGCGACGACCTGCTCCGAGGCCGCGACCAACGTGGCTTGCCCGCTGGAGCGCGGCACGGCGAAGACCACGAACTCGAGGGTGGTGATCGAGGCCACCTTGGTGACCTTCGTCTTGCCGCTCAGGAGGACAAACTCTTTGTTGGCAACGGTGTTGACCGCCTGGCCGGACTTCACTGCGAAGGAGTCCGTGCGCTCGATGACCCCGAAGACCAGGGCGTCGCCGCTGGCCTGCCGCACGGCATACACGGAATTGGGGACGACCACATGGACCTGGGAGAAAGTCGCCTGAGCAGCCACAGCCTTGGCCACGCCGGCCGCCCCGGCGCGCACCTGGGCGACGAAGGGGTCCGCTGCGAACGGCGGGTTGGCCGCCTCCTTGGCCGGAAACGCCATCCCTGCGGCGTAGGCGTTCATCAGCGCGGAGGGAGCCACGGCCAGCCCTGTGCCGTCGGTCACCAGCGGCGAGCCCTGGCTGAGCGCGTCAAAGCGCTTGACCGTGGAGTCCGGCAGCATCGTGGCCGAAACACTGATGCGGTACGGCGTGGCGGCATCCGGAGAGGTCAGCAGGTGCAGGATCGGCAGGCTGCCCTTGGACGTCACGGTCTGGGCGACGATGACCCGGGGATAGCCGAACCCGCGGGAGATGGCCAGCGGCCCGGGTTGCGGCGGTGCCAGAACCGGAGGGTCCGCCATCGCCGGCTGGACCGGTGCCAGCCTGACCCGCGCGTTCGCGGCACGCAGCCCCTCACCCGTGTATGCCGTCTCCTGCGCCGCCCGGGCGGCCGCGCCGGTCGTCGTCTCCGCCTGCTGGGCGGCGGTGAAGGCCCTGGTGAGGATGCGCTTGGTCTGGTCGACGGTCAGCGCCGCCGAGGCTGCGTTCGCCTTCGGCGCCTCACGGATGCCCAGGACCCCGTCCACCACTGCGCATCCAGAGACGGACGCCAAGCCGACAGTACTGACGACGAACAGGGCGATGGCGCGAACACTGCGGGTCATGTCGACACATCCGACGTCGTGGTCCCGACAGGATCGGCTCGACCCGCAGCTGGACGGCTCTGCCACAGGTCACCGAGCGCGAACGAGGCGATGATCGCCCCGATCAGAGTCGCGGCGAGAGCCTCGAAGAACCAGGTGCGATCGGCCCAGGTCAGGGTCATCGTGACGTCGGTCAAGGCAATGGCATCACCTGATGTGACCACCGCCGTCTCAGGTCCACCGCCCTGGTCGACCACCAGCTCGGCCGAACCCGGCCCCTTGGCGGAGAGCCGCCAGATATCCGCAGTGCTGACGTCGGTCAGCGGGCCGGCTCCTGAAGCGCGAAGATCCAGGGTGCCGGCGGGATAGCGCACGCCGCTGACCGTGGACACGGCGGACGTCGCCAGGACGGCGCTGGCATCAGCGGCCGGAGCCGCGGCCAGCCACACCTCGCCGCCATCGCTGCGGGTGGCCTTGACCCGCACCGGAACGTCCACGGAGTTAAGCACGTCTGGCGCGACGACGAAGGCGCCGGGGGCCTTCGAGGTAGCGCTGAAGTGCGCCTCGCCGGAGGGTCCTAGCTTGAGGGCGGTCAGGGCGCCGAGGACCGCAAGGGCGATGCCCAGCACGGCCACGGCAGCGCCGAGGGCCCGTCGTGCTGATGCTGGCACTGTCAGTCTCTCCGTTGAAGGTGTTCGCGTTGATGATGGTCGCGTTGATGATGGTCGACGCGTTGGCCCGCCCCGCCACGGCCGTTCAGGCTCCACCATAAACACACCTCGAGCGCCCAGGACAAATCCACTCAGGGCGTCGTGGCACCTTGGTCAGAACCGCGCAGGCTCCCGATAGACGCCCCAGACCTCGCGCAACGCGTTGCAGATCTCGCCCAGAGTGGCCTCCGCACGGACCGCCTCGAGCATGGCGGGGACCATGTTCTGCGACGTCCCCGCGACCTCGACCAGGTGGCGGACGGCGGCACTGACAGTGGCCTCGTCGCGGCCGGCCTTGCGGGCGGTCAGCGTTGCCACCTGCTCCCTCTCGACCTCGTGGCTGACCCGCAGGATCTCCAGCTCGTGGCTGACCGACTCCGTGTGGCAGTTGACACCTACCACCTTCTTTTCGCCCTTCTCCAGGGCGATCTGGTAGGTGAACGCCGCGTCCGCGATCTCGGACATGAACCAGCCGTCCTCGATACCGCGCAGGATGCCCGATGTCATCGGACCGAACGCGTGGGTGACCGTGCCGTCCGGACCCCGCCCGCGGCCCAGCTCGCCCATGGCCCGGATCGTGTCGAAGATCGCCTCCGCGTCGGCCTCGATCCGGTCGGTGAGGGCCTCGACGTACCACGAACCACCCAGCGGGTCCGCGACGTTGACGACACCGGTCTCCTCCATGATCACCTGCTGGGTACGCAGGGCTACCTCGGCCGACTGCTCGGTCGGTAGGGCCAAGGTCTCGTCAAGTGCGTTGGTGTGCAACGAGTTCGTGCCGCCCAGGACCGCGGCGAGCGCCTGCACGGCAGTGCGCACGACGTTGTTGATCGGCTGCTGGGCTGTGAGCGAGACGCCGGCGGTCTGCGTGTGGAATCGCAGCCACTGCGCCTTGTCGGTCTTGGCGCCATACGTGTCACGCATCCACCGCGCCCAGATCCTGCGCGCGGCCCGGAACTTGGCGATCTCCTCGAAGAAGTCGAGATGGCTGTCGAAGAAGAAGGACAGACCAGGGGCGAAGACGTCGACGTCCAGGCCCCGGGACAGTCCGAGCTCGACGTAGCCGAACCCGTCGGCGAGGGTGAACGCGAGCTCCTGCGCGGCCGTGGATCCGGCCTCGCGGATGTGGTAGCCGGAGACCGACAAGGGCTTGTACGCCGGGATGTTGACCGAGCAGTACTCCATCAGGTCGCCGATCAGACGCAGATGAGGCTCCGGCTCGAACAGCCACTCCTTCTGGGCGATGTACTCCTTGAAGATGTCCGTCTGCAAGGTGCCGTTCAGGACGGCGGGATCGACACCCTGTCGCTCTGCCGCAACGAGATACATGCAGAAGACGGGGACCGCCGGGCCGCTGATCGTCATCGAGGTCGTCACGTCCCCCAGCGGTATGTCCTTGAACAAGATCTCCATGTCGGCGGCCGAGTCGATGGCCACCCCACAGTGACCGACCTCACCCAGGCTGAGGGACTCATCGGAGTCACGGCCCATCAGGGTCGGCATGTCGAAGGCGACGCTGAGCCCGCCGCCCCCGCGGGCCAGGATCATCTTGTATCGCTCGTTGGTCTGCTCGGCGTTGCCGAAGCCGGCGAACTGCCGGATCGTCCAGGGGCGACCGCGATATCCGGTGGCGTACAGCCCGCGGGTGAAGGGGAACTCCCCCGGCCAGCCGATCCGGTCAAAACCCGGGACGGCCGCCGCCACGTCCTCGTCCGAGCCTGAGGGCCCATAGACTGGATCAACCTGTACGCCGGACAGGGTCGTGAAGTCCGCGCTGCGTACCAGGCCCTTGGCGAGCGCGGCGTCATACCTCTGCTGCCAACGGGACTGGCCGGACATCCGAACTTCGGTGGGCTGCGTGCTGTCCGTCGTCATGATCACAATTTACTAGGCGTCCTACCAAATGCCACCTTTCATCGCGGGAAGGACCTGAACGGGCCGGCCGCATCGGCCGGTAGGCTCCACGACGTGGACCGGCTGAAATCCCTGCGACAGCTTGTCGTGCGACTCCTGCCCGAGCTGACGAGGTTCGGCCTGATCGGAATGCTCGGCCTGCTGGTGGACGTCGGCGGATTCAACCTCCTGCGCTTCGCCGGCGGCGAGGGACCGCTCTACCAACAACCCCTGACCGCCAAGGTCCTCTCGACTGCGGCCGCAACCGTGGTGTCGTGGCTGGGCAACCGTTACTGGACCTTCCGTCATACCCGTCGGTCAGCTGTGCACCGCGAGTTCGGCCTGTTCGCAGTGATGTCTGCGATCGGATCGGGCATGGCCGTGGGCTGTCTGGCGATCTCGCACTACGTCCTCGGCTTCACCACACCGCTGGCCGACAACATCTCCGCCAACGTCGTCGGCCTCGTACTCGGAACAACGTTCCGTTTCTGGGCCTACCGCACCCACGTGTTCAGCGAGCGCCAGCAGGTTGACGCCGAATCCGACTGCGATGCAACCGCATCGACACCACCAGCCTGATCATCTCCAGCCCGAGATCGATCGTCTTGCGCGGGTCACCGGTCACCGAGGACACCCCGACCCGCGGGTGGTAGTTGACCGGCACCTGCACGATCCTGGCCCGCATGATG
Source organism: Phycicoccus sp. (assembly GCA_043721575.1). Taxonomy (GTDB): domain Bacteria; phylum Actinomycetota; class Actinomycetes; order Actinomycetales; family Dermatophilaceae; genus UBA4719. The sequence continues at coordinate 7,907 of JAYSQM010000431.1, forward strand.
ACCGCCAGGAGCAGCATCTCCAGGCCGTATGCCGACCCGTCGAGCGAGGACTTCGCGAGGAGGTTCTTGGCCTGTTCACGGGTGAGGACGCGGAAGGTGCAGCCCACGTCGCTGAGGTATGACGTGTTGTAGAGAACCTCGATGAGCTTGGCCACCGCCCAGTTCCCCCACTGCAGGAACCAGCCCATGTTGGCGCCGTCCCAGATGAAGTTCGACACAGTTCGCGAGCCCACGACGAAGTCGCACTCATCAGCAAAGGCGAGCAGCTTGCGCAGATCGGCCGGGTTGAAGGTCCCGTCGGGCTCGCAGATGGCAACCAGATCCGTGTCGACGGCAGCCAGGCCCGCACGGATCGCGGCGCCATAACCCTGACGGGTCTCGATCAGCTCGCGAGCCCCGGTCTTGGCCACCTCTTCGGAGGTTCCGGCTGCGGCGTTGTTGTTGACCACGAGGATCTCGTCAACGAAGCCGAGCGTCTCGAACCCGCGGATGCACTCCGCGATGCTGTCCTTCTCGTTGTACGTGGGAAGGACCACCGTGATCGACCGGTTGTTCCACACGGGCTACTCCTTCAAGGGTTCGAGTCAGGAACTGCTCCAGGCGCGGGGGCCAGCTCGCGCCGGCCCCGCTGCGCGCTGGTCATCGCGAAGCGACAACCAGCATCTGTCCGGCCAACGGCTTGATCGGTGAGCGCAGGTACCACGGCACGAGGAAGGTCAGGCCGGAGCCGCGCGACTTCAGCGTCAGCGGCAGGAAGCGGGCGTGCACTGCCTCGATGGTCCATCCCTCGGCGACAAGGTAGTCGGCCAGAGACTTGTCGGTATAGATCGCGACGTGCGTGAAGTCGTCGAAGTAGCGACCCGGCTGGAGCCTGAAGTTCGGCTGCATGAGGATCAACCGGCCACCCGGACGCAGGACCCGACGGGACTCGGCCAGCAGCCGCGAGGCATCGGCGCGCACGAGATGCTCCAGCAGGTTCGACGCAAACACGACATCGAAGCTCGCGTCGCCGAACTGGTGGAGGTCGGTGCAGTCCCCCACGACCGGCTCCACATGTGCTGCCGCCGAGCGCTTGACGGTGGCGTCGAGGTCCATCGCCACCACCCGGCCACCTCGGACGTGGTTGGCGAAGTCGCACCATCCGGCGCCGAGCTCCAGGACGTCGGCGTCCGCCGCGATCCAGCGGGTGAGGTAGTTGCAGAGGTGCTTCCAGACCTTGCTGCGGCTCGCGCTCGGCGCCAGCCGGGTCTCGAAGTAGCCAGGCACGTAGACGCCGGAGTCCGGTGCTCCTTGGGAAGCTGGGGATGTTTCGCCGGACAGAGTGTGCCTCCTGATGACGGTCACGGGCTGGAAACGCGTCGCAGCCTAGCAGCCGGGCTGATGAGCTCCTCCGTCATAGACTCTGCATCGGTCCACGCCCTTGGTGGCACCGTCACACCACCGGGAGAACAGTGCCTCAGACCCTGCCAGTCCGCCTCGACGGCGCCACGAGAGGCGACGGCGCCGCGCGATCCCGGGTGGCACGAGCTCTCGACGTTCTCGGTCGGGGCGCGCCCGCGGTCGCCCTCGCCGCCTGGTTGGCCCTGGCCGTCTCCGCAGATCTCCCGTTGAGCAGCGCGCTCCGGGCGCTCAGTGCGCTGCTCCTGACCCAGGTGCTTCCGGGGGCCCTCATCTGGCGCGTGGTTCGGCCGCGTAACGGCTCATGGCTCGAAGATCTGGCGATGGGCTTCGCCATCGGCTCGGCCATCGCGGTCGGGGCCCAGACCCTGGCCAGCACCAGCCGGATGCCGTGGCTGTCGACGGGAATCTCGCTGGCGCTCGTCATCGTGCTGGTCGGCGTGCCGGCGTCCCGGCACCGGATCCTCGAGGCACACACGTCCCCGCTGCCCTGGTGGTTCGGGCCCCTGACCTCACTGGCGACCGTGGCCGTCATACCGCAGCTGCTGGACTACTTCCATCGGGTCCCGCTGACGTGGACCTCGGGTTACCGGGCGCCGCACGTGGACGCCTACCTGCATCTGGCACTGGCTGGCGAGCTGGCCCATCGAGGCCCGGTGGCCTTCCCCTGGGTGGCCAGCGAACCACTGGCCTATCACTGGTTCAGCCACGCATGGGTCGCGAATCTCTCCGTGGTCTCCGGGGTGGAGCTGGACGAGACCCTGTTTCGGTTCATGCCGACGTTTCTCCCACTGGCCGTGGTCCTCATCGTCGCCACCGCGGCCATGCGTCTCACCGGCAGGGCCTGGACCGGTCCGGTCGCCGCCGTCCTTACTCTCGCCGGCGGTGACCTCAACGTCTTCGGCCGGCCGACCATCAACCACCCCCTGGATCCGTTGTCCCCCAGCCTGGGCCTGTCGCTGCCCATCCTCGTTGCCCTCGTGGTCGTTCTCGTATGCCGTTGGCGGGGCGAGGCGCGATCCGGTGCCATCCTCCTGATCCCCGTGCTCGGCATCGCCGCGGCGGGCACAAAGGGCTCAACCCTGCCCCTGGTCGTCGCCGGCCTGGGAGCCGCCGTCGGAGCCGCCCTGCTGTTCAGCCGCTCGCGTCTGCGGACGCTGGTCCCCGAGCTCGCCGTGGTCGTCGCCTGCCTCGGATTCGCGGTGCTGGTGATCTTCCACGGCTCCGAAGCGGGCCTTCGTTTCTCGCCCAGGACCGCCCCTGAGGCCGCGCCCCTGTTCGACTGGCTCGGCGGACAGGAGGTCGTCAAGACCGACCTCGCCCGGGCGTTCGTCTCCCTCGTGGTGATCTTGGGTGTCCTTGCCCGAGGTGCCGGACTGCTCGTCCTGCTCGCGACGCGCCAGGGTCGCCGAGATCCACTGACCTGGTTCCTGGCCGGTGGCGGTCTTGCGGGCGCCGGGGCTCTGGCCGCCTTCGCCCACCCCGGCAACAGCCAGCTCTACTTCGCCTACAGCGCCATACCCCTTCTTGCGCTCGGATCCACGGTCGGCCTGGCGTCCCTGGTCGACAGGATGGACACCAAGGTCCTGGCGCCCATCCTGATCGGCCTGGTCGGTGGAGTCCTCATGGTGCTGCTGCCCCCTGGGCTGGTCGGAGAGCTGTCACGGACCGCGTCGATCGCACAGGCGACCAACCAGCTCAAGATCGCCGGCGCAGTGCTGGTCGTGGCTGGGGTTCTCGCCGCGCTGACCGTCAGGCCGCGTCGGGCGGCACTGCTGGGGGCCGTGGTGGTCGCGCTCCTGGCCGCCGGGGTCACGGCGGTCGGGAGCACCGCGGCGACCACGTCCCCGGCACCGGAGCTGCCGCAGGTGACCTCCACGGACTACCTGGCAGTCTCCCGCGACCAGATCGAGGCGGCCCGCTGGATCCGTGACCACTCCTCCATCGAGGACGTGGTCATGACCAACCGGCACTGCATCAACGCGGTTGCCCCCAGGCGCTGCGACAGTCGTCGCTGGGTGGTCGCGGCGTTCAGCGAACGGCAGATGTTGCTGGAGGGCTGGACGGCCACCCCACGATCCACGGATCTGGCACCACTGGGTCGACAGTCGATCTACATCGACTACTGGAAACCGGAGCTCCTCGCCCTCAACGACGGCTTCATCGCGAATCCGGATGCCGTGGCGGCCGCCAAGCTCAGTGCCATGGGCGTCCGGTGGGTCTTCGTCGACTTCACCAGGCCGCATGCCAGGACCCTCGAGCCCTTCGCGCACCTGAGGTTCCACACCCCGGGTGCAGACGTCTACGAGCTGCCCCGGACCGGATGACCCACGTCCCCTGCTACCCGGCGAAGTCGCCGGCCGCGATGCGCACCCTGCATAGCAGGGTCGGACAGCTGGTTCCGGATCATCCGGATCTCTGGCGCCCCGGTGCCCTCGTGGACCTTGGTCGCGCCCTCGACCCTGAAGCCATGGCGCCGGTAGAACGCCTGGGCGCGGGCATTGTCCCGGAGCACCCACAAGGTCACGGGTCGATCCGCGATAGCCGCACTGATGAGCTGGTCTGCCACCCCGGTTCCTTGGTGTTCGGCCAACACGTTGATCGCGTACAGCTCCCACCCGGTCGGCGCATCCTCATCGCGGGTCCGGCCGGCCGATGCGAATCCGTCGATCTCGCCTTCGAGTCCCGTTGCCACGACAACGACCCCGTCGGGCTCGTCCATCTCGAACCGCAGCCGCCAACGTTCGGCGAACTTCACCGGGTCGAGCCCTGCGAGGAAGTCGGCCGGCATGTGCTGAGCGTAGGCCTCACGCCACACCTGGACGTGGACCCGGCCGAGCTCGTCGGCGTCCTGCACGCGCAGCGGCCGAACGGCATACCTGCTGTCCCTCATGACCCCTGTTGGCGTTCAAGGGCCTTCTCCAGGCGCTCGACCTTCGCGGTGAGCTCCCCCTCGAAGCCGGGGCGGATGTCGGCCTTGAGGACCAGGCTGACCCTCGGGCCGAACGCCCCGACCGCCTCGCAGGCTCGGCGCACGACGTCCATGCACTCCGCCCAGGTGCCCTCGACCGTGGTGAACATCGAGTCGGTCTGGTTGGGCAGGCCCGAGTCGCGCACGATCCTGACTGCCGCTGCCACGGCCTCACTGACCGAACCGGTGGTGTCATCGGAACCGGACGGGGCGACGGAGAAGGCGATCAACATGATCCCGAGCCTAATGGTGGGACTCGTGAGGGTGCGGCGGCTGCCCTAGGGTCAGGTGCGTGACCTGGCGACCCCTGAAGAGATTCGACTGGAACTCGCGTTCGTGCGGGCTGCACGGCCACGCCACCTACGCCCCCACCGAGCCGGCCCTCGCGGCGAGGTTGCAGGCGACCACACCGTCGGGCCACGCGTGGCGCTGCCTGCGGTGTGGCGCCTACGTTCTGGGCACACCGCAAGGTTCGGGACCCGCCGATGGGGCACCGATCGTGTTGCGTGGCAAGGCTCTTCGGGACACGTTCATCTTGCGGTTCCTTGCGCTGGAGCGGGGCGCACGCGGCCTTCTCCTGCTTGCACTGGCGTATGGCGTATGGCGCTTCGACGGATCCCGTCGTGCGCTGGAGCAGGTCTTCGACTCCTACCTACCGGCCCTCAAACCGCTGGCGGACCGGCTCGGCGTCGACCTCCAGGAGACCGGACCGGTCCACCTGATCCAGCAGGCCTTCACCGCCAAGCACTCCACGCTGCTGCTGGTGGCGCTCGGGGTCCTGGCCTACGGCGTGCTCGAGCTGGTCGAGGCCGTCGGCCTGTGGTTCAGGAAGCGCTGGGGCGAGTACGTCGCGGCCGTCGGGACAGCGGTGTTCGTCCCCCTGGAGATCCACGAGATCCTCGCCAAGGTCACCTGGCTGCGGATCGCGGCGCTGATCATCAACCTGTTCGCGATCGCCTACCTCCTGTGGACCAAGCGGCTCTTCGGGTTCCGGGGCGGTCACGGCGCATTCGAGGAAGAGCGCCGCAACGACTCGCTGCTGGAGGTCGAGCATTCGGCAACCACCGAGGGCGGCCAGGACCTCGCGACCGATGGTCACGCGAACGTGCACGACAGGTCAGGGGCCGACTGACCCAGGTCATCCGCAGCGATGTTGCCCACCACTGCCACTTCGCCGGGCCTCAGGTCACGGCGGCAAGGATCCGGTCGGCAGCGGCATAGGGGTCGCTGGTGCCGTCCACGACATCACCGGCGAGCTCGTCCACGCCTTGACCATGGCGCAGGTCCCCTATCCGGGAGCGCAGCGCCTGTATGGCGATCGCCTCGATCTCGTCGCCAGCCCGACGCACGCGGCGATCACGGAGCGCCCCGGAGCTCTCCATCCAGGCGAAGTGGTCGTCGATCGCGGTCATCACCTCGTCGATGCCGTCGCCTCGGGCCGCAACGGTCTTGAGCACCGGAGGGCGCCAGAGGTTGGGCTCGGTGCGGTCGCCCAGGCTGATCATGTGCCGGATGTCGCGAACCGTCGCGTCAGCGCCCTCGCGGTCCGCCTTGTTGACGACGAAGACGTCACCGACCTCCAGGATTCCGGCCTTGGCTGCCTGGATGCCGTCGCCCATCCCGGGCGCGAGAAGCACCAGGGTGGTGTCCGCCAGACCGGCCACCTCGACCTCGCTCTGACCCACACCCACGGTTTCGACCAGCACGACGTCACAGCCCGCGGCGTCGAGGACCCGCAGCGCCTGCGGAGTCGTCCACGACAGACCACCGAGGTGACCGCGACTGGCCATCGAGCGGATATAGACCTCGGGATCGAGCGCGTGGTCCTGCATGCGGATCCGGTCACCCAGCAAGGCGCCACCGGAGAAGGGCGAGGAGGGGTCAACTGCCAGGATGGCGACCCGCTTGCCTTGAGCCCGCAAGACACCGACCAGTGCGTTCGTCAAGGTCGACTTGCCCACACCGGGGCTGCCGGTGATGCCGATGATGTGCGCGCGGCCGGTGTGCGGCGCGAGAGCCGCCATCACCTCGCGCAGCGCCGGATGCGCGTCCTCGACCAAGGAGATCAGCCGCGCGACGGCACGCGGAGCACCTGCCCTGGCCGCATCGACCAGAGCAGGAACATCAACGGATCTGCTTGCCATCAACGGAAGCTCAGCGCTGGGTCACTGTTGGGGAACGCGCACGATCAGTGCGTCGCCCTGGCCGCCGCCGCCACAGAGTGCAGCTGCACCCACGCCGCCACCACGGCGCTTGAGCTCCAGGGCGAGGTGCAGCGTGATGCGGGCCCCCGACATGCCGATGGGGTGCCCGAGCGCGATCGCGCCTCCGTTGACGTTGACCTTGTCGGCGTCGATGCCGAGCTCCTTGACGGACGCCAGCCCCACCGCGGCGAATGCCTCGTTGATCTCGACCAGGTCGAGATCGGCAGGGCTGATGCCCTCCTTGGCGCAGGCCCTCGCGATGGCGCGGGCCGGCTGGCGCTGCAGCGTGGAGTCCGGGCCGGCGACGACGCCATGGGCACCGATCTCGGCGAGCCAGGTCAGGCCCAGCTCCTGCGCCTTGGACCTGCTCATCACCACGACCGCGGCAGCCCCATCGGAGATCTGCGACGAGGAGCCGGCCGTGATGGTGCCATCCTTGCTGAACGCGGGGCGCAGCCTGCCCAGGCTCTCGGCGGTGGTGTCCGCGCGGATGCCCTCGTCGGTCTTGAACTCGATGGGGTCGCCCTTGCGCTGAGGAATCGACACTGCGACGACCTCGTCGTCGAACAGCCCGTCCTTCCAGGCGCGCGCGGCGAGCTGGTGGCTACGGGCCGAGAACTCGTCCTGCTCGGCGCGGGTGAACTGCACGTCATCGGTGTTCGCGGCCTCCGTCAGCAATCCCATCGCCTGGTCGGTGAACACGTCCCACAGGCCGTCGAAGGCCATGTGATCGCGCAGCGTCACGTCGCCGTACTTGAAGCCCTCGCGGCTCTTCTGCAGCAGGTGCGGAGCGTTGGACATCGACTCCTGGCCACCTGCCACAACGATCTCGAACTCACCCGCTCGGATCAGCTGGTCGGCCAGGGCGATCGCGTCGATGCCCGAGAGGCACACCTTGTTGATGCTCAGAGCGGGAACACTCATCGGGATGCCGGCCTTGGCCGCTGCCTGACGGGCAGGCATCTGGCCGGCGCCGGCGGTCAGCACCTGGCCCATGATCACGTAGTCCACCTGGTCGCCGCGCACCCCTGCCTTGTCCAAGGCGCCCTTGATGGCCATACCACCGAGGTCTGCTCCGGAGAAGTCCTTCAAGGATCCGAGCAGGCGACCCAGCGGGGTGCGCGCTCCGGCGACGATCACGGACACGGGACGTTCGCTCATGGCGGTGCCTCCAACGACAAGGATGAGTACTGGGCGGGCTTGAGCAGGCTCGCGGACGAGCCGGGTTCGGCCTCACTCTAGCCGCGCCGCACAACCTGGCGACCGTGGCGATCGACACACCCGGGCGACCTGTCCGAGCCGGCCCCGACTGCTTAGGCTGGACGACATGACCCAGCAGCTCGGCGACCTGTTCACCGCGATCGACCACGTTGGTGTGGCTGTGAGCGACCTCGATGCGGCGATCACCTTCTACCGCGACACCTACGGGATGACCCTGGCCCATGAAGAGGTCAACGAGGAGCAGGGCGTCCGCGAGGCGATGATGGCAGTGGGCTCGTCCGGCTCCTGCATCCAGCTGCTCGCGCCGCTTTCGCCGGAGTCGACGATCGCCAAGTTCCTCGATCGCTCGGGCCCCGGAGTCCAACAGGTCGCCTACCGTGTCGCCGACCTCGACACCGTGTCGCAGACATTGCGCGAACGGGGGCTGCGCCTGCTGTACGACGCCCCGCGCCGCGGTACCGCGAACAGCCGGGTCAACTTCATCCACCCCAAGGATGCCGGCGGCATCCTGGTCGAGCTGGTCGAGCCGGCGGCCTCCCCCGGCCACTGAACCACCCGGCATACATCGTCATCCAAGGGGGTGTCCGCGAGTTCTGGAAGGATGTCGGGCATGCCCGATCTTGCCCAGCGCATCTACGAGTCCTGCTATCTGACCGGCGACTTCACCCTCCGCTCGGGCCAGGTGAGCTCCGAATACTTCGACAAGTACCTCTTCGAGGCCGATCCACGGCTGCTGCGTGAGGTGGCCGAGTTGATGGCGACCCTGGTCCCCGAGTGTGACTCGCTGGCAGGGATGGAGCTCGGTGGTATCCCGCTCGCGACCGTGATCTCCCAGCTCACCGACACTCCCACCGTGTTCGTGCGGAAGGCGGCCAAGGCCTACGGGACGACGCGGCTGGCAGAAGGCGGCGAGGTGACGGGTCGGCGACTGGTCGTCATCGAGGACGTCGTGACCACCGGCGGCGCACTGTTGGACTCCTGCCGGGCGCTACGTGAGCTCGGCGCCGTCATCGACACCGTGGTCTGCGCGATCGACCGGGAGCAGGGAGGCCGGGAGAACCTCGCGGACGATGGTCTGGAGCTTCGGGCGGCCCTCACCCGCACCGACCTCGAGGCCTATAGCTCCTGAACCAAACGCGTCAGACGGGGCGGCCGGCGCGGAGCAACTCGGGCAGGGCAACAGAGCGAAGTCCCTCGCGCCGCAAGCCTTCCAGCATCAACGGAAGCGCCTCGACGGTGCGACTTCGGTCGATGTGCTGGGGGTTGGGCCCGTCCAGCGATCCGCCGTCGTGGCACAGGATGATCGACCCGGGCCCGGCCTGCCCGACTAGCGCCTCGGCTGCAGGACGGACTCCGTGGCGCAGCCGTGCCTCGATGCAGTCACTCCAGAAGACCGAGCGCAGCCCGACGCCTTTGACGACGTCCACCACGGTGGGGCTGGTCCAGCCGCGTGGCGGGCGGAACAGCGAGCTGCCTTGCGCGCCGACGGTGCCCAGCGTCGTCATACCGCCAAGAACTTCGTTCTGTACGACTTCATGGTCCAGCTCGTTGAGCCATAGGTGGTCCTGGGTGTGGTTGGCAACCACATGCCCGTCACGCAGCATCCGCTGGATCAGGTCGGGGTGCTTGGCCGCATTGCGCCCGATCACGAAGAACGTTGCCCGGGCGTCGTGGCGGCCGAGGATGTCCAGAACGGCTGGCGTGAAGTCCGGGTCCGGGCCATCGTCGAAAGTCAGGGCCAGAACTGGTCGCCACGTTTTAACTCGGCTCACGGCCCGCCGATCGACGGCATGGCGCGAGGCCCGCGACGTGGTCGGACTGTTCCTGCCCGATGCCGCCGGCTGACCCGCCCCGGCCGCCGCGATCATGCCGGCGCCCAAGATGCAGAACCCGGCGCACAGCAGCAACTGGCGGCGCGCGGTCGTCGCCCCCGACGACGTCACGTCCGGGCCACGGCGCGCCCTCTCCCGGGCAGGCATGAGGACAGAATAGGTGAGAGCCTGGTCACCCTGTGGTCCAGATCTCAGATGATGTGCAAATGTGACTACCCACCAGTAGGTTCTGGGTCAGTCGGAGCCGCCACCTCGATCCGGTGGCGGCCCTTCGCCCGCCGCACCCCCGAGCTCCCGAGGAGACCACGATGCAGGCCATTCGCGATGCGATCCTCTCCGGCGATCGATCGCAGGAGACCTTTGCCACACTTGAGATCCCGGCGAAATACCGCGCCGTAACGGTGCACAAGGACGAGGTCGACATGTTCGCCGGCCTGGCCAGTCGCGACAAGGACCCACGAAGGAGCATGCACGTCGAGGAGGTCGACGTCCCCGAGCTCGGCGCGGGCGAGGCGATCGTGGCAGTCATGGCCAGCGCCATCAACTACAACACGGTGTGGACCTCGATCTTCGAGCCGGTGTCCACCTTCGGCTTCCTCGAGCGCTACGGCCGGATCTCGCCACTGACCAAGAAGCACGACCTGCCCTATCACGTGATCGGCTCCGACCTGGCCGGCGTCGTTCTGCGCACCGGCCCCGGTGTCAACGCGTGGAAACCCGGCGACGAGGTCGTGGCGCACTGCCTGTCCGTCGAGCTCGAGCACGCCGACGGTCACAACGACACGATGCTGGACCCCGAACAGCGCATCTGGGGCTTCGAGACCAACTTCGGTGGTCTGGCCGACCTCGCGCTGGTCAAGACCAACCAGCTCATGCCCAAGGCCAGCCACCTCACG
>JAYSQM010000432.1:0-3387 GCA_043721575.1 Phycicoccus sp.
GTGGCCGCCCTGTTCGGGGGGATCGCCGGTGCGTTCCTGGTGAGCCGCAGTGAGGGCGCTGCCACATCGTTGCCCGCAGCGTCCGCGGGCTCGACGGCCCGCCCCAAAGGGTCCATCGCCGACATCGCGGCCAGAAGCCTGCCCAGCGTGGTGACGATCAAGGTCAAGGGGCCCAACGGCTCGGGCACAGGCTCGGGATTCGTGCTCCGCAGGGACGGCTACATCCTGACCAACGACCATGTGGTCGATGCTGCGGCAGCGACGGGCAAGATCACCGTGATCTTCTCCGATGGCAAGAGTGCCGATGCCAAGATCATCGGCCGCGACAGGTCCTACGACCTGGCCGTGATCCGGGTGGACCGAGGCGACCTGCCCGTGCTGGCGCTGGGCGCCTCCTCGACAGTGGTCGTGGGTGATCCGGTCATCGCGGTGGGCGCTCCACTGGGCCTGGACAGCACCGTCACCAGCGGCATCGTCAGCGCGCTGAACCGTCCGGTGACGGCGGGCCGGGAGGGTGACTCGACCGCTTCGTTTATCAACGCCATCCAGACCGATGCGGCCATCAACCCGGGCAACTCCGGCGGGCCGTTGCTCGACATGTCGGGTCGCGTGATCGGGGTGAACTCCGCGATCGCGCGCGTTGCGGGCTCCCAGAGCCCCGATAGTGGGCAGTCCGGCAACATCGGTGTCGGGTTCGCGATCCCCAGCGACCAGGCGCGCAAGACCGCTGAACAGCTGATCGCCACCGGCAAGTCCACGCATCCGGTCATCGGCGTCACGATTGACCCCACCTATGAGGGTGAGGGTGTCAAGATCGCCGATACCCCCAAGAAGGGATACCCGCCGATCACCAAGGGCGGTCCGGCCGACAAGGCAGGGCTGCTGCCGGGCGACGTGATCATCACGTTCGCCGGGCGTCCGGTCACGGACCCCGACGAGTTCGTGGTCGCGATCCGAGCCAGGTCGGTCGGCGATGAGGTTGAGTTGACCGTGCGGCGCGGGAGCACCGAGCGAACTGTCAAGATGACCCTGCAAGCGGACAACTGACTCTCTCTTCGGAAACCACGAGGTCCACACGTGTTCGACGTCAACGGCGGGGAGTTCCTCATTCTCTTGGTCGTCGCCCTGTTGGTGATCGGCCCCGAGCGGATGCCGGAGTACGCCGCCAAGCTCGCCAAGCTGGTCAAACAGCTCAGGGGTCTGGCGGACGCGGCCAAGGTCCAGCTGCGCGAGCAGATGGGGCCGGAGTTCGACGACGTCGACTGGAAGCAGTACGACCCTCGCCAGTACGACCCTCGCCGGATCGTTCGTGAGGCCCTCATGGACGACGGGTCCGATGATGGCCAGCCGGTCAGCCCGGGTGACGTCCAGCCCGGAGATGTCAAGGCGCAGTCATCCTCCAAGCGCCATGACCCGGACACGCTCACGCCGTATGACGAGGACGCCACCTGACGTCACAGCGCTCAGCGAGTTCGCGAGCCCGGGGCGGTCTATCGACCGGCGGGAGTCAGCCCGAGTGAGCGACCTGCGAGGCCGCGGGCGCGGGTCGAGAGGCCGCGGGCGATTGCGCGCAGGACAACCGCCGAGGGGCTGTTGGGCTCGCTGAGGACGACCGGCATACCGTGGTCGGCGCCTTCGCGCAGTCGGGTGTCCAACGGGATCTGACCCAACAGCGGGACCGGGGCACCGATGGCGCGGGTCAGTGAGTCGGCCACGCGCTGGCCGCCACCGGCCCCGAACAGCTCGTGGCGGGTGCCGTCCGGCAGCTCCAGCCACGACATGTTCTCGATGACCCCGACGATGCGCTGATGGGTCTGTAGCGCAATGGAACCGGCGCGTTCGGCCACCTCGGCGGCAGCCTTCTGGGGTGTGGTGACGACCAGGATCTCGGCGTTCGGAATGAGCTGTGCGACCGAGATCGCGATGTCGCCGGTGCCCGGCGGCAGGTCGAGCAGCAACACGTCCAGGTCGCCCCAGTACACATCCCCCAGGAACTGCTGCAGCGCGCGGTGCAACATGGGTCCGCGCCAGACCACGGGCTGGTTTCCCGGGACGAACATGCCGATCGAGATGACCTTCACGTCGTGGGCCAGCGGCGGCAGGATCATGTCGTCGACCTGGGTCGGGCGCTGTTCGACGCCGAGCATGCGCGGCACCGAGAAGCCGTAGACATCGGCGTCGACGACACCGACTCTCAGGCCGCCCTGGGCCATGGCTGCAGCCAGGTTGACGGTCACCGAGGACTTGCCCACACCGCCCTTGCCCGAGGCAACGCAGTAGACCCGGGTCAGGCTGTTCGGCGCGGCGAAGGGGATCTCACGGTCGGCGTTGCCGCCGCGCAGGTTGGTCCGCAGCTCGGTGCGCTGCGCGTCGCTCATCACCCCGAGGGTCACCTCCACGCTGGTGATGCCCTCGACGGTCAGGAGCGCAGCGGTGGTGTCCCGGGTGAGCGTGTCCTTGAGCGGGCAGCCCGAGATCGTCAGCAGGATGGTGACCGCCGCACGACCGGACTCGTCGACGACGACCGACTCGACCATCTTGAGCTCGGTGATGGGCTTGCGGATCTCGGGGTCGTTGACCTTGGAGAGGGCGGCGAACAGGGTGTCCTGCGATGGAGCTGGCATGGCCCAATGGTAAGTCTGTCTCGGACCCTATAACGCGGTGGGAGGTGTGTCACCGATCGCGATCGGCCGGCCGTCGGCCGATCGCTGTAGGCCGCGCTCCTCCATCTCGTCCAGCAACGACCGCAGCTCGGAGCGCAGGAAGTCGCGGGTAGCCATGTCCCGCAAGGCAATTCGAAGGGCGGCCACCTCGCGCGTGAGGAACTCGGTGTCGGCGAGATTGCGCTCGTTGCTGGCCCGGTCCTGCTCGAGAGCGACGCGGTCCCGGTCCGTCTGACGGTTCTGGGCCAGCAGGATCAGCGGCGCGGCATACGACGCCTGCAGGCTGAGCAGGAGCGTGAGGAAGATGAAGGGGTAGATGTCCCACTTGTAGTGCGCGATCCCGACGACGTTGGCCGTGACCCAGACCAGCACGAAGACCGTCATGTAGACGAGGAACTTGGCCGTCCCCATGTAGCGCGCGAACTTCTCCGCGAACCGTCCGAACGTGTCGGGGTCGACCTGAGGCTTGGTGAAAAGTCCGCGCCGCGCCTCGCGCGGCTGATCCAACCGGGCGGCCCGGTCGGTGCGCTCACTGGCCATGCGTCACCTCGTGCTGCTCCTCGTGTCGCTCACCGTGGCGCTCCTCGCGCCAGTCCTCGGGAAGGATGTGGTCGAGCACGTCGTCGACGGTCACCGCCCCCACGAGCCGGCCGTCCTGGTCGACCACCGGGACGCCGACAAGGTTGTAGGTCGCGAGCATCCGCGTGACCCGGCCGAGCGGGGC
>JAYSQM010000433.1:0-3440 GCA_043721575.1 Phycicoccus sp.
CCGCATCCGCGACCAGAGCCCGAGCCGGAGCCCGTTTCTGTCGCGGTACTCCTTGCCGGCGGTGGCGCCCACCATGTCGGTCAGCGGCACGTCGAACACCTCGGGCCCGAAGATCTCCAGCGTCTGGCGCACCTGCTCCACGACGCCCAGCGCGTGGCCCCAGTCCGCTGGCTTCTCGGCGTCCGGCAGGCCGGCATCGCGCATCGAGGCACCGAGCCGCTGCCGGGCGGCGTCCAGGCCTCCACCGCCGAGACGGCTGGCGATCTCGAGCGCCTGCGCGGCCTCGTCCGGGGAGGTGACGCGCGCGCCATACCAAGGGTCGTCTTCATGGCCCGGCGTCCACGCTCCCAGCGAAGCCGCCTCGATGAGGGACTGGCTCAGCTCGGTGACCCGTTCGCGGCTGATGCCCTTGAGGGCGTCGCCGTAAAGGCGGACCCGCGAGGTCGGTGGCTTGGGTCGCGCGCACAGCTGGCCGAGTGCCACCTGCGCGTCGAAAGCGCTGACGCCCCAGGGGTTTCGCTTGTCATGCAGGGCCGAGCTGTGCTCCACCAGACGGGCACGCCGGTCGGTCAAGGTTCGTTCGATGGCTGCGGTGTCGGGGTCCTCGGCGTCACTGGCCCGGTCCAGAGCTGCGCCGAGCTCTTGGGCCAGCCGTCGCTTGTTGGACGCCCCGTCGTAGACGTCCAGGACCAGGTCGCCCAGGCCGAGACGCTCCAGTCGCCCGACCACGGCGTCGATGGCGGCACGCTTCTCGGCCACGAACAACGTCCGCTTGCCCTCGCTGGCCAGGGATGCGATCAGGTTGGCAATGGTCTGGCTCTTGCCGGTCCCGGGCGGGCCCTTGATCACCAGGTTGGCCCCGCTGCGCACGGCGTCGATGACGGCCTGCTGGGATGAGTCGGCGTCAAGGACGAGATGCTCACGGGCCGGGTCGCTGTCGGCCAGGGACTCAGGGACGGTGGTGCGGACGGCCTTGAGCGCATCGGGCTCACCGGCCAGTGCGGCGACGACGTCATGGTTGGCCAGCGTCCCGAGCTGGGCGGCAAGGTCGGCGACCATCGGCAGCTTGGCGTACGAGAACGTGCCAAGCACCAGCCGGGGTGCGATCTGGAACGCAGGGATGCGCTCACACATCCGGTCGAGGGCGGCGAACACCGGATGTGGGTCGAAGCCCATGGTGGCTGTGGCCATCTCCTCGAGCGCCTCGGTGTCGAGCTCGATGCCCTGCTCGGAGCGCAGATAGTGCTCGAGCACCGGGTTGAACTCCATGTCGGCGCCGAGGTCGATGTCGAAGTCCTGCTGGGCGGCGCCAGTGGGCCTGAGCACGCACGAGCGCAGCAGCACCGGTGCGCACGGGGGGCGAGTCGCGCCCGGAACCTCCCAGGTTGCCATACCGACGGCAATGAATCCGGCTGTGATTCCACGTTCTTCGTGCAGCTCGAGGGTCTTGGCCCGGATCGTCCGGGCGCGTCGCCGGGCTTCCGCCAGGGCCGCCGGCTCGCGCACGAGATCGGAGAGCTTGGTCGGCCGTCCGGCCAGCAGCATGGCCAAACCGCCGGGGTGGGCGCTGGTCAGGTCGAGGGTTCCGGAGGGCAGGTCGCGGTACCAGAGCAGCGTGTTGCGGCCGCCGAGGTCCACCAGATGGCGCTGCCAGGTGCGCACCGCCGCTGCCACACGATCCGCACGCGGATCGTCACCGGGGTGCGCGGGCACGGGCATGAGCGCGGTGGGCGCCGCTTCGGGCGCTGCGGTGGACGGCTGCTGCGCGGGGTCCTGCGGGGTCTGACTCACCACAGCAGGCTAACGAACCGGTATGCCGGACCGGGAGGCCAGTGCGCGCAGCCCCAGCCCCACCGATAACGCCACCGCGATCAGGCACAGCATCGGGTAGCCCCAGACACCGACGATGACGCCTGACAAACCACCGCCCACGGCGGCAGACAGGCCCATGACCAGGTCCGAAGCCCCCTGCACGCCGGGGCGCTCGTGCTGCGCGACGGCCGCAGTGAGCAGGGTCGAACCCGCGACCAGCGTTGCGGACCAGCCGAGTCCGAGCAGGAACAGACCCACGACCAGGCCATCGGACCAGCCCTCGGGCGCCCTGGAAGAGACCAGGCTTGCGGCCAGCAACGTCGCCGCGCCACCGATGACGACGAGGCGGCCACCGACCCGGTCGACCAGCCAGCCCATGACGGGGGAGAACGCGTACATGCCGAACACATGGACGCTGATGACCAGCCCGATCAGTCGCAGCTCGGCGCCCCCATGGGCCATCTGCAGCGGAGTCATCACCATGACGCTCACCATCACCGTGTGGCCGACCGCGACGGCGCCCAGCCCGAGCATCGCCGCCGGGTGCTGACCGATCACCTGCAGACCACGCCGCACCGAGCCGTGCGACGGCTCGGCGTCCCCTGCGTCTACGGCGATCCGACGCGCCATCAGCAACGGGTCGGGGCGCATCCAGACGAACAGCACAGCCGCGGCGAGCAAAAACCCGACCATGCTGAACAGGAACGGTCCCGACAGCGGTGGCAGACCCAACCCCTCGGCGACCCGACCCGCCGGGCCCACGAGGTTGGGTCCCAGGACCGCGCCGACGGTCGTGGCCCAGACCACGATCGAGAGTGCCCGACCCCGTCGCCCGGGCGCGGCGAGGTCCGTGGCGGCGTACCGGGCCTGGCTGTTGGCCGTGGTGGACGCACCGAACAGCGCCGTGGCGACCAGCAACAGGGGGAAGCTCGACAGGACGGCGGCGGCGAGCGCCAGGGCGGCACCGAGGATCCCGGTCAGGTATGCCGTGACCAGGCCCACGCGGCGACCACGCGCCGCCATCAGGCGGGCCGCCGGGACCGACAGCAACGCCGACCCCAGCACCTGGCTGGTATTGGCCAGGCCGGCCAGGTCGGGCGAGCCCAGGATCTGCTCGGCCATCAGGCTGGCGACGGCAATGCCACTCGAGACCCCGACGCCGCCCAGCATCTGACTGCCGACCAGGGTGCGGACCGTGCGTCGTTGGACGGCTTCGATCGCAGGGGCGCTCAGAATGCGGGCGGTTGACACCCATCAAGTATGCGGTGGCGTCACCCGACGCCGAAGCCGAAACTGCTCGCATGAGCCGGGTCCGGTCCGTGCCCTCGCGGTCGTGGCAGTTGGCGTCCAGCTCCTGCGCGATCGTGGCGATCGTGGCGATCGCCAGCGCCCCTCGGCGACTCCGGCAACCTCTGGGGACACCGTCATCGCATAGACCCCAGCCCAGCGAGCAATACCAACCAACCGCCTGCCAGAATGGGCAGCCGCGCCTGCGTTCCCCCGTGGGTCCCGACGCGCCCCGCCCTCGTAGCTCAGGGGATAGAGCAACCGCCTCCTAAGCGGTAGGTCGCAGGTTCGAATCCTGCCGGGGGCACCAACTCCAGGGCACAGCAGCTGGCTGCCAGAAG
>JAYSQM010000434.1:0-2345 GCA_043721575.1 Phycicoccus sp.
GAGATCGGCTTCGGCGGCGACGGGGACGGCGACGTCGAGCCCGCGGTCACGCCCGAGCCTGCGTCGGTGTGACCACCGACTGAAGCACGCGGCTTGCGAGTCGGTGGCCTTGACCTCACCCGAGGTGACCGGCCACCGGCTCGCAAGCCGCGTGCTTCAGTCGGCGGTCACACCGACGCAGGCTCGGGCGTGACCACGGCCTCGACGTCGCCGTCCCCGTCGCCGCCGAAGCCGATCTCGCGACTGCGGCTGACGGCCACCGCGCCCACCACGATCACGAGGGCGACCAGCGCAATACCCCAGCGGATCATGGTGTTGGCGCCATCGCCGACCGTGAGGACGACGACCGCGGGGGCGATGAGCAGTGACACGAGGTTCATCACCTTGATCAGCGGGTTGATCGCCGGTCCGGCGGTGTCCTTGAACGGGTCACCGACGGTGTCGCCGATGATCGTCGCGGCGTGGGCGTCAGAGCCCTTGCCTCCGTGGGCACCGTCCTCGACGATCTTCTTGGCGTTGTCCCACGAGCCTCCTGCGTTGGCCAGGAAGACGGCCATCAGGGCACCGGTGCCGATGGCGCCCGCCAGGAACCCGGCGAGCGGACCGATACCCAGCCCGAAGCCCACCACGATGGGCATGAGCACAGCCAGCAGACCCGGCGTCGCGAGCTCGCGCAGCGAGTCCTTCGTGCAGATGTCCACGACGCGGCCGTAGTCGGGCTTCTCGGTGTAGTTCATGATCCCGGGGTGCTCGCGGAACTGACGTCGCACCTCGAAGACGATGGCACCCGCCGCCCGGGTCACGGCGTTGATGGCCAGCCCCGAGAACAGGAAGACGACCGAGGCTCCGATCAGCAGGCCCACCAGCGTGCTGGGTGTGACGATCTGCAGGTCGAACATCGACTGGACAAAGGCGCTCGGCTGCTCCTTGAGTCCGGCGGCAACGATCCGCTTGACCTCGGTCTGCCACGCGTCGGTGTACGACCCGAACAGCGCAGTGGCGGCCAACACGGCCGTGGCGATCGCGATGCCCTTGGTGATGGCCTTGGTGGTGTTGCCGACCGCGTCGAGCTCGGTCAGGGCCTGCACCCCGTCGCCGTGGACGTCACCAGACATCTCGGCGATGCCCTGGGCGTTGTCCGACACCGGTCCGAAGGTGTCCATCGCGACGATGACACCGACCGTGGTCAGCAGCCCACAGCCGGCCAGGGCGATCAGGAACAGCGCCAGCGCAATGGATCCGCCACCGAGCAGGAAGGCGAGGTAGACCGCCGCGCCAATGATGACCGTGGTGTACACCGCGGACTCAAGTCCGACGCCGATGCCGGAAAGCACCACGGTGGCCGCCCCTGTCAACGAGGTTCGGGCAACGTCCATCGTTGGGCGTTTGTCGGTGCCGGTGAAGTGCCCCGTCAGCATGAGGATGACCGCCGCGAGGGCGATACCGATGAAGACCGCCAGCGTTGCCGCGATGCGCGGGTTCAGCGTCAGGAAGAACAGCTTTTGGCCGTCGAGGGCTGCGATCGACTGTGAGACGCCAACGAGCTCGCCGAACTTGGCCGGCAGATAGAGGTTCGCGGCAACCGCAGAGAGCACGGCCGAGACTGCCGCGGAGATGTAGAAGCCGCGGTTGATCGCCACGAGGCCGTTCTCGCCCGGGCGGGGCCGGGTGATGAAGACACCCAGGATCGCGGTCAGTGCGCCGATGGCCGGGACGATCAGGGGGAACACCAGGCCCATCTCGCCGAAGGCGGCCTTGCCCAGGATGAGTGCGGCGACCAGCGTCACGGCATACGACTCGAAGAGGTCGGCTGCCATGCCGGCACAGTCACCGACGTTGTCGCCCACGTTGTCCGCGATCGTCGCCGCGTTACGGGGGTCGTCCTCGGGGATACCGGCCTCGACCTTGCCGACAAGGTCGGCGCCGACGTCAGCGGCCTTGGTGAAGATGCCGCCGCCAACACGCATGAACATCGCCAGCAGCGCAGCACCGAACCCGAAGCCCTCGAGCACCTTGGGGGCGTCGCCCCTGTAGAAGAACACCACCGAAGCCGCGCCCAACAGGCCCAGGCCCACGGTCGCCATCCCGACCGTGCCACCGGTGCGGAAGGCGATGCGCATACCCTCGTCGCGGCCGGAGGTGTTCGCGGCTGATGCGACGCGCACGTTCGCCTTGACCGCGAGGCTCATCCCGAAGTATCCGATCGCCGCGGAGAAGATCGCTCCGAGCACGAAGAAGCCCGAACGGCCGAAGCGGATCCCTGAGTTGTCTGCGGGCAGAGCCATCAGCAGGAAGAAGACGACGACCACGAAGATGGAAAGGGTCTTGAACTGCCGCGCCAGATA
>JAYSQM010000435.1:0-2932 GCA_043721575.1 Phycicoccus sp.
GGAGCTCGGGCCGCGCCGCCTGTACTGTCTGCGCCATGGTTGAAGGCGCGGACGTTATGACACAGATCGGGGGGGCGATATGACACAGATCGCGGGCGATAGGGACAGTTCGGCGATCGACGGGTTCTGGGCGGTGATCCCGGCGGGGGGCGCGGGGACGCGACTATGGCCGCTGTCGCGGTCGTCCTCGCCGAAGTTCCTGCACGACCTGACCGGTGCCGGGCGCTCGCTGCTGCAGGCGACATGGGACCGGCTCGAGCCCCTGTGCGGCGACCAGATCATGGTGGTGACCGGCGTGGTGCACGAGGCGGCCGTGCGGGCCCAGCTCCCGGGGCTGGCACTTGCCAACCTCGTGGCCGAGCCCTCGCCGCGGGACTCGATGGCGGCGATCGGGCTGGCCGCGGCGATGCTCGAACGCCGTGACCCCGATGTCGTCATCGGCTCGTTCCACGCGGACCACGTCATCGGCGAGCCTGAGGTGTTCGTCGACTGCGTTCGCGAGGCGGTCGCGATCGCGCGGACCGATCAATTCGTGACCATCGGCATCGAACCGAACTGTCCCGCAACGGGTTTCGGCTACATCCACGTCGGTGACAGCCTGGCGATCGCGGGTGCTCCCAATGGTCGGGCGGTCCAGTCCTTCGTGGAGAAGCCGGACGAGACGACCGCGCGGGCATACCTGGACACTGGCGAATACCGTTGGAACGCAGGGATGTTCGTCGTCAAGGCGTCGGTCCTGCTTGATCTGCTGGCCGACTTCCATCCCGAGCTGGCTGCCGGTCTGCGCGCCATCGCGGCGGAGCCAGCCCGCCTGGCAGAGCTGTGGCCGGGACTGACCAAGGTGGCCATCGACCACGCGGTGGCAGAACCTGCCGCAGCGCAGGGCCGCGTGGCCGTGGTGGAGGGGCGCTTCACCTGGGACGACGTGGGCGACTACGCCTCCCTCGGTTCGCTGTTGTCCGACGCCGTGGCCGTCCCGGGGCTGAAGGTCCTGGGTGACGTCGACCTGGTGCTGGCCAAGGACACGACGGGCGTGGTCATCCCCGGCTCCGGCCGGACAGTGGCCGTGCTCGGCCTGGACGACATCGTGGTGGTAGACACCCCGGATGCCTTGCTCGTGACCACCCGTGAGCGCGCCCAGGACGTCAAGGCACTCGTCGACCTGCTCAAGGCAACCGGGCGCGCCGACCTGACCTGATCCTGCTCGTGAACTGGGCCACGATGCCCACCTCTGGGGGACGGTGCACTCACGGACTAGGCTCGCCGCATGGCTGAAACTCCCGTCGCGCGCAGCGAATCCGACCTGCCGATCGCGCAGGTCTATGACCAGCTGACACTTGACGGCTTCGACGTACGGGAGCGCCTCGGCTCCCCGGGCCAGTTCCCGTTCACCCGGGGCGTGTACCCGAGCATGTACACCGGCAAGCCGTGGACGATGCGCCAGTACGCCGGGTTCGGTACGGCCAGGGAGTCCAACGAGCGCTACCACCAGCTAGTCAGGGCTGGCACCGGTGGCCTCTCTGTGGCCTTCGACCTGCCCACGCAGATGGGCTACGACTCCGACGAGGTGATCGCCCACGGTGAGGTCGGCAAGGTCGGGGTCGCGATCGACTCCCTGGATGACATGTGCACCTTGTTCCAAGGGCTGCCGCTGGACAAGGTCAGCACGTCGATGACGATCAACGCGCCGGCCGCGACCCTGCTGCTGATGTACCAGCTTGCGGCGGCGAAGGAGGGCATCGCCGGCAACCAGCTGACCGGCACGATCCAGAACGACGTGCTCAAGGAGTACATCGCCCGCGGCACGTATATCTACCCGCCGAAGGAGTCGCTGCGGCTGACCAGCGACATCTTTTCCTACTGCCACAACGAGCTGCCGCGCTGGAACACGATCTCGATCTCCGGCTACCACATGGCCGAGGCCGGTGCCACGCCCGCGCAGGAGATCGCCTTCACCTTGTCCAACGCCAAGGAGTACGTGCGCACCGCGCTGGCCGCAGGCCTGGAGGTCGACGACTTCGCCCCGCGCCTCTCCTTCTTCTTCGTGGCCCGCACGACGCTGCTGGAGGAGGTCGCCAAGTTCCGGGCCGCCCGCAGGATGTGGGCGCACATCATGAAGGACGAGTTCGGCGCCAAGAACCCCAAGTCCCAGATGCTGCGGTTCCACACCCAGACGGCAGGGGTCCAGCTGACCGCCCAGCAGCCCGAGGTCAACATGGTGCGCGTCGCCCTGCAGGGCCTGGGCGCAGTCCTGGGGGGCACGCAGTCGCTGCACACCAACTCCTTCGACGAGGCCATTGCGCTGCCGTCCCAGAAGGCCGCCCGTCTGGCGTTGCGCACCCAGCAGGTCATCGCCTATGAGACGGATGTGACCAAGACCGTCGACCCCTTCGCCGGCTCCTATGTTGTGGAGTCGATGACCAACGACCTCGAGGCGGCGGCTCTGGATCTGATGGAGCAGGTCGAGGACAAGGGCGGCGCCGTGGCCGCGATCGAGGCGGGCTTCCAGAAGTCCGAGATCGAGCGCTCGGCCTACCGCATCGCCCTGGAGATCGACCGGGGCGAGCGCACGGTGGTCGGCCTGAACGCCTTCACCCTCGATGAGGAGGAGCACTACGAGCCGCTGCGCGTCGACCCGCTGATCGAGGCCGACCAGTGCGAGCGCCTGGCGGTGCTGCGCAAGGAAAGGGACAACGACGCGGTATCGCGCGGGCTGGACTCGCTGCGCACCGCTGCGGCAGGCACGGACAACGTCCTCCTGCCCATGAAGGAGGCACTGGCCGCCCGCGCCACAGGTGGCGAGGTCGCCCACGCGCTTCGGGACGTCTGGGGCACGTACGTTCCGAACGACACCTTCTGACGGCGACCGGTCACCGCCCGTCGCGCGTTTTGGCCCGCAACCCCTTCCGGGCGCGCCAACAGCGGTGTCCAG
>JAYSQM010000436.1:0-4466 GCA_043721575.1 Phycicoccus sp.
ATCGGAGACCTCGCCCATCGTGCGCGCCAGCCGGGTCCAGTCCTCGTCGCGCATCGTGCCCTTGCGCATGTTCTGCAGCTGGATCGAGGCCTCGGCCGAGAGCAGGCGCATCGTGATCTCGGTGCGGCTCATCTCGAGGCTGAACAGGACGGTTGCCATCTTGTGCTTGATCGCCGCCGAGCGGGCAATGTCCAGGCCCCACGTCGAGTTGTGCGTGGGGATCATGGACTCGCCTGCCAGGTAGAGGTGCGTCTCGTTGTCGACCTCGATGCAACGTACCGGCACGGGCTCCATCGGACGGATCGCGCTCAACTTCCAGGTGGCCGCACCGATGGCCGACGCGCCTGCTGCCGGCTCGCGACAGATGGACACGGCCCGCCCGGCGGAGAGACGACCACGTATCTGAGCCGTTGTCAGGACGATATCGAGCGAGTCGACGGAGACCAGCCACTGGTGCTCCGCATCGGCGACGATCGCCGAACCGTCGGAGAACTCGACCTCGAAGCATGGTCGACCCGTCATCACGTCGGTGGCACGAGTCACCATGGTCGGGCGTCCGTCGGCGCCGAGCACAAGCTCGCCCACCGCGACGTCACCCATCGTGGTCCAGCCCGAGGGCGTGGGCAGCACAGTGTCCAGCGCCAGCGCCTTGCCAACAGCCGGCCTGGCCGCCACGACGATCATCTGACCGGGGTGCAGACCGTTGGTCAGGTTGTCGAAGTCAGTGAATCCCGTGGGGACACCGGTCATCTCACCCGATCGGCCCGAGGCGTGCTCGATCTCGTCGACGGTCGCCTCGAGCACATCGCCGAGTACTGCGTAGTCATCGCCGCCACGCTTGTCGGCCACGGCGTAGATCTCGGCCTGGGCGGCGTTGACGATGTCCGCGACATCGCCGCCGCCCTGGCCATAGCCCATCTGCACGATCCGCGTGCCGGCGTCGACCAGCCGCCGCAGCACCGCCCGCTCGGCCACGATCTGCGCGTAGTAGCCGGCGTTGGCCGCAGTGGGCACCGAGGAGATCAGCTGGTGCAGATAGGCCTGTCCACCCACGCGGGTCAGGTCGCCGCGCTTGGTCAGCTCATCGGACACGGTGATGGCGTCGGCCGGCTCGCCGCGGCTGTACAGATCCAGGATCGCGTCATAGATCAGCTCGTGAGCGGGGCGGTAGAAGTCGACGCCCTTGAGCCCCTCGACGCAGTCGGCGATCGCGTCCTTGGACAGCAACATGCCGCCGATGACGCTCTGCTCCGCGTGGACGTCCTGCGGAGGAAGCCGGTCGTCAGCCGATCCGTAGGAGGACTGCCTGGGCCCGTCGTACGACTCGACGTTCAACTTCGCGAGCGACACGCGCATCCCTTCGATACCGACCCTGCAACCGGACTGCAACCATCACACCACCTGGGTCCGACAGAGCCCACGACCAGCCAGCAGGGGCCATCGCCCAGGCAGCGATCAGTGCGAATGAGTCACGTTATGGCCGCCCGCCCGCGGACTCAACCAAGGCCTGTACACATCATGGGGACAACCTGTGCACCACGCCGTCGCCGTGTGTGCACACCCTGGGGACAACCCTGTGAATTCCACGATCAGTCCGCACGCTCCATGCGGGCTGGGCTGCACAAACGTTGTCCACCCCCTTGTGGACGAAAAATACTTCGCGCGAGTCGTCCCACCCGCCCCACTGGGGATTCAGGCCACGCTCGCAGAGCGAGGACCTCAAACACCTGAGCTGGTGGCCTGCGCGAGCAGCGAGGCTCGCGTCCTCGGCATACCGCTGACACCGCGAAGGTCAGGGCGGACGGCCAACACCTGGTTCACCCCGATCCGGTTGCCCTCGAAAGCGAGCGCCGAGCCCGCCATGTACAACCGCCACACCCTCGCCCGGCCGGCACTGGTGAGCTGGACAGCCCTGTCCCAGTTGGCCTCGAGGTTGGCGACCCACGCTCGCAACGTCAGGGCGTAGTGCTCGCGCAACGACTCGACATCACGCACCTCGAAGCCGGCGTCCTCCAGCGCCTCGACCATCACGGCCATCGGCTCGAGCTCCCCGTCGGGGAAGACGTACCGGTCGATGAACGAGGTCCGCGAGAAGTGTCCGGGCGAGCCGGGACGGCGCGAGATCGCATGGTTGAGCAGCCGACCACCGGGGCGCAGCAGCGCGAACAGGTCCGCAGAGTACGTCGGCAGCATCGCCTGACCCACGTGCTCGGCCATGCCGATGCTCGCAATCGCGTCATAGGGCCCGTCGTGGACATCGCGGTAGTCCTGGACGCGAATCTCCACGCGATCACCGACACCCTCATCGACTACTCGGCGCCGGGCGAAGTCGGCCTGTTCGCGCGAGAGGGTGATGCCGACCGCCTCAACCCCGTAGTTGCGTGCAGCGGTGCAGACAAAGGCTCCCCAGCCGCAACCGACATCGAGGACGCGCATTCCCGGCTTGAGTCCGAGCTTGCGCGCCACGAGATCACACTTGGCCTGCTGGGCCTCCTCCAGGCCGAACGCGAGTCCTGGCTCCTGCTCATAGTAGGCGCACGAGTACGTCATCGACGCTCCGAGCACCAGCTGGTAGAACTCGTTGCCGACGTCGTAGTGGTGGGCGATGGCCTGCGCGTCGCGACTCCTCGAATGGCGCAGCCCGCCCAACTTCGACTCTTCGGCCGGAGGTCGTGGTGGCAGACCCACGATCCCAAGGCGCAACGCCGCCTTGACCAGTGCCCGACGGGTCGAGGCGTCGATGACCACCCCCGGGCCGAACTCGGGATCGGCAACCCGGTCCAGCGCCGACAGGCCTGACATCAGGTCCCCCTCGATCAGGATGTCGCCGGACACATAGGCGCGGGCGAACCCCAGCTCGTTGGGGGCCCACAACAGTCGGCGCAGGGCTCGGCGACTGGTGAACGTCAGCTGCACGGGTGCGGCCGGCGGGCCGAGCGCGCTACCGTCCCAACACCGAATGCGCACGGGCAGGTCTCCACCCAGGCCTGCCCGGACCAACGGGCCCACGACATCCGCAACGCTCATCAGGCTTCCTTCCGATCCTTCGACGAGGATCTCACGACGATCTCACAGCCTCACAACCGCCTCCGCGACCGATGACGGTGCGGCCTGATTTTCACGCCCTCTACCCTGCGATGGTGAACAGCAACGGGGACCTGTGGGCTAACGAACCCCGCAGCCATCGGCGCGAGATCCTGCGCCTGGCCGTGCCCGCGTTCCTGGCCCTAGTCGCCGAACCACTGTTCCTGTTGACCGACTCCGCGATCATCGGCCACCTGGGCACCACGCAGCTGGCCGGACTCGGTGTGGCCAGCGCCGCGCTCATCACTGCGGCCAACATCTTCGTATTCCTCGCCTACGGCACCACGTCGATCGTCGCCCGACAGGTGGGCGCCGGCTCGGAACGGGACGCGGTCAGCGCCGGGGTCGATGGCCTGTGGCTGGCCATCGCGCTCGGCTTCGTCACCGGCACACTGGTCGCCGCCTACGCCGCCCCACTGTGCGCGCTGTTCGGCTCTTCCCCTGCCGCGTTGGCGCAGGCGGTGACCTATCTGCGGGTGTCCGCGATCGGCATACCGGCGATGTTGGTCGTCCTGGCTGTGACCGGAGCTCTGCGCGGACTGCAAGACACGAGAACGCCTTTGGTCGCGTCCGTCGTGGGTTTCAGCGCGAATATCGCGCTCAACCTACTGTTCGTCTATGGCCTTGACATGGGCATCGCAGGTTCCGCCCTGGGGACCGTTCTCGCCCAGTCCGGTATGGCGGCCGCTCTCGTCCTCGTCGTCACTCGCCGCGCGCGTCGGCTCGGTGCGAGCCTGCGCCCACACCCGGGCCGGGTGCTGAAAGCGGCTCTGGACGGCGTCCCCCTGCTCGTCCGGACGCTGGCCCTTCGCTCCGTACTGCTCGTCACGACGTGGGTTGCCGCCGGCCTGGGAGACGTGCCACTGGCCGCCTACCAGGTGTCGGCCACCGTTTGGAGCTTCCTGGCGTTCGCCCTGGACGCACTGGCCATCGCCGGCCAGGCGCTGACCGGCAAGGCTCTGGGCGCTGGCGACGTGGCAGGAGCCCGGGCGGCCACCAGCACCATGGTGTCGTGGGGCGTCCTCGGCGGTGGGGTGCTCGGAATCCTCGTGCTGGCAACGCATTCGGTGTTGCCCAGGCTCTTCACCTCTGACCCCGCCGTGCAGTCAGCGTTGGCCGCTGCCCTGATCGTGGTGGCCCTCTCCCAGCCCATCTCGGGGTTCGTGTTCGTGTTGGACGGCGTGCTCATCGGCGCCGGCGACGGCCGATGGCTCGCATGGGCTCAGATCGGGCTCCTCGCGCTCTATCTGCCCCTGATCCTGACGGTTCGAAATGCTGGACCGTCATTGCTGGCCGATGCGGATCCCGTGGCCGCGCAGGGACATGCGCTGACGGTGCTCTGGCTGACGTTCGTCGCCTTCATGACACTGCGAGGTGTCGCC
>JAYSQM010000437.1:0-2300 GCA_043721575.1 Phycicoccus sp.
CTCTCGCGCTAACCTCACAGACGTGTACTTCACGGATCGCGGTATCGAGGAGCTGGCGGCGCGCCGGGGCAAGGAACAGATCAGCCTCGAGTGGCTGGCCGAGCAGCTCCGCACCTTCGTCGACCTCAACCCCGAGTTCGAGACACCCATCGAGCGACTGGCCACCTGGCTCGCCCGACTCGACGACGATGAGGACTGAACGCGCGTGAGCTTTGTCGACCACTTCGCCACTGACCACTCCGAGGACCACGCCGGGGACGACTCCGCCCAGGACGTCCCCACCGAGTTCAACCCGAGCGCGCAGTTCCGGGTGAACGACGGACCCAGGGACATCGCGCTCGTGTTCATCGGGGACGCCTACGTCGCGGGATACGGCGACCCCAAGGGCGTTGGCTGGGTCCCGCGCGTCGTGGGGGGCACCGCCCATCCCGACGTGGACATCACGACATACCAGCTGGGGGTGCGCGGCGACTCGTCCGCGGACGTGCTCGCGCGCTGGCGCACCGAGTGCCCGCCGCGGTGGAAGGGCCGTTCGGAGAAGCGCCTGGTCGTGGCGGTTGGCCACAACGACGCCGTGAACGAGATGACGACCGCACGGGTGCGACTGCACCTCGCCAACATCCTGGATGACGCAGCCGCGAGCGGGGTCGCTGCGTTCGCGGTGGGGCCGCCGCCGACGCTGGACGCGGACCTGAACGCACGGCTCGAGATCGTCGTCGAGGCGCAGGCTGACGTGTGCGCCCGCCGCGGTGTGCCGTATGTCGACTGCTACCGGCCGCTGATCGGCCATGAGCAGTGGCTCTCCGACCTGGGCGCGGCCGGCGACGGCGTTCACCCCGGCCAGGCCGGCTACGGGCTGATCGCGTGGCTGGTGCTGCACGGCGGCTGGGACCAATGGCTGGACCTAGGTCGCTGAGCCTCGGTCGCTGAACGGCTGTCGGAGGCGACCAGGCCGGCGCAGGGAGTGACTCCCGACGCCGGCTTTTTCCCGATCTGTCGGGTCCATGTTGCACTCGCGATACATCGCGTTATATCGTGAGCTCCAGAACGCGATATAACGCGTATGGCGAGTGGTCGCCAACGCCCGAGACGCAAGGGAACCCAGATGGCACAGGAATGGCAGATCGACGGACCGAAGGTCCTCGACATCGGCGACGAGTTCGAGACCGTCAGCAAGCTCAAGCTCGGCCTGGTCGCCGGGCGGGTGGACATCGTGACCCACGACGACTCCCCCACGGCGCGGCTCGAGGTGCACGAGGTCGAGGGAAGGCCGCTGCTGGTCAGCTGGGATGGTGCGACCCTCAAAATCAGCCACGTCAAGGACAAGGACGGCAACCTCTGGGAAAGCGTGAAGTCCCTCGGCCAGGACAAGGGCAAGCGCAGCGCCAGGGTCAGCATCTCGGTGCCGGCCAAGACGGACATCACCGCGAGCACGGTCAGCGCCGGGGCCCTGATCAACGGCGTGCGCGCCACGGTCAAGGCCAGCACCGTCTCGGGCTCGCTGACCCTCGATGACATCGTCGGCGACGTCTTCGCCAACACCGTCAGCGGTGACATCGAGTGCCATGCCCTGGAGGGTGACTTCAAGGGCAACTCGATCTCCGGCGCACTCACGGTGCAGGCCAGCCGCCTGGGCCAGATCAAGCTCAACACCGTCAGCGGCGACATCACCCTCGACCTGACCGACGGGCGGGCGCAGATCCAGTCCAACTCCGTCTCGGGTGACGTCACCGTCCGGATCCCTCGGGGAGGCGGCTACGACGTGGCCGCCCACACCGCCTCGGGGCACATCGTCATCGACGGACAGTCCATGGGCGGCAACGTGCCCTACCAGCGCGGCGGGCAGCTGAGCGACGGCGACAAAGCCCTTGTCATCAAAGCGAACTCGGTGTCCGGCAACGTCGTCGTCCTGCGCGCGACCGACATCCAGGACACGGCGCGCGACACCGAGAGCGCGGGCTGACGATGGCTGTCTTCGCCCATGGCCAGATGCGCCTCTACCTGCTGGCCCTGCTGAACGAGGGCCCGCGCCACGGTTACGAAATCATCCGGGCCCTCGAGGAGCGTTTCGGCGGGCTCTACTCCCCCAGCGCCGGGACCGTGTATCCGCGGCTGGCCAAGCTGGAGGAGGAAGGTCTGGTTGAGCGCACCGAGGACGGCCGCAAGGCGACGTACCGGATCACCGATGCGGGCCGAAGTGAAGTCGCCGCAAGGGAGTTCGACCTCGCCGACCTCCAGCAGGACCTCGACCACTCGGTGCGGGAGCTGGCCCAGGAGGTGCGCCAACGCGTCCACGGCAG
>JAYSQM010000438.1:0-1307 GCA_043721575.1 Phycicoccus sp.
ACCTTCGGGCTGCTACCGGATCACATCGGACAAGGCATCGGAGGTCACTTCCTGACTGTCGGTGTTCGCCTGGCTTGGACGGTTACTCCTCAGGTGTCGCGAGTATGGCTCCACACCTCCAGCCGCGACCACGGCCACGCACTGCCCAATTACGAACGGCGTGGGTTCCGTCGCTACCAGTTGGAGGAGAGCCCGACGCGTCAGCCCTGATGTGGATCGGCAATCGAGACGGCAGCGTCTGCATCGCCACGAACGCTCACGAGCCTCGACGCAGGCTGTGGGCCGGGAGATTTGGCCCCCAAACGCCCAACTCCTCGTAGGGGTGGCAGGCTGCACGGATGGGTTATGTGGTGTTCGGCGCCGGCGCGATCGGGGCGGTCGTCGGTGGCCGCCTGCTGCAGGCTGGACTCGACGTCACGTTGATTGCCCGTGGCGCGCATTTGCAGGTCCTACGAGCGAACGGGCTGCGCCTTGAGTCGCCGGCGGGCACCGCAACGGTCCGCATTGCGGCAGTGGGCCATCCTGGTGATGTCGACTGGGGTGCCGGGCAGGTCGTCCTTATGGCGGTCAAGAGCCAGCAGACTCTGGCCGCGCTCTCCGAGCTCGCTTTGATTGCCCCGCCCGCGACGCCGATCGTGTGCCTGCAAAACGGTGTCGCCAACGAACCGGCTGCTCTGCGCTTGTTCTCCAACGTGTACGGGGTCAGCGTCGCCTGCCCCACCAGCCACCTTCAACCCGGCGTGGTCCAGGCATGGTCCACGCCGGTGAGCGGCCTTCTGGACATCGGCAGGTATCCCACCGGCATCGACCAGGTCAGCGAAGCGGTCGCCGCTGACTTTCGCGCGGCGACCTTCAGTTCAAACCCCGTCCAGGACATTCGCCGCTGGAAGAACCGCAAGCTGCTGACCAACCTCGGCAACGCCATCGAGGCGGTTTGCGGCCCCCAGCACCGGCAGGGGCCCCTTGGGGACATGCTCCTGGCCGAGGGCGAAGCGGTGCTGTCCGCTGCCGGGCTCGAAGCCGCCACCGCCGACGAAGACCGGGACCGACGAGCCGACCTTCTCCAGCTCGGCAAGATCTCAGGGCAGAGCCGGCCTGGTGGGTCCTCGTGGCAAAGCCTGCGACGCGGCACCGGCGACATCGAGACGGACTACCTCAACGGCGAGATCGTCCTCCTTGGCCGGATACACGGTGTTGCCACACCAGCCAACGAGCTGCTGCAGCGCCTGGCACGAGAACTTGCCGTCACCCGACATGCGCCCGGCGCGACTCCGCCGGCCGCGATCTTGGAGCGACTCGAAAAAGCC
>JAYSQM010000439.1:0-1663 GCA_043721575.1 Phycicoccus sp.
GACGACCTCGTCCTCCTCCATCCACGTGTCGAACGCTGACCAGGTCAGCGCGTACGCACCCCGGAGGTCCTCGACCATGGCCTCTGGATAGCGCCGGGCTCATGACGAAGGGGTCCTGGACGATGTCAGCCGCAACAGACCGGCAGGCGGGTTCCCGGGCAGTCACGACAGCCCGCGCAGGGCGTCCTCGATGCCACGGTGGAAGGTCGGGTAGGCGTAGATCATCGAGCGCAGGGTGTCCAGCGGGACCTGGGCATGTACGGCGACGGTGAGTGCTCCGAGAACCTCGCCACCGGTCGGGCCCATCGCCGTGGCCCCGACGAGGACCCCGTGGTCGGCGTCGGCGACGAGCTTGATCAGGCCCTCGTTGCCTACCTTGTGGATCCATCCGCGTGCGGTGCTCGGTACGGACGTGCTCCCGACGCTGACGGAGGCGAACCGTTCTCGGGCCTGCCTCTCGGTCAGGCCGACCGCGCCCACTTCCGGGTCGGTGAACGTGACCCTGGGCAGGGCTCGGTAGTCGGCTGGGGGACCGTCCTCGCCAAGAAGGTCGCGGATCACGATGCCCGCCTGGTACATGGCGACGTGGGTGAAAGCGCCCTGCCCGGTGATGTCACCGACCGCCCACACCCCCTCGGTGACGCGGCAGTGCTCGTCGATCGGGGCCGTCCTGGCCGATGGATCCACCCCCACCGTGTCCAGCCCCGCCGCGGCGGGATCGGCCCGGCGGCCAGTTGCCACGAGGATGCGTTCGGCCCGCAGAACCGTCCCTCCGTCGAGCGCCACCGCGACGCCGTCCCCGTCGCGGTCGACGCGGCGCGCCGTCATACCGACGTGGACCTTCATGCCCTCGGCCTCAAACACGCCCTTCAGCAGCTCGCCGGCCTCCGGTTCCTCCATTGGCAGCAGATGATCCGCTGCCTCCACGACGCTCACCTGCACACCGAAGCGCGCGAACACCTGAGCCAGCTCGCACCCGATGGCTCCGCCGCCTAGGACGATCATCGACGCGGGCAGCACCTCGGTCTCGACCGCTTCGTGGTTGGTCCAGAACGGCACCTTGTCCAGTCCGGCGATCGGCGGGATCGCCGGGCGAGTGCCGGTGGCCACCACCACACCGCGCGTCACTGCGTAGGTGACCCCGTCCACCTCGACCCGGCCCGGGCCGGTGAGTCGGCCCTTGCCTCGCACAAACGTGCCGCCCTTGCCAACGAACCGCTCAACCGCCACCCGGTCGTCCCAGTTGTCGGTCGCCTCCTCGCGGATCCGGCGGGCCACCGGTGCCCAGTCCGGTCGGATCTCGGCCGCGCTGCCCGCGAGCTGCGGCACGCGGCGCGCCTCGGCGAGGGCGTTCGCGGCGCGGATCATCATCTTGGACGGGATGCACCCCCAGTAGGGGCACTCGCCTCCGACCAGACTGTTGTCGATACCGAGGACGCTCAGGCCGCGCTCGGCCAGGGTCCCGGCGACGTGCTCACCGCCAGGTCCCATGCCGATGACGGCTACGTCGTAGGACTCCATGAGTTCTCCCTCTCCTCGTTCGTACGGTGTGTGTTGGTGAGAAACCCGCTCAGGAAACGCCGTCGGTGGGGGCGTGCCAGTGGCCACGTTGGAGCAGCTGGTCGGCCTCGACAGCTCTCAGTCCCACAGGCGAATTGACCTT
>JAYSQM010000440.1:0-1651 GCA_043721575.1 Phycicoccus sp.
CGGGCTGCGGTCCACGCCGGGCGGCCGAGGGACAGGAAGTGGTTCAGGCTCGGTTGCATCCAGGCGATGCCCGACTCCATGCCGGCGAACTCGGCGGCCGCTCCGGCGTCGAGCACGAAGTCGCCGACCCGTACGCCGACCCGCCGCAGGTCGGGGTCGTCGGTGGAGAAGACGCCGTAGGGCAGCGTGGCCAGCCCGAAGGCGTGGTCGGCCGGGAGGTCGAGCCAGCTTGCCGTCATACCGTCGTCTCCCTGATCAGGCCGAGGGCGGCCAGGTCGCTGATGGGGTCGATGACGCCGCAGCAGCCGTATGCCGTGAAGAAGGCGCGCACCACACTCGCGTCCGCTTCACTCATTCGAGTGATGATGTCCATGATCGGCACCGGATCACGTTGGGAGAGAAGGGACTCCATCTCGGGAACCTCGGCTCCGTGGGCCAGCGCCCAACGGGTGGCCGCGATGACGTTGAGGAACCCGAACTGGTCCTCCCCCTCGGCGGTGGTGTGGCTGATTGCGCGATGAAGCCCGCCGGTCAGCTTGAAGCCGAGGTCATGGTCGACGCAGCCGCGGATGAATGTCGCCAGCTCGGTCGGGCTCGGGACGGGACTGTCCGGGGTCGCTCCGGTCCGGAACTTGGCCTGGACCGGGTTGGGGTCGTCCGGGCGCTCCTGGATGTCGGACAGAGCGCGCTCCTGCTCGCTGCCGCGGGGCGCTTCGATCGAGAGCGGGGCGCCCCAGCTCAGCGCCTGGTGCCAGTCGGGAGACCAGCCGATCTCGACGCCGGTGAGCGTTACGCCGGGGTCCTCGTCCAGGCGTGACAGCGCATCGCCCACGAGCAACAGGTCGATGCCCGGCCGACCGATCAGGGCCACATCCACCTGCTCGGGGCGCTTGAGGCGCAGGAAGTCCTCGATCGCGGAGGCCGGCAGGAGCAGGGGGCCGACCAGATCCGCATGCGAGGTCGACTGCCGTGCAACGTGGTCCGTGACGGCCTGGGGGAGCGGGGCGAGTCCGGGCGGGAAGACGGCGGCATCGTCGAACAGGGCGTGGAACAGTGCGCGCTCGGCGGGGCGCTCGGCCCGGATGCCGACGGAGTGCTCGGGCGTTGACATGCCAGGAAGGTTACTGGAGTCTGGAGCGGAAAATACACCAATGTCCGATTAACGGACGCCGGCGATGTGAGGACGACCATGGCGCACTACCAACGGATCGGCAACGTGCCCCACAAGCGGCACACGCAGCACCGCACCCCTGACGGCGGTCTGTACTACGAGGAGCTGATGGGGCAGGAGGGCTTCTCCTCGGACTCCTCGCTGCTCTATCACCGGGGCCTGCCGTCCGCGATCAGTGAAGCCCGGGCGTGGGACCTCGGGGACTCGCTGGCGACGACGCCCAACCACCCCTTGCTGCCGCGTCACCTCAAGCTGCACGACCTCTTCGTCGATGACGCCTGGCGAGGGGTCGACGCCGTGACTGGCCGACGCCTGGTGCTGGGCAACGGTGACGTGCGGATCTCCTATGTCGTGGCTGACACGCCAAGTCCGTTCTATCGCAACGGAATTGGCGACGAGTGCGTGTTCGTCGAGGGCGGCAGCGCTCGTGTCGAGACCGTGTTCGGCGCGTTCGAGGTGGCCAGGGGCGACTACCTGGTC
>JAYSQM010000441.1:0-1743 GCA_043721575.1 Phycicoccus sp.
GCCGTACCTCGTGGATGCCGGTCACTGGGCGACCGAGTGGCTTTGGCTGCAGAGCGCACGTTCCGAGTTGGTGCGCGAGCTCGGCGGGCGAGGCACTAGTTTGGACACTCACATCTGCACACTGCGCACCGACCCGTGGGACTTCGTGATCGGAGCCTGCGCGGGCGACATCACCGGAGGTACGACCTGTTAGCCGACACGAGCCGTCAGTGGCGTTTGCTGGATCTGCAGGCGCTGGACACGCGTCTGGACCAGATCGAGCACCGCAAGGCGACCCTGCCCGAGCTTGCCGAGCTGCGCGGGCTCGACGCCCAGACCTCCGTGCTGGACGACGACCTGGTCCGCGCCCGGACGGCCCTGGGTGACGTCCAGCGCGGGATCGCCAAGGCCGACTCCGACGTACAGCTCGTGCGCGAACGCAGCGCCCGTGACCAGGCACGCATGCAGGCTGGTCAGGGGACGGCCAAGGACATGCAGGCCCTCCAGCATGAGGTCGAGTCACTCGCCCGCCGGCAGTCGGCGCTCGAGGACATCGAGCTCGAGGTGATGGAGCGCGCAGAGGGTATGTCCGCCGACCTCAGCCGGCTGGAGGCAGCTCGCGCCCGGCTGACCGTCCACGAGGATGAGCTGAAGGCGGTGCGCGACAAGGCTTTTGCCGAGCTCGACGCCGAGGTCGAGCAGATCGGCCACTCGCGCCACGACGTCGTTGCCGGCGTCGGCGAGGAGCTCGTGGGCCTCTATGAGAAGATCCGCGCCTCGAGTGGCGGCGTCGGGGCTGCGGTTCTGCGCCAGCGCCGCTGCGAGGGATGCAACCTGGAGCTCAACGCGGTGGACATCAACCGGATCACGGCTGCGGCACAGGACGAGGTGCTGCGCTGCGAGGAGTGCCGCCGCATCCTGATCCGCACCTCCGAGTCCGGCATCTGAGGCGCATCCGTGGGTGGACGTCGACTCGTCGTCGAGGCTGATGGCGGCTCCCGGGGAAATCCCGGCAACGCCGGCTATGGCGCACTGGTGCGCGATGGTGTCTCGGGGGCGGTGGTCGCCGAGCGAGCCGAATCGGTTGGTATTGCAAGCAATAACGTCGCGGAGTACTCCGGGCTGGTCGCCGGTCTGAAGGCCGCTTTTGACATCGACCCCGCAGCCCAGGTCCAGGTCCGGTTGGACTCCAAGCTCCTCGTCGAGCAGATGTCCGGGCGTTGGAAGATCAAGCACGAGGACATGCGCCGGCTGGCGCTCGAGGCCCGGGAGGTCGCGGCTGATCTCAGCGCCGCCGGGGGATCGGTGACCTACACCTGGATCCCGCGCGCCGAGAACTCCGCGGCCGACGCGTTGGCCAACTCGGCGATGGACGGCAAGCCCGTGAACTGGACCGACACCCCTGACCCTGCCGACGTGAGGGCCGACGTGAGGGCCGACGTGGGGGCCGACGTGGGGGCCGACATGGGGGCGCCAACGAGGATCGTGCTGGTGCGTCACGGCGTCACCGACTTCACCGCCGCCGGCAAGCTGGACGGGCGAGGAGGACCTGACCCCTCATTGAACGCCGAGGGCCGGCGCCAAGCCCGTGCCGTCGCTGCCGGAGTCCGCGCGTTCGTCGGGGACAGCCCGGCGCGTGTCATCACCTCCAACCTGCGAAGGGCCATCGAGACGGGTGCCGCGATCGCGGACGAGTTCGGCGTTCGCGCGCAGATCGACGCCGACTGGGACGAGCAGAGCTTCGGTGACTGGGACGACAAGAGC
>JAYSQM010000442.1:0-1675 GCA_043721575.1 Phycicoccus sp.
CAGGTTCTGGGATGACCCCCAGTCCTGGACGCTGGCGACCTATGAGAAGCACGACGGCTACAAGGCGCTGAAGAAGGCCCTGACGATGCCGCAGGCCGATCTGGTGCAGATGACCAAGGACTCCGGCCTGCGCGGACGTGGCGGTGCGGGCTTCCCGACCGGCATGAAGTGGGGCTTCCTGCCTGCCCCTGACGGTGGGCCCCGCTACCTCGTGGTCAACGCCGACGAGTCGGAGCCGGGCACCTGCAAGGACATCCCGTTGATGATGGCGACGCCGCAGTTCCTGATCGAGGGCGCGATCATCACGTCGTTCGCCATCGGCTGCAACCACGCCTTCATCTACCTGCGCGGCGAGGTGGTCCACGTCTACCGCCGATTGTTACGCGCGGTCGAGGAGGCTTACGCCGCAGGCTATCTGGGCAAGAACATCCTCGGCAGCGGCTTTGACCTCGAGGTCACCGTGCACGCCGGCGCGGGCGCCTATATCTGCGGCGAGGAGACCGCGCTGCTGGACTCCCTGGAGGGTCGTCGTGGCCAACCGCGGCTCAAGCCGCCGTTCCCGGCCGTCGCCGGTCTGTATGCGCGGCCGACCGTCGTCAACAACGTCGAGTCGATTGCGTCCATCCCACCGATATTGCTCCACGGTGCCGAGTGGTTCGCCGAGATGGGCACCGCGAAGTCGACCGGCTTCGGCATCTTCAGCCTCTCCGGCCACGTGACCCGTCCCGGGCAGTACGAAGCGCCGCTGGGGATCACCTTGCGCGAGCTGCTCGAGATGGCCGGCGGCATGCGGGGCGGGCGGAAGCTGAAGTTCTGGACCCCGGGCGGCTCGTCCACGCCGATCTTCACCGACCAGCACCTGGACGTGCCGCTGGACTTCGAGTCCGTCGCTGCCGCCGGGTCCATGCTCGGCACGCGTGCCCTACAGATCTTCGACGAGACGGTGTCGGTGGTCCGGGCGGTCTCGCGCTGGACGGACTTCTACGCCCAGGAGTCCTGCGGCAAGTGCACGCCCTGCCGCGAGGGCACGTTCTGGCTCAAGCAGATCATGGAGCGGCTCGAGCACGGCAAGGGTACGCAGGACGACATCGACAAGCTCCTCGACATCTGCGACAACATCCTCGGCCGCGCGTTCTGCGCTCTCGGCGACGGTGCGACCAGCCCGATAACCTCCGCGGTGCAGTACTTCCGCGAGGAGTTCGAGGCCGGCATGCACACCCCCGCCGCGGAGCTGTTCCCGCCGGCTGCCTCGACGCTGTTCGCGAAGGAGACCGTGTCCGCATGACCGTCACCTCATCCTCGACCCCCACGGACCTGGTCAACGTGACCATCGACGGGGTGGCCGTCGGCGTCCCCAGGGGCACCCTGGTGATCCGCGCCGCCGAGCAGATCGGCGTTCAGATCCCGCGATTCTGCGAGCACCCGCTGCTCGAGCCGGTGGGTGCCTGCCGTCAGTGCCTGGTCGAGGTCGCGACCCCCGGCCCCGACGGCTCGCTGCGGCCCATGCCAAAGCCGCAGACCTCCTGCACCGTCGCGGTCACCGAGGGCATGCAGGTCAAGACGCAGTTCACCTCGACGGTGGCCGAGAAGGCCCAGCACGGCCAGATGGAGTTCCTGCTGATCAACCACCCGCTGGACTGCCCGGTCTGCGACAAGGGCGGCGAATGCCCCCTGC
>JAYSQM010000443.1:0-2157 GCA_043721575.1 Phycicoccus sp.
GCGGACCTGCTCAACCACCCGGACTCCATCACCGGCGCCTATCTCTCGGGTCGCCGCGAGATTCCCAGCCCTGCCGCCAGACGCCCGCAGGATGGGCGCGAGGTCACCGTGGTGGGGGCTCGTGAGCACAACCTGTATGACGTGGATGTCAGCTTCCCGCTGGGCAATTTCGTTGCAGTCACTGGGGTTTCGGGCTCCGGCAAGTCGACGCTGATCAACGACATCCTCTACACCGTCCTCGCCAACAAGCTCAACGGCGCGCGCCAGGTCCCCGGTCGGCACAAGTCCGTCCAGGGTCTGGAGCACCTCGACAAGGTCGTGCATGTCGACCAGGGGCCGATCGGGCGGACCCCGCGGAGCAACCCCGCGACATACACCGGCGTCTTCGGCAACATCCGCAAGCTGTTCGCCGAGACGACCGAAGCCAAGATCCGCGGCTACCTGCCCGGGCGCTTCTCGTTCAACGTCAAGGGCGGTCGCTGCGACAACTGCTCGGGTGACGGCACGATCAAGATCGAGATGAACTTCCTGCCGGACGTCTATGTGCCGTGCGAGGTCTGCCACGGTGCGCGCTACAACCGCGAGACGCTCGAGGTGCATTTCAAGGGTAAGACGATCTCCGACGTCCTGAACATGCCGATCGAGGAGGCATCGGAGTTCTTCGCGGCGGTTCCGGCCATCTCGCGGCACCTCCGGACGCTCGTGGACGTCGGCCTCGGTTACGTCAGGCTCGGCCAGCCGGCGCCCACGCTCTCCGGCGGTGAGGCTCAGCGCGTCAAGCTTTCCACCGAGCTGCAGAAGCGTTCGACCGGCCGGACGATCTACGTCCTGGACGAGCCGACGACGGGCCTCCACTTCGAGGACATCAAGAAGCTGCTCGCGGTGCTGCAGGGCCTGGTCGACAAGGGCAACACGGTCATCGTCATCGAGCACAACCTTGACGTCATCAAGAACGCCGACTGGATCGTGGACATGGGTCCCGAGGGCGGCAACGGTGGTGGCCGGGTGATCGCCGAGGGGACCCCGGAGCAGGTAGCGCTGGTCGAGGAGAGCCACACCGGCAGGTTCCTCGCGCCGGTCCTCGCCCGGAGCGCCCGGACTCCTGGCCGACCCACCGGCATCAGCCCGACCAAGGCTGCGGCCATCAAGGTCGTGGCAAAGAAGGTCGTGGCGAACAAGGCGGCGCCGAAGACGACTGCGACAAAGAAGACCGCGACAAAGAAGACGGCGACGAAAAAGGCCACGACGAGCACGCCCAAGCCGAAGGGCTGACCGTACGGCGGCTTCCCAGAGGGCGGGCGGGAGCCCGACTCCCCGCCGTCCCGGAGCCGACGTCAGTGCACCTAGACGTCGCCCCCGAGGTAGGCGGCCTTGACGGTCGGGTCCGATGACAGGTCCGCCCCGGTGCCCTCCCTGACGATCTCCCCGGTCTCGAGGACGTAGGCGCGGTGAGCCCGCTTGAGCGCCTGAGCGGCGTTCTGCTCGACGAGCAGGACAGTCGTCCCCTGGCTGTTGATCTCGGTGATGATGTCGAAGATCTGCTTGATCAGCTTGGGCGCCAGGCCCATCGAGGGCTCGTCCAGGAGCAGGAGCTTGGGGCGCGCCATCAGAGCGCGGCCCATCGCGATCATCTGCTGCTCGCCCCCGGACATCGAGCCCGCCGCTTGGCCGACGCGCTCCTTGAGCCTGGGAAACAGCGTGAAGACGCGCTCGCGGTCCTCGGCGATGGCCGCTGACTTGCGGTCAACTCTCGCGTAGGTACCCATATCGAGGTTCTCGCCCACCGTCATCCCCGGGAAGATCCCGCGTCCCTCGGGTGACTGGGAGATGCCCAGGACGGGCCGCTCATGGGCCGGCAGGTGCGTGATGTCCTTGCCCTGGAACGTCACCGTGCCGGCCCTGACCGGCCGCAGGCCCGAGACCGTTTTCAAGGTCGTGGTCTTGCCAGCACCGTTGGCACCGATCAGGGTGACGATCTCGCCCTCGTCGACGGTGAAGCTGATGTCGCGGATGGCCTCGATGCGTCCGTAGTTCACAAACAGGCCCTTGACCTCAAGAAGCATCTTCGTCGACTCCCAGATAGGCGGCGATGACGGCCGGATCGTCACGGATATCGGCGGGCAGGCCCTCGGCGATCTTGCGACCGAACTCCAGCAC
>JAYSQM010000444.1:0-7624 GCA_043721575.1 Phycicoccus sp.
GCGGACGGCCAGACACTGCTTCTGCGCGTGCTGCCGGAGGGCGAGGAGCCGTTCCCTGACTCACCGAGCGCCCGCGTCGTGGTGAACCCGTGTCTGTCCGGTGGCGCACTTGAG
This sequence comes from Phycicoccus sp., assembly GCA_043721575.1. Taxonomy (GTDB): domain Bacteria; phylum Actinomycetota; class Actinomycetes; order Actinomycetales; family Dermatophilaceae; genus UBA4719. Next base: position 115 of record JAYSQM010000444.1, read on the forward strand.
ATCTTCCTTGAGCCCTTGCTACCCGCACCCTTGCTGGTGGCTATTGGCGACACGCCCATCACCAACGCACTGCTGGCTATGGCCGGCCCGCTGGGGTTCGTCGGCGAGCGGGTGCCACCGGGGCAGCGCACCGACGGCGCCACCGCGGTTGTTGTCGCCAGCCACGGGAGCGGTGAGGCCGAGTCGATCAGATCCGCCCTTGACGCCGGCGTCCCGTTCATCGGCTTGGTCGCGAGCCGGGTTCGAGGTGCTGCGGTGCTCGACGAGATGGGCCTCACTGACACGGAGCGGGCTCGGGTTCGGACGCCCGTTGGCCTCGACATTGGTGCCCGCACGGCTGAGGAGATTGCGCTGTCGATCATGGCAGAGGTCGTCCGCGCCGTCCGCGTCGACGGCGTCATGGCATCGACTTCTGCGCCTGTCGCGCAACCTGTGCAGGTCATCGACCCGGTCTGCGGAATGACCGTCGTGGTGGGACCGGACACCCCGCACGTGCAGGATGCTGACGGTGACCACTGGTTCTGCGCGACCGGCTGCCGCGACCGGTACATGGCTGACCACCCGGCGCACGCGGAGATCGGGCAGTAGAGGTTGTTCGTCACGGGTCTCGTCCTGGCCGCCGGTGCCTCTCGGCGCCTCGGGCAGCCGAAGCAGCTTCTCGCCTACCGGGGGAGCACCCTGTTGGACGCCACGCTGTCGGCTGCGCGAGCCTGCCAGTTCGATCAGCTGCTCGTGGCACTTGGCGCTGCCAGCGCGCAGGTGCGCTCGTTAGTGGACCTGGTAACCGTTGAGGTCATTGAGAATCCGGAGTACTCGACGGGTTGCGGCTCGTCGATCAGTGCGGCCCTGCCGGCGGTCGACGATCGCGCGGATGGCCTGGTGCTGCTGTTGGGGGACCAGCCGGGCATCAGTTCTGCGGCCGTGGCTCGGCTCACCTCGGACGAGGGAGCGCCGATGGCGGTATGCCGCTATGACAATGGCCTGGGGCACCCGATGTGGTTCCGGCGGGACATGTTCGCGGAGTTGAGCCAGCTGCACGGGGACAAGGCCGTCTGGCGGCTGCTGCACTCCGACCTGTATGACGTTCGTGACGTACCCGTGGACGGGGTCGTTCCCGGTGATGTCGACACCTGGCAGGACTACGAGGCGCTGGTGGCTGACGACCAGTCCCGGACGCACCGATGAGCACTCCAGCCCGTGGGCCGATGGTCGACGCGGACGACGTGCGGCGACGACTGGACGAGATCGACTACCTGGTGGACGACGGGATGGCCACGGCGCTGTTCCTGGCGCTTACCCTGGAGCAACCACTGCTGCTGGAGGGTGAGCCCGGTGTCGGTAAGACCACCGCGGCCAAGGCGCTGGCACGTGCTCTGGGGGCGCCGCTGATCCGGTTGCAGTGCTACGAGGGTCTGACGGCAAGTGAGGCGCTCTACGAGTGGAACTACCAGCGCCAGCTGTTGGCGATCCGACTGGCGGAGTCGCGGCATCAGACTCTGGCCGACGCCGATCTGTTCACTGAGGAGTTCCTTCAGGAGCGGCCGATCCTGAAAGCCATCCGGACGTCCGGCCCTGTCGCGCCGGTACTGCTGATCGACGAGATCGACCGCGCGGACGACGAGTTCGAGGCCCTGCTGTTCGAGTTCCTCGGCGAGGCCTCGATCACGATCCCGGAGATCGGCACGTTCGTCGCCGACCGCCGACCGGTGGTCGTTCTGACCTCCAACCGCAGCCGCGAGCTACACGATGCCCTGCGCCGCCGCTGCCTCTACCACTGGATCGACTTCCCGGCACCGGCCAGGGTCGCCGAGATCCTGCGTAGGTCGGTGCCCGCCGCGAACGATCCACTGATCACGTCGGCCACCGACTTCATCGGGCGGGTCCGCGCTCTGGACCTCGACAAGGCGCCGGGAATGGCTGAGACCATTGACTGGGTGTCGGCGCTCACTGCACTGGGGGCCGCTGATCTGGTGGGCACTGAGATCGTTCGCACCCTTAGCGCGATCGCCAAGACTCCGGACGACCGGATCGCGATCACCGGTGCGTTCGCCGACCTGCAATATGCGCAGAACCGCTCTGCTGCCGCAGAATCCGAGAGGACTTCATGAAGATCGACAACGAGTTCACCGTGAGCGTGCCCGTCGAACAGGCATGGAAGGCGCTTACTGATCTGGAAGGGGTCTCGCTCTGCCTGCCGGGCGCGCAGCTGACCGGCGTCGAGGGTGAGGTGTACAGCGGCAAGGTGCGGATCAAGGTGGGGCCGGTGATCTCGGAGTACGCCGGCACGGCCCGGTTCGTCGAAAAGGACGACGCGGGCTACCGGGCGGTTATCGACGCCAAGGGGCGGGACTCGCGAGGAGCAGGCAACGCCTCGGCCCTCATCACTGCACAGCTACGGGCCGACGGCGGCCGCACGGTGGTGACAGTGGACACCGATCTGAAGATTTCGGGAAAGATCGCGCAAATGGGCGGAGGCATGATCAAGGAGGTGTCGGAGAAGCTTCTCGGCCAGTTCGTCGAATGCCTCGAGGGCAAGCTCGTGGCCACAACCCCATCTGAGTCAGTACCTGCCGGAACGGCTGCGGTTGATGAGCCTGATCTTCTTCGCCCCACGGCCGGTCCCGTCGAGGCGCCCCCCGCTCTGGAGCCGCTCGACCTGATGAGCCTGGCCGGAGGGTCGATGGCCAAGCGCCTCGTGCCGGTTTTGGTTGTCGTGGTGGCGGTTATGGCGGTGGTGGTGTACCTCATTGCCCGATGAGGGGCGGCCCTCGCCTGTGCTGTTGCGTGGTGTCGACCGCGCGTCGTTCGCGACCGCGTTCGCCGTCCGGCTGAGGCACCACGGCGTTCCGGTGGGGCTGACCGGCATCGAGGACTTCACCCGCGCCCTGGTCGCCACCCCGCCCGACTCGATGTCCAGGCTCTATTGGGCCGCCCGGATTGCGTTGGTACGTCAACGATCTGAGCTCGCAGCGTTTGACGCCGTATTCGAAGCCGTGTTCGCTCACGCCGCCTTCTCGATCGACCCACCCAGCCGAGGGGCGCAGGGGCAGAGCCCGATGCGTGAGGAGGCGCTCGTCTCTGTGCCCAAGGCGGCACCCGGTCCGGCCCAAGGAGACGCCTTGCCTTGGGCGACGCTGCCGCCCGTGGTCTCAACGTCCCAGGACTCCGATAGCGACACGGATGTGCCCGAGCGGTTACCGAGCGAGCTGGAGGGGTTGGCAGATCTACCCTTCGAGCAGTTGAGCGAGCGTGAGATGGAGCTTCTCGGTGGGTGGCTGGAGGCTGCATTTCGCACCTGGCCGATGCGCCGATCGAGACGCCGCGCCCCTGGCCCTGCGGGGAGGCAGGTCGCGCTGCGCCCCACCATCGCCCGCTCGCGCCGCACGGGATGGGAACCCATCGAGCTCGTGCGGGTGCGCCCCGTGCCCAAGCCGCGCAAGGTCGTCATGCTCTGCGACGTCAGTCAGTCGATGCAGCCCCAGATCGCCGCATACTTCCATCTCATGCGAGCGCTCACGATGGTGGCCGGTGGTGAGGCGTTCGCCTTCGCGACCACGCTGACGCGGCTGACTTCAGTGCTGCGCAACAAGTCCACGGCGCTGGCCACCGAGCAGGCGACTGAAAAGGTCACCGACCGATTCGGTGGGACCCGGGTTGCGGCCAGTGTCAACGCACTCTTGACCTCTCACCATGGCAGCGCCGTACGCGGTGGCATTGTCGTTATCGGGTCGGACGGTTGGGACAGCGAACCGCCAGAGCAGATGGCCGTCGCGATGGCTCGGCTGCACCGCCGAGCGCATCGGGTGATCTGGATGAATCCCCGGGTTACAGCCCCCGGCTTCGAGCCAATTGTAGGCACGATGGCTGCGGCGCTGCCGTTCTGCGACGAGCTGCTGCCGGCCGACGACTTCCGTTCACTCGCCGCCGTCGTGACCGAGCTTAGCCGGTCAGTCCGCTAGCTCCACAAAGTGACGTGCACCGACGGCTTGAAGTGGCTGACGTTGACGCCCGACCCGCGCAACATGGCCTGGGTGGCTCGGGGAGTGATGACGAACCGGGTCAGCTCGGCCACTGCGGACCCAGGGCTGAGCTCGGGCAGCGCCAGTGCGCTCCAGACGGCGTCGGTCTGCAGGCCCTGGCCGGTCAGCTTCACCAGTCGGCCCTTCGCCACGTCTTGCGCCACGACGAACGACACCGCCAGGGAGACACCATGGTTGCGCTGGGTCTCTTCGAGTGCGGCCGCATCGCTCTGGAAGATCCGTTGGCGGTCTTCGGGTACTCGGATACGCCGCAGCATCTGCGGGACCTCTCCCGCGTCGCCGGCAGCCGCGGGGCCGAGCAGCCAGGTCTGCTCCCGCAGTTGGTCGAGGGACACGCGGCCGCGGGCGAGCGGGTGGGCCGACCCGACGACAACGACGACCTGGTACTTGAGGAACGACGTGCAGACCAGCGAAGGGTCGACGCCCGAGGAAACCGGGCCGATGGCGACGTCGGCGGAACGCGTAAGCAGCAACGTGCTGAACTGGCGCGGGCTGCGGACGCTCAGCTCGACATCCAGGTCGTCGGCCCGGCTGGTGAACAGCTCGATGAGGCCTGGCGCCGCATGCTCGGCGAACAGGCTCGAGGCGGCGACGCGCAGCAGGCGACGACCACCCCCGGCTTGGCTCACCTCGAGGATGGTCCGGTCCTGCAGCCCCAGCATCTCGGCCGCTCGGCTGGCAAGCCGCAGACCACCGGGGGTGAACGCCAGACCGGCCGACGTACGCACGAACAGTTGGTCCCCGAGCTCCTTGCGCAGCTGGGCGACGTGCAGCGAGATTGCGGCCCCCGAGACCCCGAGGTCCGCGCCTGCTTCCTTGACCGAACCGCATCGTGCCACGGCGGCGAACGCGCGTAGCTGCGTGGGGGTCACGAGCGCACGCTAGTGCATGGTTCTGGGCCCAGCCGCCCGACCCGTGCGTCAGTGGCCCGAACGACCCCAAGACGCCCGAAGGCCGCGCCGGTGGTGCCGGTCGCACCACAGCCGGTGGCGGAACTCGCTGGCCTGCAGCGGGTGTCCGACCGACCGGTGGTGTCAGGACACCGCTCAAGGAGCGGGACGTCATGGTCGACGGCGCACCCGTCGGCGACGAACAGCATCTGGTCGGCGCGCGTCAGCGCAGCACGGTCGTGCGTGACGACGGGGCGACCGTCGGGATCCGGCCGACCGGCTGCGTCTCGCTGCGGGGCAGGTTCACACCACCGTCGGTGGCCGCCAACGTGGTCCGGCGTGTTCTGCGCAGCCGGACCACGTGGCCAGTTTTGGCTGGCTTGGGCCTCAGTGGGTACTGAGCTTGCCTGCTGCCGTGGCGACGTCTTGTTGGTGGATGAGCGTTGGTGTGAACTGGGCGCCGTAGAACCACTCGACGTTCTGCTCGTTGTTGCTGTCTGTCCACACCGCGTGGAACTGTCCGTCGGACCCGACCGACAGATCGGTGTAGTCACCGAAGAACCCGCCTCCGAACCCGTATCGCGTGTTGATCGGGTGCGTGCTCACCGTCTGCGTGGTCGTCAGATCGGTGACGACGTAGTCGAGCCGGGTGTTGTGGATGTACGCGCCGAGGGTGGTACAGGTGATCCGGCCCACCGGCGGTCGTGGTGCGGCCGCGCAGGTCTGCCACGGGGAGACAGTGCCACCCCGGTAGGAGCCGAAGTAGACGTGCCCATCGGCGCCCACGTCGACGGCAGGGAAGATGTCCTCGACGGCACCTGCCGGCGAGGGCGCGGTGAGCGTGCCACCGGCAGTCTGGTTGACGGGATACCCCACCGCAGTCCGTGTGGCGGCCGCGAAGACGCGAGCGGGCGCCGACCACGACGTACCGCCGTTGGTGCCCTTGCTGTAGACGGCTGTGGACGCTCCGCCGCTCATCGTGGTCCATGTCGCGTAGAGGTCACCGTTGGGAGCCGCCGCCGCCGCAGGGAAGCTGTTGTCGCGGAAGGCGGTGTCGCGCAGGACTGCGCTGTCGACCAGCGTCGAGATCGCCAGTGGCTTGCCCCAGCTCGCGCCACCGTCAACGGACTTGACGACGTAGGTGGAGCTGGCCGTGGCCAACCTCGTGGAACCCTCGAAGAAGACGTAGAGGGAGCCGTCCGGACCGACCACCGGTCGCGAACCCTGGTCGTAGAGCACGTTGCCCGAGATGGACGTCGGACTTGTGAAGGACCGGCCGCCGTCACTGGATGACGCGAAGAAGATCGGCGACTGGACGTAGGCACCGGTGGTCGGATTGAAGATGAAGCGCGTCCAGGAAACGTAGACGCGGTCACGGAATGGGCTGGCCGCATTGGCGTCGGCGGCGATCCATTCCTTGTCGTTGAACACCGCCGGGGACTTCGTCGCGTTGATGAACGTCGGCGCGCTCCAGCCGAGCTTCCCTGTGTCGTCGAAGGTGCCCTTGTTCACGGTCACCGTGTTCGGTGCGCTCGCCCGGTTGAAGCCCAGCCCCGCGTAGTACACGGCTCCCCGGCTGTCGAAGGCCAGGGCCGGGTCGCCGCCGGCGTCATACGGCCCGCCGGTCAGACGGGTGACACCGGGGATGAGCGTTCCCAGGTGCGCAGGGTCTGAGGAGTTGCAGCACCACGTGCTACCACTGTTGTTGGAGAAGTAGGTGCCCGAGTACCCGTCACCCAGGGCGCTGCAGGGGGTGCCCGAGATAGAGCATGCCCACGTGCGCGTCACGTAGTCGTTGGCGCTCCCCACCACCCGTTGCGCGTTGTTCGGGTCCACGGCGATCGCGGTCTCGTTCTGGGGCGCGGCAGCAGTGTCCTGGTTGACGGTGACGGCGGGCGCTGCCACGGAGGTGGCGTCCAATGGACTGCTGAGGACGTTCGTCGGTGTGATCGGCAAGGCCGACGGCGCCGAGCCCTCCCCGTTGGCCTCATGCTCGACGTACGCGGAGAAGCGGATCTGCAGGCCGGCCGTCCCGTTGAGCGAGGCGACCTTCCCAGCCAGGGTCGAGATGTCGTATGCCGGGGCCGAGGCCTGCGCGGGTGGACCCGCCAGGAGACCCGCTGATACCAGTGCGGCGCTGGCGGCAAAAACCACTAACTTCTTCACGAAGGACCTTCCTGAAATGTGGTGATGGCGGGTGAGCTGATCGGGTCGATGAACTGCGCCCCTGGACGTGATGACGGTCACATGTGGAATGAGTTTGAACGTAGACCCGACGCATACCGCGGTCAAGGCGAATCCGACTGAGCCGGCCGCCGGGGTATCTGCACGGCGCCGCCCGCAAGAGTTCCCAAAGTGAGACGCTGACTAGGTCCGACGGGCGAGAGCGGCTCGTGGAGCTGTTCGGCTTCGGCCAGCGGATGCGCCCCGCCGGGGTCGGGGCCTGCGAGCAACACGTTATGCGGCTGGTGTTCGGCCTGGACGGTTACCACGAGCAGGTGGGCGTCGAGCTGCGCCAGGACGAACGGGTCGTACATGCGGTAGTGCACGGCCCAGGCGAGCTCGACGCTATTCACCGGC
>JAYSQM010000445.1:0-1586 GCA_043721575.1 Phycicoccus sp.
CGCCGCCAGGCTGCCCGCGACTCCGCTGCCGCGTCCAGGGCCGCTAGCCGTTGCTCCGCCATTCCATGGCGCGCCATCCAGGCTCGCCCTGCCCCCGCCGCTCACATCCTCCGTTCAACATCCCCTTCCCGCAAAAGGCTGACGCCCACCTACCGGGAGCTTTATCGAGGCGAAGTCGTCCGGCTGTCCAGACGAACACAAAGGTTGTCCTGCGCTGTGTCACGATGACTACCGGCGCCCTGTCGCGGGAAGTCGTGGCGGTACGTGCTCGGGCACTCTCAGCTAGGCAGCCTGTCTGGCGAAGCTGGGCCGCATGGCCCGATAACCGGGAACCAAAGGCCGTTCTAGCAGGGTGTTGAACAAGGGCTTGGATTGACGGCCAGGGGAGGGGGAAGGGGTAACTGGGAGTGGGTTGGACAGCCGGTGGGAGCCCTCTGGGCGCTCAGACAAGCGGCCGCTGGCACCCGGTTTGGCCTCCGCGGGCCGCTTCGGCCAAGCTCCCGCCGGCCGTTCTGCTCAGGCCGGCCGGGCTTGGAGGTTGGCCATCCGCACGAGGTTGTAGGCGACCGCTTCCATCGTCATCCAGAACTGGTTCTTGAGGACGCCGATGTAGCGCAGCTTGCGGCAGGCGCCCACCGTCTTCATCCAGCCGAAGCCCTCTTCGACCAGCTTTCGCTTGCGTTGGCTCTGGGCGTAGCCCGCGTGGCGGGTGACGCGCCCGTCAATCGCACCCTTGCGGCGGCCGCTGAGGTTGCGGGCTACGTGAGGGGTCACGTCCAGTTCCCGGCACTGCCTCACGAAGTCTTTCGTGTCGTAGGCCTTGTCGCCCCCGACCGTTGCCCGCCGGTGGATGCCCCGGCGGCGCTTGAGCATCGTGATCGCCCCATCTCGCTCCGCTGTCCCGCTCGCCTGCGTGACGAGGATGTCGAGCAACAGCCCGCTGCGGTTCTCCATAAGGACGTGGGCCAGGTAGCTGAGCTTCGCCGCCTGGCCCTTGCTCTTGGTGGAGAGCCGCGCCTCGGAGTCTGTTGTCGACGCGTGCGTGTCGTTCACGCGGCGCTCTCCATGGAAGTCGCGGTCGGGGTTCCGTCCGCCACCCGCCGGCGGATCCTGTTCGTCTTTGGGGCGGACGCTCTTGAGCGAGGCCCACGCCTCCAGGAGCGTGCCATCGACGGTGAAGTGCTCCTCCGAGAGGAGGCGCCTGCGCCCCGCTTCCTCCAGCACCGCCTGCATGAACCTGGCCGCGACAGCGTGTTCCAGGAGCCGTCCCCGGTTCTTCGAAAACGTGCTGGCATCGAACGCGGGGTCGTCGATGTTGAGGTCCAGGAACCACTTAAAGAGGAGGTCGTACTCCAGCCGTTCGCAGAACTGGCGCTCGCTGCGCACCGAGTAGAGGGTCATCAGGAGGGTCGCTTTGAGGAGGTGTTCCGGCGGGATGGAGGGACGGCCGATGAGCCGGTACATCTCGTCGAAGAGCGGTGAGAGTTCCTTGAGGACGGGCTCAACGAGCGCTTTGATGCGCCGGATGGGGTGGTTCCTGGGCACTTTCTGGTCCGGCGTGATGGCCGTGAAGGCCGCCTGTCGAG
>JAYSQM010000446.1:0-3265 GCA_043721575.1 Phycicoccus sp.
CAACAGGTCGTCATACGGGGTGTTCCACCAGCTCTGGTTGGTCCTCTCGCTCATGGCGCGAGAGTAGACGAGCCAAACCTGAGCACGAGAAACGCGTCCCAATGCGCGACGTTGTGCTCAGCCTGGTCTAGGGTGAAACGAGTCCGGTGCCGCACGGCGCGGCAAGGAACGACACAGGAGACATAGACAAATGGCAGAGTCTGTAGAGACCGGCGAAATGTACACGGGCGACTACTACTGCGTGAAGTGCAAGGAGAAGCGAAACGCCACGGGCAAGGTCGTTGAGACCAACGGCCGCCGGATGGCCAAGGGCACGTGCCCGGTGTGTGGCACGAACCTCAACCGCATTCTCGGCAAGGCCTGACCGGCCACCGAACTCGCAAGGGGCGGGACTCGAGCATCAGGCTCGGGTGCCGCCCCTTCGCATGTCCCGCCTAGGTACTGCTACTCAACTGCTGTGGATGACATCGGAGCCCCTCCAAGATCGTGACAGATTCCTCACGACCGATCTATCGCCGGAGGAATCCATGAACCGCAGACCCCGCCTCAAGAGCCACGTGCAGCCACTGCGACGTGGTCCCGGATCACTCCAGCTCGGGCTGTGCCCCGACGCCGGAGTCGTGCTGGACGGGCTCAGTGACGCCGAGATCGCCGTGCTGGAGGGTCTCGACGGGAGCCTGGACATCCGGACCCTGTATGCCGTGGCCGCCGCAGCGGGGGTCGCCGCCGGGCGGCTGTCGGACCTGATCAGGACACTGGACGAGCATCACCTGCTGGTCGACACCGCCACGGACCGGGCCTGGCTGTCCCCGATCGACGAGCCGCGGCGCCATCTGTTGCGGGCGGACGCAAGTGCGGTTGCGGCGGCCTACGGCCTGGCGGGCGACGGCTACGACCACGTCGCCGCCAGGTCCACCCAGCACGTCCTGATCAGCGGCGAGGGCGACCTGCCCTGCGCCCTGGCCGATCTGCTGCGGGTCGGCGGGATCGGGCGGGTCAGTGTCGGCGCCAACGCCGTGAACACGCTGGACCTCGAGCTGCGCAGCCACCGGGCCGGCGAGGCGACGTTCGGGTCAGTTTCGGATCTGCCTGACCTGCCTGACCTGGTGGTGCTGGCCGCAGTGGGAGCGATCCGCCCGGATGCGGGCGAGCCGTGGCTGCGCCGCGGCATACCGCATCTGCCGTTGGTGGTTCAGGGTCACCGGGTGCAGGTCGGTCCGCTCATCGCCGGGGGCGACGGGCCATGCCTCTCGTGTCTGGATCTGCACCGCTGTGACCGGGACGCCGCCTGGCCCGCACTGCTGTCCCAGCTCGCTCCTCGGGGGCCGTTCCTGCCCTGTGCATCAGTCAGTCTGGAGAGCACGCTGACCGCGATGACCGCCGGGGCCGCGGCCATGATCGTGCACACGTGCCTGGATGGGCAGCCGGTCCCCGGCGATCTTTCGCTGGAGCTCTCCCTGCCGTGGCCGACGATCCAGACCCGCCGCTGGTTTTCGCATCCGCTGTGCGACTGCACGGCTGGGCACGTGACAATGACGGGGTGAGCGAACTCCCCCGCAAGGCAGTGATGCGCACGGCCAGGCTTGCGGCGTTGCCGTTGGGGTTCGCCGGGCGCACGGCGCTGGGCCTGGGCAGGCGGGTCGGCGGCAAACCAGCCGAGCTCGTCGCCGCCGAGGTCCAGGCCCGCACCGCCAAGCAGCTCTTCACGGTCCTGGGCGAGCTCAAGGGCGGGGCGATGAAGTTCGGCCAGGCGCTGTCGATCTTCGAGGCCGCGATGCCCGAGGAGCTCGCCGGGCCGTACCGCGCCACGTTGACCAAGCTGCAGGACGCCGCGCCGCCGCTGCCCACGTCGGTGGTCCATGGGGTGCTGGCCGCAGAGCTCGGGCCGCGCTGGCGGCAGAAGTTCGTGTCGTTCGAGGACAAGCCGACAGCGGCAGCGTCGATCGGCCAGGTGCACCGGGCAGTGTGGAAGGACGGCCGTGACGTCGCGGTCAAGTTGCAGTACCCGGGCGTCGGCCCAGCACTGATCAGCGACCTCAACCAGGTGTCCCGGGTGGCTCGCCTGGCCGCCGGATGGATCCCGGGGCTGGACATCAAGCCGATCCTTGATGAGCTCAAGAGCCGGGTGTCCGAGGAGCTGGACTACGCGCTGGAGGCCAGGTCCCAGAAGGCGTTTGCCGCGGCGTTCGCGGGCCACCCTGACTACGCCATCCCCGACGTCGTCCACCACAAGGGCAACGTCATCGTCAGCGAATGGCTCGACGGGGTCCCGCTGTCGGCGATCATCGCGACCGGTTCCCCCGAGGCCCGCGACGCCGCCGCTGCACGATACCTGGAGTTCCTGCTCGTCGGGCCCGGGCGGGTCGGGTTGCTGCATGCCGACCCACATCCCGGCAACTTCCGGATGCTGGCCGACGGCCGGCTCGGGGTTCTCGACTTCGGCGCGGTCAACCGACTCCCCCATGGCCTCCCGGTCGAGATGGGGCAGCTACTCACCTTGGCGTTGGCGGGCGACGCCGAGGGCTCGCTGGAGGGCCTACGCCGCCAGGGGTTCGTCAAGGCCTCGATCGACATCGACGCGGAAGCATTGCTGGGCTTCCTCGGGCCGTTCCTCGAGCCGCTGCGGACCGACACCTTCAGGTTCACGCGCCCCTGGTTGCGCGCACTGTCGTTGCACCTCAACGATCCTCGCCGCCCCGATTTCACGCTGGGCCTCAAGCTGAACCTGCCGCCGTCGTACCTGTTGATCCACCGCGTGTGGCTCGGCGGCATCGGCGTGCTCTGCCAGATCCAGGGCGAGGTGCCCGGCCGGGCCACCGTGGACCGCTGGCTGCCCGGCGCCGATCTGCCCCCGATTCAGCAAACCTAAGGACCGTGCGGGCTCCGGGCCCGCACACCTGGGGACGGCGCGTCTCTCGAGAAGCGTCCCACACAGGGCGTATCCGCCCTGGCACGTCACCACCAGGCAGAGTCCAGCTTGCCCTCGATGCTCCGCAGGTTCTCGCGACTGCACCGGTCGCAGGTCCAGACCTGCCGGCCGTTCTCGACCCCCAGCGCCCAACTGAGGCGGACATCGGAGTCGTCGTCCAGCACGAGCCCACATGTGGTGCAGACCGGCCGCGCTGTGTCTTCGCTCATCCGCCCAGTCTGCCCCCCCCGCACGCCTCAATGTTCGAATCGGCGGCTGGTAACTTCGGCGCAATGGCGACCCGATGGATCGAACCCTCCACGCCGCGACTGCTGCTGCGGCAGTGGCGCGACGCCG
>JAYSQM010000447.1:0-6052 GCA_043721575.1 Phycicoccus sp.
CGTCAGCGCCCGGAACGCCGCTACGGCGGCGCTGTCGGGCCGCTGCCCGGAGAGCCCATCCAGGATCCGTCTTGCCGCGGCGAGGTCCCCGACGTTGCGATAGTTCGACGCCTGCTGGATCAACGCCCGGTGACGGTGTGGCTCGCGCAGCCCGGCGCCAAGTGCCTTGTCGTACAACGCAATCGCCTGATGGTCGTCACCCGCGCTGTCGTGTGCGACGGCCAGCTCGAAGATCAGTCGCGGATCGCCCGGGTCGGTGTCGGCCAGGGTTTGGGCTGCGACGACGCGGAGCTGCTCATCGGGGTTGGCCGACAGCTCGGCGATCGCGGCCTCTGCCTCGTGTTCTCCGCGTGCGGCAATCACCTTGCGGCGGATCTCCACGGCGGAGTCGACGGTGGCACCGTTCCCCATGAGCCATTCGTCGAGCTTGACGCGGTCGGCATGCACCATGGCCGCGAGCACGTCGCCCCGGCCGGCCGTCGCGACCATCGCCTGAAGTCCCTCGAGCTCCGTTTGGTACGAGTCGATCTCGGCGACGCCGACCCGGGCCAGGCCGATCCGCAGCTGCGCCTCGAGGTCCTCCATCTCACGACCACGCAGGTAGCTCGCCTTGTGCACCGCCGACACCCGGTCGGCGCGGCGGCCGGCCAGCTCGCCGAGGCCCTGCAGGATGTCGTCCGTCCGGTCGCCGGCGCTGCCAAGCCCGAGATGGACCGCGGACCCGGGCGGTCTCAGACCCTCCGCGACCCGCAGCAGTGCCTCCAGACCGGCCTCATTGTGGGCGAGGTCGATGATCACCGTCACCTTGCCGCCAGCCAGCGGCAGTGAGTACACGTTCATCCGGCCGGGGTTGTGCCGCGGGTCGGGCGCGAAGGTGCGCAGCCCCTCGACGACCGCCTTCCGTGGGAGGCCCAGGCCCAGTGCAGCGGCGGCGGCGGCGAGGGCGTTGGCGATGTTGTGTTCCGAGAGGCCGGACAACGTCACCGGCACGTCCACGACCGGCGTGAGATGGTCGGCCTCACCATTGGGCTGCAACACGACCATGTCGCCGTCGAGCACAGTGATGCCGCGCCCGCCGAGGTTGAAGGACTCCCGCAGGGCCGGTGAGTCGGCATCGAGGCTGAACACCCAGGGCCGGGCCTTGATACCGGCGCGCATAGCCCACACGCGGGGGTCGTCGCCGTTGAGCACCACCCAGCCGGTCGGTTTGGTGATCTTGGTGACGATCGCCTTGACCTCGGCCAGCTGGTCGACGGTGTCGATGCCCTGTAGCCCGAGGTGGTCGGCGGATACGTTGGTCACGACGCTGACGTCGTTGACCGAGACGCCCATGCCCTTCAGGAGCATGCCGCCACGCGCCGTCTCGAGAATGCCGAGCTGGACCCCCGGTGTGGAGAGGACCTGGCGGGCACCCGCGGGGCCCGAGTAGTCGCCCGGTTCGACCATCTCTCCCTGGACGACCACCCCGTCCGTGGAGCTCCATGCGGTGACCAAACCAGCCGTCATACCGATGTGTCCGAGCAGGCGCGTCGTGGTCGTCTTGCCATTGGTCCCCGTCACCGACGCGACGGGGATCTTCGGCTTGATGACGGTGGACTTCGCGCCCTGCTCGGCGTTGGTGACGGCCGTGACCGCCGCGCCAAGGGCGCCCTCGTGGACGGCCTGGGCCGGGTCGATCAGGGCGCTCAGCGCCGGACCCAGCGACTCCCCCAAGGCCAGCCCGCGGCCTCGCCAGCGCCACGGGAACGCCACGACCACCTGATCACGCGACCCACCTGTGCGAACTCGGACACCCAGCCTGGTCGTGCCGGACGCAGCAGCGATCCGGCGAACCACCTGCGCCACCAACCGCATGACCGCTCGCTGGCGCTGCCCCGAGTCCGGAGCCCCCGGTCGGACGCCGCGCATCCCCAGCCGCATGCCGATGGCCCGCAGCGTCCTCTCGTCGGCGCTCAGGTAACCCGGGCAGTCGATGATGATCTTGATTGCAGGGCGGGCGAAGTACAGGTTGGGCCCCTCCAGGACCCTGACCTCGGTGACCGTCACGGGAGCAGGAGTCATGGCGCGGACTCTAGTCGTCCTTCGCTGATCGTCCAGCGAAGGTTCAGCCCGGTGCGTTTGGCGAACTCCTTGCCGTGCGTTTACTGGCCCATCGCATGGAAGCCGCCGTCGACGTGGATGATCTCGCCGGTGGTCGCCGGGAACCAGTCGGACAGCAGCGCCGCACATGCCTTCGCCGCCGGGATGGCGTCATTGACGTCCCAACCCAGAGGGGCTCGAGTTGCCCAGGACTGTTCGAAGCCTTCGAATCCGGGAATGGACTTGGCGGCCGTCGTGCGGATGGGGCCGGCCGCCACGAGGTTCACGCGCACACCCTTGGGGCCGAGATCGCGGGCGCAGTAACGGCTGGTGGACTCGAACGCGGCCTTGGCCACGCCCATCCAGTCATAGACCGGCCACGCGAACTTCGCGTCGAACGTCAGGCCGACCACACTGCCACCGGGAGACATCAACGGAAGCGCCGCAACCGCAAGGGCTTTGAGGGAGTATGCCGATGTGTGCAACGCGGTCGCAACGTCCTCCCACGTGGCCTCGAGGAAGTTGAAGGCACCCTGCGGGGCGAAGCCGATCGAGTGCAGCACGCCGTCGAGGCGGTCGACGTGCTCCCCGAGCCGTTCAGCCAGCGAGTGGAGATGCTCCTGGTTGGTGACGTCAAGCTCGATGACCGGCGGCGTCGACGGCAGCCGCTTGGCGATGGCCTGGGTGATCTTCATGGTGCGACCGAACGAGGTCAGCACGACCTCGGCGCCCTGCTCCTGTGCCAGCTTGGCCACGTGAAAGGCGATCGAGGAGTCCATCAGGACACCAGTGATCAGCAGCTTCTTGCCTTGCAACAACATGCGCAGTCCTTCCGGGGTTCGGGTTCAGTGACCCATGCCAAGGCCGCCGTCAACCGGGATGACGGCGCCAGTGATGTATGCCGCGTCCTCCGACGCGATGAACCTAACGGCTGCAGCGACTTCCTCCGGGGAGGCGAAGCGGCCCGCAGGGATCCCCGCCAGGTAGGCCTTCTTACGATCCTCGGGCAGCTCAGCGGTCATCTCGGTCTCGATGAAGCCAGGGGCAACGACGTTGGCGGTGATCCCCCGTCCGCCCAGCTCGCGCGAGATCGAGCGCGCCAACCCGACCAGCGCCGACTTGCTGGCAGAGTAGTTAGCCTGTCCTGCCGAGCCGTAGAGCCCAACCACGCTGGAGATGAACACGATTCGCCCCTTGCGAAGCTTGATCATCCCTTTGCTGGCCCGACGCGCGCAGCGGAAGGCACCGGCGAGGTTGGTGTCGATCACCGAGTTGAAGTCATCGTCGCTCATCCGCATCAGCAGTCCGTCGCGGGTGATTCCGGCGTTGGCCACAAGCACCTCGATCGGTCCACCGAGCTTCTCCTCGGCGGCCGTGAACGCGGCATCCACCGACTCGCTGTCGGTCACCTCGCAGATCACGCCCCGCAGTCCCTGGGGAGGCTCTCCCGAACGGTGGGTGATCACGACGTTGTCGCCGCCCTGGTCGAAAGCCCGTGCGATCGAGAGGCCGATGCCTCGGTTGCCTCCCGTGATCATCACGTTGCGAGGGTCAGCCATCAGTTCCTCCACCAGGGTCGCGGTCCAGGCACATCGTCGATCAGCGGGCGCACCCTCTGTTCGGACGCACGCTGTTCGGGCGCACGCTTTTGTCAGGCGGGCACTGGGGACGCTAGCCGACTACCCGCGGGTACGCCGCATGCACCCCGGCATATCGTCGAGGTGTGAGAAAGCGCGGCTCCCGTCCCCCGAAGCAGGTGTTCGCCGTAACCGGCCTGCCTGCGTCGCTCCAGGACGACCAGGGCGAACGGATGCGTCGCTATCTGGTGTCGATGGGGATCCGCACCGTGTGTTTCATGTTCGCGGTCGTTGCGCTCGCAGTGCTCCACTGGACGGTGATCGGCTGGACCCTGGTCACCGCTGCCGTGGTTCTCCCCTACATCGCCGTCGTGATGGCCAATGCCACGAGGTCGCAGCGGAGCACGACACTTGGACCGGTGACGCCCAACAACGCCGCGCCTCCACACCTCTCGCCCCGCCGTCCCGATGAAGACCGACCCGATCAAGACCAACCCGATGAGGACCCACCCCGATGATCTTTGGCGCCTCCCACCCCGAGAGCCGCACGCGCTGCAGCGCCAAGAGCTGCCGCGCCGACGCGGCATACGGCCTGTTGTGGAACAACCCGAAGCTGCACACGCCCGACCGGCGCAAGACCTGGCTGGCCTGCGAGGAACACCGCGTCTCGCTCTCGGACTTCCTGTCGATGCGGGGGTTCCTGAAGGACACCGTCCCGGTGTCGCAGCTCGATGTTTCGCACGTCACTGACGAGACCGGCTGACCGGTCTCGTCAGATGTCTGGCATCAGTGGCACCAACAGGCGCAGGTGGGCCGGGGTCAGTGACCCGGGGTCAGCCACCGATGGCCGACATCGGCCGCTCGGGCTGGACGAAGTCAGGCGTGCCGATGCCATGGCCACGAGCCTTGCGCCACATCTCGCCCTGGATCAGGCCCGCCAGCTCAGCATCGGTGGCACCATCGCGCAACGGACCCCGCAGGTCCACCTCGCCCTTGGCGAACAGGCAGTTGCGGACCTGGCCGTCCGCGGTCAGCCGGACCCGGTCACAGGCTGCGCAGAACGGGGCCGACACACTGGCGATGATCCCGACCGTCGACGGCCCGCCGTCAACGAGGAACAGCTCGGCGGGTGCAGTGCCCCGGGTCTCGTCCGGCAGCGGGGTCAGCGCGAACCGGGTGGACAGCTGCCCGCGAATCTCGGCGGCGGTGACCATGAGATCGCGCTGCCACTCGTGCTGGGCGTCCAACGGCATCTGCTCGATGAACCGCAGCTGGTAGTCACGGTCCAGGCACCATTGCAGGACGTCGACAGCGCTGTGATCGTTGATGCCGCGCATCGCCACGGCGTTGACCTTGACCGGGGTCAGCCCAGCTGAGGCTGCGGCCTTCAGACCCATCTCGACGTCAGCGAGCCGGTCGCGTCGGGTGAGCATGAAGAACTCCTGCTGGTCGATCGTGTCCAGGCTGACGTTGACCCGGTCCAGCCCCGCTCTGGCCAGCGGCTCCGCGAGCCGGTCGAGACCAACTCCGTTGGTGGTCATCGCGATCAGCGGCCGCGGCGTCAGCGCGGCGATGCCCGCCACCACGTCGACAAGGGATCGGCGCAGCAACGGCTCGCCGCCGGTGAGTCGCACCTGCCGCACCCCGAGCCCGATGAAGACCGCGATGATCCGCAGCATCTCCTCGTCGGTGAGCATCTCGGGCTTGGTCATCCACGGCAGACCCTCGGCCGGCATGCAGTACGAGCAGCGCAGGTTGCAGCGGTCCGTGACCGAGACCCGCAGATCCGTGGCGAACCGGCCGAAAGTGTCGGGCATGCCGGATCGTGCCACGGACGCCACCGGCAGGCTTGTCATACCTCCAAGGGTAAGCCGGGTACCGTCGTTCGGGTGCTGAAGGTGGTGATGTCGCGTCGTTGGCTCGCCGCGTTGGCGGTCGCCGCGCTCTTCGCGGTCACCTGCGTGTTCCTCGGCCGGTGGCAGTGGAACCGGCACGACGACAAGGCGGCAAGGGCCCAGCGGATCAACAGCCACTACTTCGCCAGCCCGGTTCCGCTGTCCAGGGTAATGCCCGGACCCGACGCCAACCTGCCCCGCGCGAAGGAGTGGACGCTGGTCACCGCCACCGGCCGGTATGCCGACCAGAGCCTCATGCTGGTGCGTAACCGTCCGAACAACGGAGTCTTCGGCTACGAGGTGGTGGTTCCGCTGGAGCTGGCCGACGGTGCGTCAGTCCTGGTCGATCGAGGGTGGATCCCCAACGGCCGGAGCGCAGCCGACCCTTCCGCGGTGCCGGCCACCCCTGCGGGAGACATCACGGTCACGGGCTGGCTGCGGGTGGGCGAACCGAGTCTGGGACGACAGACGCCGACCGGCCAGCTGGCGTCGATCAACCTC
>JAYSQM010000448.1:0-1887 GCA_043721575.1 Phycicoccus sp.
TCTGGTGTTCTCGACGAAGATCTCGCTGGCAGGGCCCGCGATCGTCCTCGAGGGCCACGGCGTGCTCGCAGGGCTGCGACGCTCATTCGCACTCACCAAGGGCGCCGCGTTCTGGCGCGTGCTGGGCATCACGCTGGTAGCCGGACTCCTCGCCGGGTTCGCCGGGTGGCTGCTCAAGCTGCCGTTCCAGGTCATCGGCATCGCCATCGCGGCAATGGCAGGGCAGGACACCGAGTCAGGGCAGATGGGCGTCACGTTCGTCTCGCACCTGTCTGCCTTGATCGCCGGGGCGGTCACGACACCCTTCGTGGCGGCCGTGACCGGACTGCTCTACATCGACCGTCGGATGCGCCTCGAAGCGCTCGACGTGGTCCTGCTTCGCGAGGCCCAGTCCAACCCGGCACCGCGGATCTGAGCGACATCTCATGACGCCGGCGAGCTGGTCACCTCATCGTGGCCTGGATCCCACACCTCGCGAGGCGCGGGACTGGCTGGATCAAGAGCTCCACGGCTCCGACTATCAGAACCCGTGGCTGGACTCGGTGATCCGGTGGATCCTCGACCAGCTGCGCAAGATCCTCGACGGCGTCAGCAACCTGGCCAACAGCGGACTCTCCCCGGTCATCACGGTGTTGGTGGCGTTGGTCGTGATCGGCCTCCTCGTCTGGGTCCTGCCCAAGGTCCGCCGTGAGTCGGTCGCCCCCGCCTCGGACGGGGCAGTGCTGGAGGACCCGACGATCACGCCGGGTGCCTATCGAGACAGGGCGGCCCAGGCCCTGCGGGATGGGCGCTACGACGACGCAGTCCTGGACGGATTCCGCGCCATCGCCAAGGACATGAGCAATCGCACGCTGCTCGATGACGCCCCGGGCCGCACCGCCCACGAGGTAAGTCTGGCGCTGGCGCAACCCTTCCCTGACCACGCCGGCCGGCTCGCGCGGGCCGCCGACCTGTTCGACTCCGTGCGCTATGGCCATCGGCGCGCGACCGCGGACCAGGCCGGCCTGGTCCAGCACCTCGACGAGGAGCTGGTCAGGGCTCGCCCGGTGCTGGCCGCCTCGCCGCTCCAGGACCTGCCGGTATGACGACCACAACCGTCCCGGGTGCGGGAGCACCGAAGCTCGCC
Source organism: Phycicoccus sp. (assembly GCA_043721575.1). Taxonomy (GTDB): domain Bacteria; phylum Actinomycetota; class Actinomycetes; order Actinomycetales; family Dermatophilaceae; genus UBA4719. Next base: position 1,127 of record JAYSQM010000448.1, read on the forward strand.
GCATCCCCAAAGGCACCTCCCCCGGACCACACCGGGGGTACAGAACCCTTCAAGCGCAAGCGTCCTCGATGGCTCACGCCCTTGATCGTGGTCGTCCTGCTGCTGGCTGCCGCCATGGCAGTGACGGTGTTGACCCCGGACCGGCAGGGCAACACCGACGATCTCGATCCGGCCAACCCCGGCTACTCCGGAGCCCAAGGCCTGGCCAACGTGCTCCGCGACCACGGCGTCGGCGTGACCGTCGTCCGCAACCAACGCGAGCTGCTCGACCAGCGGGTCGACGGCGCCACGACGGTCGTGATCACCCGCACCGATCGCCTGTCGGGACGGACGGCACGGGCGGCGCTGGCACACGCAGCGTCTGCCGCCAGCGTGGTCCTGCTCGGTCCCGACCCCGAGGTCACCCAGGGCATGGGCCTGCCGGTCGACTCCCACCGCACGGTGCTGACGGACGTGACTGCCGGCTGCCAGGGCGCAGAGGTGGGCCAGGACTTCCGACTCGCCAAGGCAGACCGGGCCTACACGTCGACGGGCGACGGCCCCGCTGCCACGATCTGCTTCCCCGACCCGGCGGACGGTGGTCGCGGTGGTGGTGGTCGCGGTGGTGGCGGTGGCGCGATGATCAGCCTGCCCGCCGCGCAGCTGGGGCGACCGCCGGTGATCCTGCTCGGGGACAGCGCTCTGATCAGCAACGGCGCCATCCTCGAGGCCGACAACGCCGCGATCGCCTTGCACCTGTTCGGGCAGACCGACCGCCTGGT
>JAYSQM010000449.1:0-3282 GCA_043721575.1 Phycicoccus sp.
GCCGTGTCGAGCCCGATCAGGTCCATCAGTGCCAGGGGTCCCATCGGCAGTCCGCAGCCCAGCTGCATCGCCGCGTCGATGTCCTCGCGCGTCGCATAACGGCTCTCGAACATATCGACGGCGTGGTTGAGATAGCCGAACAGCAGTGCGTTGGCGATGAATCCGGCCTTGTCACCGATGACGACGGGCATCTTGCCAATCCGTTCGGCGAGCGCCTTGACGTCCTCGACGACGGCGTCCTCGGTGACGACCGTGCGGATGACCTCGACGAACTTCAGGACCGGCGCCGGGTTGAAGAAGTGCATGCCGACCACCCGGCGAGGGTTCTGGGTGGCCACCGAGATCTCGGTGACGGACAGACTGGAGGTGTTGGTGGCAAGAATGGCATCCGCTTTCACGATCTTGTCCAGCCTGGCGAAGATGTCGCGCTTGAGGTCGAGGTGCTCGGGCACGGCCTCAACCACGAGGTCGCACTCGGCGAGGTCGGCGAGGTCGGAGGAGAAGCGAATCCGGGCGTGCAGCTGGGTCTGCTCCTGCTCGGTCAGCTTGCCCCGGGAGAGCGCACGGTCGGTCGAGCGCCGCAGGACCCCCTGGCCCTTCTCGACTGCCTCCGGGGACGCCTCGACCGCAACGACGTCAAGGCCGTTGCGGGCGAACACCTCCACGATGCCCGCACCCATGGTGCCGAGTCCGATCACGCCAACTGTTGCGAAGTCACGAGCCATGTCGGCGAGTCTGTCAGAGCACCAGAGGGCATGGGTAAGCCCCCCGGCGAGGCGGTGGTCACATTCGCCGCCCGGCGATGCCACCCGAGCGACAGGACGGGCGTATCACGGGTCGCCACGCCGACTCGGTAGGCTGCCCGCCGTGCGACTGGTCATAGCGCGGTGCAGCGTGGACTACGAAGGGCGGCTCCAGGCCCACCTGCCGTTGGCGACCCGGTTGCTGCTGCTCAAGGCCGATGGGTCCGTGCTCGTCCACAGCGACGGCGGCTCCTACAAACCGCTGAACTGGATGTCACCTCCGTGTGCGATGGTGGAGGTCGCCCCCGAGGAGCACGAGGTCGCCGACGGCGTCGAGTCGGTCTGGCTGGTCCAGCACGCCAAGTCGCAGGACCGCCTTCGGGTGCGCCTCTACGAGGTGCTGCACGACTCGGCCCATCAGCTCGGCGCGGACCCCGGCCTGGTCAAGGATGGCGTCGAGGCCCACCTGCAGAGGCTGCTCGCCGAGCACATCGCCACCCTGGGTGAGGGCTACACACTGGTCCGCCGCGAGTACATGACCGCCATCGGACCCGTCGACATCCTGTGCAAGGACGCGTCAGGGGCAACGGTGGCAGTCGAGATCAAGCGCCGGGGGGACATCGACGGCGTCGAGCAGCTCACCCGCTACCTCGAGCTGATGAACCGTGACCCCCACCTGGCGCCGGTCGCCGGCGTCTTTGCCGCCCAGGAGATCAAGCCGCAGGCGCGCACCCTGGCCACCGACCGCGGCATCCGGTGCGTGACCCTGGACTACGACGCGCTCAAGGGCATCGACGACGTGGGCTCACGCCTGTTCTGAGCGCCACAGAACGTCAGCCGCCAGACAATGTCAGCCGTCAGCCGTCAGCCAACGCTGGCAGTCAGAGAACGGACTCGTCGGTCGCCCCTGGCCAGGAGATGATGCGCCACCCGTCGGCGTCCACCTCGACCTCGGCCGGCACGCAGTTCGGCAGGAAGCGTTGTCCCGCAACAAGGTCATTGCGCGCATTCGACGAGAGCCGCGGCACCACCAACGACATGACTCCGCCGTGGGTGAACACGAGCACTGTCTCGCCGCGGTGGGTGTCGGCGATCCCCTCCAGGGCCTCCTTGAATCGTTCGACTACGGCGTGACCGTCCTCCGCTCCGGGAAAGCCGGCGTCGAGATCCCCGTGCCGCCACCTGTCGAAGACCTGGTGCGCTCTCGGATCCTGAGAGCTGCACCCGGCCAGCTCCCCCACCGAGAACTCCTGGAGTCCGTCGACGACGACGCCCCGTACGCCCAGCTCGGATCCCGCCAGCTCAGCCGACTGCACCGCGCGGTCCATGGTGCTGCAGTAGACCTCGGCGATCCGGCGCGGACGCACCCGCTCGACGAGATGGCGCACCTGATCGCGACCCTTGTCCGTCAGCGCGCCGCCGTCGTCTGACAGAACCCCGTCCACGGCGTACTCCGCGTCGCCGTGGCGGGCGATGAGAAGGGTGGCCGGGCAATGCAGATCGCTCATGATCGGACTGTATGCCGTATCTCTCGCCCGGCCGTGCGCCTCGGTCAACGCGCCTTGTTGCCGCGAAACCACCACCGTTTCGAGCGCTGCGAGGTGCTGATTCGGTGGTTTCGGGGCAACAAGCTGGCGGTGGATCGGGCCGCGGGGGTGGGAACGTCAGTGCAGGTATGACGCGCCGTTGAAGTCGACGATCGAACCGGAGGCCCACTCGGCCTGCGATCCGGCCAAGGACATGATGGCCAACGCCACCTCTTCGGCCGTGGCCACGCGACCGAACGGACTTTGAGCCCGGATCGCTTCCCCTGCAGGGCTTTCGAGCAGCTCGGCGGTCATGTCGGTGGCGATGAAACCGGGAGCGATCCCGACGCAACCGATGCCGTGCGGAGCAAGCGCGACGGCAAGCGACTGCGTCATCGAGTGCACGGCAGCCTTGCTGGCGCCGTAGGCGGGGACGTCCGGCTCACCGCGATAGGCCCCGCGCGAACCGACGGTGACGATGCGCCCGCGTGGGCAGCCGCCGGCCGGCTCGACCTCGATCATGTGACGCGCGACCTGGTAGGTCACGTTGGCCGTGCCGAGCAGGTTGACCTCCGTCGTGCGCCGCCAGGCGCTGACCCACTCGGCGTAGGACGACTCCGCCACGTCAAGGTTCATCCGGCGCCCCTGTGTCGAGCGATCGTCGGCGAACAGTGCCGCGTTGTTGACCAGTACGTCGATGCGGCCCAGGGCCTCGATCGCCTCGCCCACGAACCTTCGCACGTCCTCCGGTGAGGCCAGATCACCCTGCACGACCACGTGCCCGTCACCGTCGAGGCTCTCGCGTACCGAGTCGGCCTCGGCCCGGCTCCCCCGGCAGTGGATGACGACCCGGTCGCCGCAGACGTTCGCGAAGACGCGGGCTACTTCTGCGCCCACGCCGCGGGAGGCGCCCGTGACGAGGACTCCGCGCCGGAAGTGGCCCTGCCCGTGTTCGCCAGCCGAGTCCGTCATCTGCCCAGCGTAGTTAACCCGTCTCGGTTACCCCATCTTCT
>JAYSQM010000450.1:0-3721 GCA_043721575.1 Phycicoccus sp.
CAGGCCGGCACAGTCGTGGTGGGCTGCGACAGTTCCTGGGAGAGCCAGGACGCCGTCGTGGCTGCGACGCTCGAGGCGTCCCGGCGCGGCACCGAAATAGTGCTCCTCGCTGTCGCCGAACACCGACCGTACTGGCCGGACAACCTCGCCTGGGTATCGCGGGCGGAGGCCGAAGCGGCGCAGCACGCACAGACGGCCGTGGATCGCGCGATGGCGCGCGTCGTCGCGACGGATCCCGACGTCGCCGTGCAGACCGTGTTTGTCAAGGATTTCGACTCGCCGGAGCTGGCAGGCGTGGCTCGCCAAGCCGGGTTGCTGGTGCTGGGACGTCGCGGCGCCGGAGGTCGGGTGGCTTTCTCCTTGGGGTCCACCAGCGCGGAGCTTGCCCGACGTTTCCACTGCCCCATGCTTGTGGTCCACGATCAGGACCGACCCAGCGAGAGCGACCAGGTCGGGCACGGCTCTGCCGTCGTCGCGGGGATGGACACCGGCGGTGGCGCGGACTTCGTCCTCTCGGTCGCCGTGACCGAAGCAGTCACCAGAGACCTGCCGCTGGTCGTGGTGCACGCCCTGCGACGCGGCAATGATGTCGACCGCGCCGTGATCGAGGAGGGCTGGCGCAAGTGTCGTGCAGCCCTGAGGGAGGCCGGCCTTCCGGTCGGCGTCCCCAACCGCCTGGTGATCACCCAGGATGACCCGGTCCCAGCTCTGTTGCACAGGGTCGGACCAGGTGACCTGCTCGTCGTCGGGACCCGTGGTCAGGGCCGCCTGGCCGGGCTGATCACCGGTTCTGTCAGCAGGGAGATTCTGGACAAGATGACCTGCGACGTGATGGTCGTGCAGCCGGGTTTGAAGGTTGCGGCAGTAATCCCGACCGCCGGACTGATTGACTCACTGACCTGACCATCTGGCGTTCGGGACCTTTGGCCTTCCACGGCGGAAGATGTAGCGCCACACTGACCCCATGACAAATGACGAGCTGAACGCGGGCGTCGAGCTGTCGACGACGGAGTCATGGACCTTGCTCCGTGAGGCCGTCGTGGGTCGCCTGGCGGTGATCGTCGACGACCGCCCGGACATCTTCCCGGTCAACCACCTGGTCGACCATGGCAGCGTGGTGTTCCGCACCGCCGCCGGCACCAAGCTCGCGGGGGCTGCGGGGCATTTTGTCGCGTTCGAAGTGGATGGGTACGACCTGTTGACCGCCAGCGCCTGGAGCGTCGTGATAAAGGGTGAGGCCCAGGAGGTGAACCGCCTGTACGACGTGTTGGAAGTGATCGAGCTGCCACTTTTTCCGTGGCCTTCGACGCCGAAGCCGCACTTCATCAGGATCGAGCCCGACAGCATCACCGGCCGCCGGTTCGAGGTGACGGGTGGTGCGCGAACGGCAGTGCCACCGGCCGTACGGCCGACCCGTTGAACCAGTAGGAGACTCTCGGTAGTTCCCTGGGGGCCCTCGGTGCTCGTGCGGGACGACCATCTGGCACCATGGCGTCGTGCGTACGATAAACCTCGACCAGCTGCAACGTCACTTGTCTGTCATTGATGGCGTTCCGCGAGTGGTGGTCAGCGGCAACGCGGCAACGCCGTGGTCGGTTGTTGACACCGTCGACCGCTCGATCGAGAAGTACCGCCTTTACATGCTCAACGCCGGTGTCGGCGTTTCCGAACGCCCGGGAGTCGTTGCCGAGACCAGCTTTGTCGGGCCAGGCATGCGTCGTCACCCAGCGCTGTCGTACGTCCCCAGCAGGCTGTCCATGGTGCCGTTTCTCTTCGCGCAGAGCATGCCGCCCGATGTCGTGGTGGTTCACTGCGCTCCGCCCCGAGAGGGCTTGCTGAGTCTGGGAATCGAAGTGAACGTGCTTCCAGCGGCTATCGAGGCGTGCCGCGCCCGCGGTGGACTCGTAATCGCGGTGATCAACCCCCGTATGCCGTACACGTTCGGGGACGCGCAGATTGAGGTCGAGCTCGTCGACCTCGCGGTGGAGGTGGACTTCGAGCTCCCTGAACTGCACCACGGCGTTGTTGATGACTCCAGTCGCGTTATCGCAGAACGTATTGCCGCCATGATCGATGACGGGGCAACCCTCCAGCTGGGCATCGGGGCGGTGCCGGATTCCACACTGCACGCTCTGGCAGCCCGGCGCGGGCTGCGGGTGTGGACCGAGATGTTCTCCGACGGTCTCCTGGCCCTCGAGGCTGCACACGCACTCGACGAGGAGCATCCCCTCACCGCCTCTTTCTGTTTTGGCTCGCGCAGGTTGTACGACTGGGTGGACCGCAACCCCCGCGTACGCATGCTGCGGACGGAGAAGACCAACAGTCCGGCGCTGATTGCGGCCAACCGCGCGATGACGAGCGTGAACTCCGCTCTTGAGGTGGACCTGTTCGGGCAGGCGAATGCCTCGCGAATCAACGCCAGGATCCATTCCGGGTATGGCGGACAGACGGACTTCATCGTCGGTGCGCTGCACGCTGCCGGCGGTCAGGCGTTCATCGCCTTGCGCAGCTGGCACCCGCGTGCCGATGTCTCCACAGTGGTTCCGCTGCTGGACGAGCCGGCGACCTCGTTCCAACAGACCGCTGTGGTGACCGAGCAGGGTGTGGCCAGATTGTGGGGCTACGACGAGAAGACGCAGGCGCGTCACCTGATCGAACACGCCGCGCACCCCAGCGTGCGCTCGGAGCTGTGGGAGGAAGCGCAGGGCTTGGGCCTGACCTGATCCTGGAGACGGGCCCAAGGTCCCTGTCCGAGCGGGGACGCCGGCACCATGCTGAAGGTGTCCGGCCGATCGGTCGGACGCTCAGAATGGAGATCGGGTCATGAGTACCACCGAACGCAATGTCGGGGCGGCCACGAATCAGCAAGCCTCGCATGGTTCTGCAAGCAATCTTACCGGCGCTCCCCCCTCGCGGGCCTTCCGCTACGTGGCGGGCGTGGTACGGCTCAGCCTTGGCTGGGTGTTCCTGTGGGCGTTTCTCGACAAGGCCTTCGCCCTGGGCTTCGACACGGGACGTAGCGCCAAGACCGGTGTCGTCACCCGCTTCGGCGACGCAGCGTGGATCAATGGTGGATCCCCGACGCTGGGCTTCCTGAAGTTCGGCAGCGACGGCCCGCTCGCGAGCTTCTACCGGAGCTTCGCCGGCGCCGCTTGGGCCAACTGGCTGTTCATGATCGCACTACTGGGCATCGGGCTGGCCCTGATGCTGGGGGTGGCAATGCGGATCGCCACGGTGTCCGGTGTCGCCCTGCTGGTCCTGATGTGGAGCGCGGTCCTGCCGCCGGCCAACAACCCCTTCATGGATGACCACATCATCTACGCACTCACCCTGGTGGCACTGATGCTGGCCGGCGCGGGCGCAACGCTGGGCCTGGGCCAGACATGGAACCGACTCGGCATCGTCCAACGCCACAGTTTCCTCAAGTAGCAACGGAATCCGCACCCGCGGCACGGATCGCCGCGGGTGCGCGGTCAGGCGCGTGGAAGCCAGACCCGGAAGGTGCTCCCGCGCTCCGAAGTGGTCTCGACGGTCAGCCTTCCTCCATGCCGGGTGACGACTTCGCGGGCCAGGGCCAGGCCAAGGCCATAGCTGCGCCGGTTTGCCTTCTGGGAGCCGGAGTGAAACCGGTCGAACACCTGGCCGATCTCTGTCGGCGCGATCCCTGAACCGGTGTCGGTGATGTCAATGACCGCCTGCTGGCCCTGGCGCTGCACGGACA
>JAYSQM010000451.1:0-10137 GCA_043721575.1 Phycicoccus sp.
CGGAGTCTGGTCCCCAGCTCTTCACCAGTGAGGCGAACTCGCTCGCGCAGCTGGGTCAGCTCACCGCCCGCCGCTGCATCGCTCACCCCGACGGATCCGGAAACCCCTGTGGGCGCTCGGTATTCGCCGAAGACCTCGCGCAGTGCCTGGGCCCACTCACCCGTGGTGACGCCGGCACGGGCCGCTTCCAGAGACGCCGGCATCAGGTTGGCTCCGGACTTCGCGTCCTCCCCCAGGCGAACGAGCGCCGACTGTGCTGCCAACTGGCCGGCGTCGGTTGAGTCGCGGTCACGGCGCCACGCGACGACCGCGGCAACCGCTTTGGCCTCCACGTCGTGGTCCACCGACAGGATCGCCGCATCAAGGTCGGCTGTCAGCGGGTTCGGCTCGGTCGTCTCGAACGTGTTGACGCCGACAACGATGTCCTCTCCGGCCTCGATCCGTTGTCGCCGCAACGAATGCGAGGCAACGAGAGCCGACTTCATGTAGCCCGACTCGACCGCAGAAACCGCACCCCCCATCTTCTGGACCTTGTCGATCTCGGCCCTGGCTCCCGCGAGCAGCGCGGCCACCTTGGCCTCGACAACAGTGGATCCTGCGAACAGGTCGTCGTACTCGAGCAGGTCCGACTCGAACGCCAGCACCTGCTGCATCCGCAGCGACCACTGCTGGTCCCACGGCCTCGGTAGCCCGAGCGCCTCGTTCCATGCGGGCAGCTGCACAGCTCTGGCCCGCGCGTCCTTGGAAAGCGTGACTGCCAGCATCTCCAACACGATTCGCTGGACGTTGTTCTCAGGCTGGGCCTCGGTCAACCCCAGCGAGTTGACCTGGACTCCATAGCGGAACCGGCGCTGGGAGGGGTCCGTGACGCCATACCGCTCGAGGGTCAGCTCGTCCCACAGCTGCACGAAAGCGCGCATCTTGCACATCTCCTCGACGAAGCGCACGCCTGCGTTGACGAAGAATGAGATCCGGCTGACCACCTCACCGAAACGCTCAGCCGGGACCTGCCCCGACTCGCGCGAGGCGTCCAGGACCGCGATGGCAGTGCACATGGCGTACGCGAGCTCCTGGACCGGCGTCGCCCCGGCCTCCTGCAGGTGATAGCTGCAGATGTTGGTCGGGTTCCACTTGGGGATCTCCGCGATCGTGTAGGCCACCATGTCGGTGACCAGCCGCAAGGAGGGCTCGGGCGCGAAGACGTAGGTCCCGCGCGAGAGGTACTCCTTGATGATGTCGTTCTGCGTCGTCCCCGTGAGCGCCTTGACGACCGCCGCAGGATCCTGCCCGGCGGCCGTAGCCTGCTCCTCGGCCACCACCTGGTACAGGGCGAGCAGCCACATCGCGGTTGCGTTGATGGTCATCGAGGTATTCATGGTGGCCAGCGGTATGTCTGCAAAGAGCCCCCGCATGTCGCCTACGTGCGAGATCGGGACGCCGACCTTGCCAACCTCACCGCGGGACAGCACGTGGTCGGGGTCGTACCCCGTCTGCGTCGGCAGGTCAAAGGCGACCGAGAGGCCGGTCTGTCCCTTGGCCAGGTTGCGGCGGTACAGCTCGTTGCTCGCAGCGGCGCTGGAGTGGCCGGCATACGTGCGCATGACCCACGCGGGGTCCCTGCGGGGGCGGTCGGGCTCTACCTGTGACATACCGCTGAAGGTACCGGCCGACGTTGCAGAACGGGGAGTGTCTCAGCCGGTGAGAGGGACCACAGTGCCCCCACCTCAGATGTATGGCACCTCGTCCGGCTCACGCGTGACGTCGGCCCCGAGTCCGCGCAGCGCCTCGTCAAAGCCGGCGTAGCCACGATCGACGTGCTGCGCCTGGCTGACCGTCGTGACGCCGTCGGCGACCAGTCCGGCGATGACCAGGGCGGCACCGGACCGGATGTCACTGGCCTCGACGGGTGCGCCTGACAGCCGCGGCACGCCGTGCAGCATGACGTGGTGGCCGTCGACCCTGGTGTCGGCGCCCAGCCGCGCGAGCTCCTGGACGGTCCGGAAGCGCGCCTCGAAAAGGTTCTCGGTGACCATGGCGCTGCCCTGAGCCACCGCGTTGTAGGTCAGCGCAAAGGGCTGCAGGTCGGTGGGGAACCCCGGGTAGGGCAACGTGGCCACGTCGAACGCCGTGCGACGACCGGTCGCGGTCACCCGGAACCCGCGATCTGTCGAGGTGATGTCGGATCCGGCCTCGGCCAGCAGGCCCAATGCGGCGCCCATGTGTTCGGCGACCCCGCCGACCACTTCGACGTCCCCACCGGTCGTTGCCGCCGCGAAAGCCCACGTGCCGGCCGCGATCCGGTCCGGGACCACCTCGTGGGACACCGGTGCCAGTGCGCTGACACCCTCGACAATGATCACCGAGGAGCCAGCGCCCTGGATCGATGCCCCCATCTTGGTCAGAAACGTGGCGATGTCGACGATCTCGGGCTCGCGGGCGGCGTTCGTCACCCGGGTCACGCCCTTGGCCAGCACAGCTGCCATCAGGACGTTCTCGGTGGCGCCGACGCTGGGAAAATCCAGCCGGATCTCTCCGCCGCGCAGCCCGTTCGGAGCCGCTGCGATGAGGTAGCCGTGGGCGACATGCACCGAGGCGCCCAGCGTCTCCAGACCCGAGATGTGCAGGTCCAGACCGCGGGACCCGATGGCGTCACCGCCCGGAATGGCAACATGCGCCTCCCCGCATCGGGCGACCAGGGGGCCAAGAACACAGATGGAGGCTCGCAGCGCCCGAACAAGCTCGTAGTCTGCGCGATGGCCGATTCGGTCCGGGACGTCGATCTCGACCACCCCGGCAGCGGCGTCGTAGTCGACCACACACCCGAGTCTGCGCAGCAGCTCCGCCATGATCGTCACGTCAAGGATGGCCGGTACGTTCGTGAGCCGGGTCCTGCCCACAGCCAGCAGAGCCCCTGCCATCAGCTTGAGCGCACTGTTCTTGGCGCCGACCACCGACACCTCGCCGCGCAGCCTGGTGCCACCCACGACACGGAACCTCTGCCTCACGCGGTGAGCCTATCGGTGGCCGATCTGGGAGCATCGTGTCCATGGTTAACCTGACACGTATCTACACCCGCACCGGCGATGACGGCAGCACGGCCCTCGGGGACTTCAGCCGTACCACCAAGACCGACCCCCGTCTGGTGGCCTACGCCGACACCGACGAGACCAACAGCTCCATCGGACTGGCCGTCACCTGCGGCGCCCTGCGCGAGGATGTCCGCGGCGTGCTGGTCCGGGTCCAGAACGACCTCTTCGACGTCGGCGCGGACCTGTGCACACCGCTGGCTGCCAGCTATGACTACCCACCGCTGCGCGTCAAGGACGTCTGGGTCGATGAGCTCGAGGCCGACTGCGACCGCTTCAACGACGAGCTGGAGAAGCTGCGTTCGTTCATTCTCCCCGGCGGCACGCCCGGGTCGGCATACCTGCATGTGGCCCGGACGGTGACCCGTCGTGCCGAGCGCTCCACCTGGGCGGCGCTGGAGATGTATGGCGACCAGCCGGCTCCCGCAGGCAGCGACAAGGGAGTGGGTGGGATCAACCCGCTCACCGCCAAGTACCTCAACCGTCTCTCGGACCTGCTGTTCATCCTGGGACGGGTGGCCAACCTCGAGATCGGCGGGGACGTGCTCTGGGCGCCGGGCGGCGGGCGGGCGCAGCGGCCCGAGAGGACCCGGCAGGCCGAACAGCTGGACGAACAGCAGGACGAGGGCCAGAGCTAGGCGACGTTGACGTTGCGCCCGGGAGGCGAGGCTTCGAGCCAGGACCGCAGCGCGGTGTACGGAGCCCGCGCAAGGGCGATCTCGAATCGCGCCTCGCGGTAACGACAGTCGACCCGCATGGCCGCGGGAATCAGGATCTCGGGCCGTTCGCCCGGCTCGAGGGGCTGGCCCGCCCCGATATCGAGCAGCGTGCGCTCCCATTGCCTGGCCGGCCGCAGGGAGAACCCCAAGAGGGTGAACCACTCGAGCCCGGTCGTGCCGTAACGCGCCAACCCGAAGCGCCACCGGTCATCGCTGGGCTCTCGCAGCGCACAGACCGTCAGAGGCTTGCCGCGTGCGATCAGCCGTCGTCGGGTGAAGACGGCACCCAGGACGACTACGACGATGAACAGGGCACCGCCAACCAGCGTTTCGCTGGTGAGCAGCAGTGCATGCACCTCGGTGTCAGGCGCTGATCTGGGAGGCGTCGACGGCCTCGGCAACGATGGTGACGCGATCGTGGTCGACCGACAGGAAGCCGCTGTCGATGGTGGCGGTGTGGGTCTGGCCCGACGTGGACTCGATCCGCACGTCGCCGCTCACCAGGATCCCCAGCAGCGGGGTGTGGCCCGGCAGGATCCCCAGCTCTCCCTCGATGGTGCGTGCGCTGACCTGTCTGGCCTCGCCCTCCCAGACCTTGCGATCTGCGGCGACGAGCTCGACCTGCAACTGACCCACGGGTTCCTCCGATCACGAACGTGTTACCCCGAGTCTAACCGGCGCCAGAGGGTGCCCGGTCACCCTGGCCGGGCGGCAGTCGGGCGGCATTCTTGCGGCAGTCAGGCTGCGCGCCCGAGGGCGCGTCCGCCATACCGGTCGACCAGATCCTGTATGACTGCGCGAACGTTCGCGTCGCGGACGTCAACCGGGACGCGCGGTAGGAAGTCGTCCCAGACCGCCATCATCGTTCCGCGCAGCTGCGGCATCCGGGTCGGCCGGGCGAAGAAGAAGATGTGGGCGTGCGCTCCCCCGTCACCCCACTTGCTGACGTGGACGCGGGCCACGCTGGGCAAGGCTTCGATGGCAGCACCGAGGGCCACCATGATCTGACCCATCTCGGCAGCGCGGGCCTTCGGCAGTGTCGTGAAGTCGTGGTGGGCCCGCGGCGAGAGCATGAGAATGAGGGGCGCGCCGCTGGGCTCGGTGACCGAGATGCGCCAGTGGTCGTCGCTCCAGACCTCGGCGTCCACCGAGTTGCGGTCGTCGACATGGTTGCAGGCGCCACAGGGCTTGCCTCCCTCGCCATGACGGGGCTCCTCGGCCTCGGCCAGGGGCTCGAGGGGTTTGAGCCGCAAACCCTCTGCCTCGAACGGGAAGATCTCCCAGTAGGGGATGCCGTCCGCTGGGATGGCCAGACGGGCCTCGTCGTCGGCTGCGGCCATGACGCGCGCGTAGTAGTCCTCGATCGTCTCCGGCATGTGGTCAAACCTATCGCCAGGGCCGGACACGCAGTGCGCGTCCAGCCCCCTGGCGAGGCTCAGCTCGAGATCAGAGGTTCTTCTGGATCTCGGCCCACTGACGCTCGACGTCGTCGAGACCGCCGCACATGAAGAACGCCTGCTCGGCGACGTGGTCGAGCTCGCCGTCCGCGATCTTGGTGAAGCCCTCGATCGAGTCGGCCAGCGAGACCGTCGAGCCTTCGATACCGGTGAACTGCTTGGCAACGTAGGTGTTCTGGGACAGGAAGCGCTGGATACGACGGGCCCGGTTGACCAGGATCTTGTCCTCTTCGGAGAGCTCGTCGATGCCCAGGATCGCGATGATGTCCTGCAGCTCCTTGTTGCGCTGCAGGATCGACTTCACCCGGACCGCGGTGTCGTAGTGGTCCTGGGAGATGTATCGCGCGTCCAGGATTCGCGACGTCGAGGTCAGCGGGTCGACGGCCGGGTAGATACCGAGCGAGGCGATGTCGCGCGAGAGCTCCGTCGTGGCGTCGAGGTGGGCGAACGTCGTGGCCGGTGCCGGGTCGGTGTAGTCGTCAGCCGGCACGTAGATCGCCTGCATCGAGGTGATCGAGTGACCGCGCGTGGAGGTGATCCGCTCCTGGAGCACACCCATCTCGTCGGCGAGGTTGGGCTGGTAACCCACGGCGGACGGCATCCGGCCGAGGAGTGTGGAGACCTCGGAACCGGCCTGCGTGTAGCGGAAGATGTTGTCGATGAACAACAACACGTCCTGCTTCTGCACGTCGCGGAAGTACTCGGCCATCGTCAGGGCCGAGAGGGCGACGCGAAGGCGCGTGCCCGGCGGCTCATCCATCTGACCGAACACGAGAGCGGTCTGGCCGAGAACGCCGGCCTCTTCCATCTCGACGATCAGGTCGTTGCCCTCACGGGTGCGCTCACCGACTCCGGCGAACACCGACACACCACCGTGGTCCTTGGCGACGCGGGCGATCATCTCCTGGATCAGCACCGTCTTGCCGACACCGGCGCCACCGAACAGACCAATCTTGCCGCCCTGGACGTACGGGGTAAGCAGGTCGATGACCTTGATGCCGGTCTCGAACATGACCGTCTTGGACTCGAGCTGGTCGAAGGCCGGCGCCGGGCGGTGGATGCCCCAGCGCTCGCTGACCTCGAGAACCTCGTCGCCCTTGAGGTTGAGGCAGTCGCCGGTCGTGTTGAACACATGGCCGAGCGTGACGTCACCGACGGGCACCGTGATCGGGCCGCCGGTGTCCTTCACCGCGGAGCCACGGACGACACCGTCAGTGGGCTGCAGCGAGATGGCGCGGACCATGTTGTCGCCGATGTGCAGGGCGACCTCGAGGTTCAGGGTCTTCGTCTCACCCGACAGCTCGACCTCGAGGGTGAGCAGGTTGTACATCGACGGTATGGCGTCGATGGGGAACTCCACATCGATGACCGGGCCGATGATGCGGGAGACGCGACCGACTCCGCCTCCGGCAGGAGTGCCCGCGGTAGTCTCAGAAATTACGGCAGTCATTGGCTCTCTCTACCTTCTTACTTGGCGGACGCGAGGGCTTCGACGCCGCCCACGATTTCGCTGATCTCTTGGGTGATCTCGGACTGGCGCGCCTGGTTGGCCAGCCGGGTGTACTTGCGGATGAGCTCCTCGGCGTTGTCCGTCGCGGACTTCATCGCGCGCTGACGGGCGGCGAGCTCGGAGGCCGCTGCCTGCAACAACGCGTTGAACAGACGCGACGTGACGTACTTCGGCAGCAGCGCGTCCAGCACCTGATCGGCGCTCGGCTCGAACACGTACAGGGGCAGCACCTCGTCCGCCGCGGGGGCCTCGGTGCCCTCGACGACCTCGAGCGGCAGCAGCCGGATGACCTCGGGCTCCTGGGTGACCATGCTGACGAAACGCATGAACACCACGTGGACCTCGTCGACGCCACCGAGCTCGTAGTCCTTGATGAAGTCGTCGGTGATCCGCTGACCGATCTCGCGGGCGACCTCGAAGGTCGGGCTGTCGGAGAAGCCCTCCCACTCCTGGGCGTACTCGCGCCGGCGGAACTTGTAGAAGCCGACCGCCTTGCGACCCACGAGGTAGGGGGTGACTTCCTTGCCTTCGGCGCGCAGCTTCTCGGCGAGCTTCTCGCTCTCCTTGAGCACGGCCGAGGAGTAGGCCCCGGCCAGGCCGCGGTCGCTGGTGATCACCACCATCGCCGCTCGTCGCACCTCGGCGTGCTCCGTGGTCAGCGGGTGGTCGACGTTGGAGAACGTCGCCACCGCGGACACGGCTCGGGTGAGCGCCCTAGCGTACGGCGTGGACTCGAAGACCCGCTGACGAGCCTTGACGACCCGCGACGCCGCGATGAGCTCCATCGCCCGGGTGATCTTCTTGGTCGCCTGGACGGACCGGATGCGCTGGCGGTAGACCCGCATCTGCGCTCCCATATGTTCCCGCCTCTCCTAAAAAGTTCGATCCGGTATGACGCGTGCTCACCTTTGGTGAGCTGGCGGCCGGGTGGTCACAGGTGACCACCCGGCATACGTGCTATCGCTTCTGCTTGACGATCTGGACCTGCTCGACCTCGTCCTGGCCCAGGGCCCCGGCCTCGGCCTCGTGGCCGACCGGGACGCTGTCCTTGCCGCCGGTCAGGAACTGCTCCTTGAACGCGTTGATCGCCTCCAGCACCCCGGCCTCGGTGTCGTCGTCGAACTTCTTGGACTCACGGATGGCCGAGAGCAGACCCGGCTTCTGGCGACGCAGGTGGTCCAGGAACTGCTCCTCGAAGGACTTGATGTCGGGGACCGCGATGTTGTCGAGCTGACCGGTGGTGCCGGCCCAGATGACCACGACCTGCTCCTCGACCGGCATCGGGGAGGCCTGCTTCTGCTTGAGCAGCTCGATCAGGCGAGCACCCTTGGCCAGCTGGGCGCGCGAGGCCGGGTCCAGGTCGGAGGCGAACATGGCGAACGCCTCCATGGCACGGAACTGCGCCAGGTCGAGCTTGAGCCGGCCGGCCACGCTCTTCATCGCCTTGATCTGCGCCGCCCCACCGACTCGGGAGACCGAGACACCCACATCGATGGCGGGACGCACGTTGGCGTTGAAGAGGTCGGACTGCAGGTAGATCTGGCCGTCGGTGATCGAGATGACGTTGGTCGGGATGTAGGCCGAGATGTCACCCGCCTTGGTCTCGATGATCGGCAGACCGGTCATCGAGCCGGCGCCCATGTCGTCGGAGAGCTTGGCGCAACGCTCGAGCAGCCGGCTGTGCAGGTAGAAGACATCACCGGGGTAGGCCTCGCGGCCCGGCGGACGACGCAGCAGCAGCGAGACAGCGCGGTAGGCCTCGGCCTGCTTGGACAGGTCGTCGAAGACGATGAGGACGTGCTTGCCGCCATACATCCAGTGCTGGCCGATGGCCGAACCGGTATATGCCGCAAGGTACTTGAAGCCGGCGGCGTCAGAGGCCGGAGCCGCGACGATCGTGGTGTACTCCATCGCGCCAGCCTCTTGGAGGGTGCCGCGCACGGCCGCGATGGTCGAGCCCTTCTGGCCGATGCCGACGTAGATGCAGCGGACCTGCTGCGTCGGGTCGCCGGACTCCCAGTTGGACCTCTGGTTGATGATCGTGTCGACCGCAACCGTGGTCTTGCCGGTCTGGCGGTCACCGATGATGAGCTGTCGCTGGCCACGGCCGATCGGGATCATCGAGTCGATGGCCTTGATGCCGGTCTGCAGCGGCTCGTGCACCGACCTTCGCGCCATCACGCCGGGCGCCTGCAGCTCGAGCGCGCGACGGCCCTCGGCCACTATCTCGCCCAGACCATCGATCGGCTGGCCGAGCGGGTTGACCACACGGCCCAGGAAGTTGTCGCCGACGGGGACCGAGAGGACCTCGCCCGTGCGCTTGACCTCCTGGCCCTCTTCGATGCCGGAGAAGTCACCCAGGACGACGACACCGATCTGGTGGACGTCCAGAT
The DNA here is from genome assembly GCA_043721575.1 of Phycicoccus sp. Taxonomy (GTDB): domain Bacteria; phylum Actinomycetota; class Actinomycetes; order Actinomycetales; family Dermatophilaceae; genus UBA4719. Next base: position 9,166 of record JAYSQM010000451.1, read on the forward strand.
TGAGCGCGATACCCAGCGTGCCGTCGGCGAAGTGCAACAGCTCGTTGGTCATCGCCGAGGGCAGGCCCTCGACGTGCGCGATGCCGTCACCGGCGTCGGTCACTCGGCCGACCTCTTCGCGGGAGGCCGCTCCGGGCTGGTAAGACTGAACAAAGTTGTCCAGTGCGTCCCGGATCTCCTCCGGCCGGATCGTGAGCTCCGCCATCAGTGTCTCTCTCCTCGTATGCGGCCCGAGTTGTGTTCGGGCCGAAGTCTTGTGGGTGTCTCAGCGTGTGTTCAGCGTTGGTCGTACGTGGTGCTGTGGTGCTGTGGTGGAGTGTCATTGCCGGCAGCCGGCTATCCCATCAGGGCCCGTTCTGCTTCCTGGAGCCGACGCAGGATCGTGCCGTCGACAACCTCGTCGCCGACCTGCACCCGGATGCCGCCGACGACCGCAGGGTCGAGCACGACATTGATCTGCACCTGCCCGTGGTAGATCCCGGACAGAGCCTGGGCGAGGCGCTGACGCTGGGCGTCATCCAGGGCGACGGCGGCGGTGACCGTGGCGGTCAGCTGCTCCCTGCGCTTGGCGGCAACAGCGAGATAGCCCTCCACCACCCGGTCGAAGCGCCGCCCCCGCGGGGAGACTGCAGCCTGACGAGCCAGCCGGATCGTCTCGGCCGAAGCCTTGCCGTCGAGCAGTGCCTCGACAAGAGCGGCCTTGACGATCTCATCCCCGCCTTGAGCCGACAAGGCGTCTCGCAGACCGGAGTCTGCCGCGACGACCCTTCCGAAACGGAACAGGTCATCCTCGAGAGCATCGAGCCGGCCGCCCGCCTCGGCCGAGGCGACGACGGCTTCGACGGCCAGGGCCTCGGTGGCATCACCGAGGTCACGGTCGTCGGACCAACGCTGGGAGACCAGGGCGTTCAGCACCCCGGTCGCCGCCGCGCTGATCCTGGACCCGAAGAGCCCCTCGACCAGACCACGCTT
>JAYSQM010000452.1:0-2334 GCA_043721575.1 Phycicoccus sp.
GGCGACTACGAGTGGATCCTGGCGTTCGAGGCTGACGACCTGACCCGCATCGTTGACCTCATGCGTCATCTGCGCGCCTCCGAGACCCGCCGCCACGTCCGCGAGGAAGTGCCGTTCTACACCGGCCCGCGGGTCGAGGTTGCGGCGCTGGTCGACTCCCTGCCCTGATCGCCCTGATCGCGTCGCCCTCGGTCAGGCGCCGGTGGTCCCGTCGATGCACTCGCGGAGCAGGTCGGCGTGGCCGTTGTGTCGGGCATACTCCTCGATCATGTGGACGTAGACCCAACGCAACGAGATCGGGTTGTTCGTGCCGACGAACGTGTCGTCCAGGGACATCGCGCGGACGGCCTCGTCCGCGGCCAGGCACTGCGCCCTGAAGGTCGCGAAGTCCTCCGCCACCACGGCATCCGCGACGTTGTCGAAGTCACCGTCGCTGTCGTCGTCGGTCCAGTACAGATCAGGCAGGCTCAGCCCGGCGGCATTGGTGCGGAACCACCATCGCTCCACCTCGGCCATGTGCCGCAGCAGACCGAGCAGTGTCAGGGTTGACGAAGTGACCGAGGCGCTCTTGAGCTGGTCGTCGGTCAGCCCCGTGCACTTCCACACCAGCGTCCCGCGATGGAAGTCCAGCCAACCTTGGTACATCGAGCGCTCGTCGGCGACCAAGGGTGCCGGGCTGCGGAGCTGGCTCGCATCCGGAGTCGTCATCGCATCTGGAGTGGTCACGGTCTCAACCTACTGGCGGCGGACCCGGTCTCGCGTCACGGTTTCTTCCGGGGCCCGGTCCAAGGCCTAGTCCCGGGCCGGTGCGAGTCGCAAGCTGATGCTGTTGATGCAGTACCGCTGGTCCGTCGGGACGTCGTAGCCTTCGCCCTCGAAGACGTGACCGAGGTGCGATCCGCAGTTGACACAACGGACTTCGACCCGTTTCATGCCCATGTTGTGATCCTCGATGTACTCGACGCGGTCCTCGGCAAGAGGTGCATAGAAGGACGGCCAGCCGCAGTGGCTCTCGAACTTCGTGTCGCTGCGGAACAGCTCGCTGCCGCAGGCCCGGCACGAGTAGACGCCCTCGGTCCCGGTGTCGGTGTACTCCCCGACGTTGGGCCGCTCGGTGCCTGCCTCGCGCAGTACGTGGTACTCCGCAGGGGTCAGGTCCGCACGCCATTGCTCGTCGGTCTTGCTCAGTGGATAGGTGCGGCCGTCGTTCATGGGGGTCCTCCTACGCAGGGCTGAAAACCACTTCACGCTCTACACAACAGCACGCCTCCTCGGGACGTTCCCGCGGGGTCGGACCGCCGCATTAGGCTCGGCACATGAGCAGCAGCGCGAAGGTGTTGCAGGTCCCCGGCCCGGGCGGCGCCTTGCGCGACGTGCGTGTCTCCAGTCCGGATCGGATCATTTGGCAAGACGCGGGTATCACGAAGTGGGACCTCGTGAACTATGTGGCTTCGGTCGAGGACGGGCTGATGCGCGCAGTCGGGGATCGACCGGTGACACTGCAACGATTCCCGGATGGCGTGGAGGGCGAGGAGTTCTTCTCCAAGAATCCGCCGAAAGGGGTCCCTGCGTGGGCACGGTCGGTGATCTGCACCTATCCCTCGGCCCGGAGCCACCCGCAGCTGGTCATCGACGAGATCGCCACGGCGGTGTGGGCCGCGCAGATGAACACGGTGACCTTCCACCCGTGGCCGGTACGTAGCGACGACAACAACAACCCCGACGAGATGCGCATCGACCTCGACCCCCAGCCCGGGCGCGGCTTTGCTGATGCGGTCGAGGCGGCATACGGCCTGAAGATCCTGCTCGAGGAGCTTGGCTACACCCCGTTGGTCAAGACCTCCGGCAACCGCGGCGTCCACATCTACGTGCGAATCGCCCGGACCCACGAGTTCCTGGACGTGCGGCACGCGGTCATCGGCATCGGCCGCGAGCTCGAACGCCGTATGCCGGAGCTGGTCACCACCGCGTGGTGGAAGGAAGAGCGCGGCGAGAAGGTGTTCGTGGACTTCAACCAGGCCAACCGTGACCGCACCATCGCCTCGGCCTACAGCCCCCGGCCACTGCCTGGCGCGCCGGTGTCGATGCCCGTTCCGTGGGAACGCCTCAGAGAGGTGAGGCCGAGCGACTTCACGGTGCGGACCGTGCCGGCCATTCTGGCCGCTGAGGGCGACGCGTGGTCGGGCATCGACGACGCTGTCGGCGATGTGACCAACGCGATTGCATTGTGGGACAAGGACGTCCACGAGCGCGGGCTGGGCGAGATGCCGTTCCCGCCGGACTATCCGAAGATGCCGGGCGAGCCGCCGAGGGTCCAGCCAAGCCGCGCCAGGA
>JAYSQM010000453.1:0-3734 GCA_043721575.1 Phycicoccus sp.
CGAGCTGACGCAGACGGGTCCGCAGCCGCACGATCAGCCGGCGTCCCCCAGCCCCCATGGCGATCATTGCTTCTCCGAAAAGGCGCGAGCCTGGACAGAGAGGACGCGGTCCGGGCCGAGCGGGCCCAGGACCGGCAGTGGCGCCTGGATGCGAACCTGCACCACCGCTATCCCGTCGACCGTGGTTGTCATCGCGGTGACATCGTCGGCATATCGATCGGACAGGCTCGCCCGGATCAGCTGCCTGGCCCGGACCACTCCATCCTGCGGCGTGGCGTTGGCACGAGCTCCGTACCGTGCTCCTTCGGACGCGCATGAGATCAGGGTGTTGCGGATGTGCAGCGCCAGGCCAAGCTGGAAAACGGCCAGGAACAACAGGCTCAGTAGTCCGGCCACCATGGCGAAATCGGCTACGGCAGAACCGGATTCGCGATCATCGGTCACGGCTGCGGGCGTATCGGAGAGCCGGGCGGACAGTGTCATGACGGAGGTTGGCCGCGAACGCTAAGGGCAGGTGACGCTGTCGATGACCGCGGTGAACAAGGTCATCGGCCCGTACCCGGCCCGGTGACGCTGCTGATGGCTTTGGTGAACAGGGCGCCCAGCTGGGCTCCGGCGAGCGTCCACAAGATCGTGACCAGACCGGCGGTCATCAGCGTGATGAGCACCCAACCCGGGACATCGCCGCGCTCCCGGTCGGTCGTGCGCCGCTCGAGCCCGCCGAGGACAACATGCACGACGACGGTGACGCTGGCGGTGACGCTGGCAGCGAGTGACTGGATGCGGTTCATGCGGGATCCCCTTAGGTGGTCGTTCAGGACTGCGACAGATGGACATCAGATCGAGAACTTCAGGAAGGCAACGCCGGGATAGATCGCGAACAGCACGGTGACCGGCAGCACCAGAAAAACCACCGGAACCATCATCGCAATCTCCTTCTTGCCGCCCTCCTCCATGACCGCACGACGTCCGGCCTCACGGACGTCCTGTGCCTGCGAGCGAAGGACATCGGCCAAGGGCGTGCCGCGTTCGACCGCGACGACGATGCCGTCGACGAATCGCGCCAGGCTGGCCAGCCCGGTGCGGTCCGCGAGCCCTTGCAAGGCGGCCGGGAGGTTGGCTCCGGCACGGGCGTCGGCCAGGCACTGGCGCAGCTCGGCCGCCAGCTGTCCCTGCGAGAGCCGGCAGACTCGCTCGAGAGCCCCGCTGGCACCCTCACCGGCACCAACGGCCAAAGCCAGCAGCTCGGCGACCGTCGGGAACTCGGAGAGCATCTGCCGCTCACGCTTGTTCGCCGACCTGGTCAGCATCTGGTCCCGAGCCACGATGCCAGCGCCGACGGCACAGAAGACGAGCAGCACCAGGGGGATGATCGAGCCGCCGTCCCTGAGCCAGCTCAGGGTGGCCAGCACGAGTCCGATCACACCACCACCGACGCCCCACACGACCTGCTCGGCGCGGAAGCTCTCGACATCAGGACGCAGGCCCGCGCGTTCCATCCTTCGCCTGACGGACGTGGCGCCACCCAACAACCGCTCGACGCCCCGACCGAGGTCACGAAGGACGGGGCGAAGGATCAGCAACAGCCCCGGACCGCCGGTGTCACCGCGAATGGCAAGGAGTCTCGACGGCCGGGCGGTGTCGCGCAGGTATGGCGCCAGGCGAGCTTCGAGCCCGGGGCGCCGGTTGACCGGAAGTCCCAAGAAGAACAACAGGCAACCGGCGGCGAGCATCGCCCCGAGCCCGGCCCCCAGCCAGGACCACCCGCTGCTGATCAGCAGACCGTCCGCGAACAGGTCGGTCATCGCAGGACCCGCCCCTCTTCGGGCAGGCGGCCGACGCGCACCATCACGCGGTAGGCGACAAGGGACAGGGCTGCGCCGACGGCCAGAACCAGGACTCCGGCCGGGCGGCTGTAGGCCTGCAGTGAGTCCGGGCGAGAGGACAACATCGCCAGGACGATCCACGGTGCGGTCACTGCCAACCTGGCGGCATTGACTGTCCAGCCCTGTCGGGTCTCGAGCTCAGCGCGGGTGCGGGCGTCCTCGCGCAGGAAGGCTGAGAGTGTGCGCAGAAGCCGGCCGAGGTCGCTGCCACCGACCTCGCGAGCGATGCGCAGGGACTCGATCAGTCGATCGGCGACGGGATCGCTGAGCCGTTCCTTGAGCCGGTCCAGGCACTCCTGGAAGCGGCCAGTGGCGCGGTAGTCCTCTGCGAAGGCGGCGAAGGCAGGTCGAAGCTCCTCCGGTCCGCGGATCGTCAGCTGGCTCAAGGCCTCAGGCAACGCGAGGCCCGCCCGGACGGCGGAGCCGATGTTGTCGACGACGTCGGGCCACAGATCGCGCATCACGGAACGCCGCTTGCGAGCACGCATGCGTACCAACAGGATTGGCGCGTAGCCGGCCATCAGCGCAAAGGACAGGGCGACCGGCACCACCTTGGTCGTCGCGACGAACACCAGGAAGATCAGGAGGAAGGCCATCACGCAGGCACCCAACAGGCTGCGCGGTGTCACCGCGTCGAACCCCGCCTGGGTGAGCTCGTCGGAGAGCCGGCTGACCAGACCAGCCTTGCGGGGCGCGCCGGACGGTTCCTGTCGTGGCCAGAACGACCACCAGATGCAGAACAGCCCGATGCCCAGGACCAGACCCACTCCTACTCCGGTCACCGCTCAGTCCCCCTGGGCCAAGAGGGCCGCGATGTCATAACCGGCACGCTCGAAGCGGTCCACGTGAGGCGGGAAGCCGTCGGCCCGTACCAGCTGTCCACCGCGCGAGGCGAAGATGTCGGCAATCTCGATGACGTCGCCCTCGACCCGGCCGGGCACGGCCACGATCTCGCGTACGCGGCGTAGGCCGTCTCGCTCGAGAGCAATATGAATGACCAGGTCGATGGAGCCGGCCACGGTCGGCACCACGAATCGGCTGCCGACGTTCTCGCCGGCGAGAAGCGGCAGCGTGCACATCTTGGTGACGGCCTCGCGCGCGCTGTTGGCGTGAAGCGTGCACATCCCCGGCAAGCCGCTGTTGAGCGCGATGAGCAGGTCGAGGCTCTCAGCCTGGCGCACCTCGCCCACGATGATGCGGGAGGGGCGCATACGCAACGCCTCCTTGACCAGGCGGCGCAAGGGGACCTCACCGGTGCCCTCGAGGCTGGGCTGACGGCACTGCATCGAGGCCACGTCGCGCAGCGGGATCTTCAGCTCGAAGACCTCCTCGCAGGTGACCACCCGTTCGCGCGAGGGAATCGCTGAGGACAGGCAGTTGAGCATGGTGGTCTTGCCACTTTGTGTGCCGCCGGCAACCAGGATGTTCAGGCCGGCGACAACCGAGGCGTCAAGGAAACGCGCGGCGCTCCGAGTAAGAGTCCCGAGGCGCACGAGGTCCTCGAGGTGGTCGGCCTTGACCACGAACTTGCGGATGTTGACGTTCCAGTGCTCACGGGTGATGTCGGGGATCACGACGTGCAGCCTTGAACCATCCGGCAAGGTCGCGTCCACGAACGGCGAGGAGAGGTCGACCCGGCGGCCCGATGACTTCAGCATCCGTTCGACCAGGTCGCGCACCTCGTCGGTGGTCAGGATTGTGTTGGTCAGCTCGGCCGTGCCGCCCCGGGCAACGAAGACCTTGCTGGGCTCGTTGATCCAGATCTCCTCGATCGTGGGGTCCTCGAGGTACTGCTGGAGTGGTCCGAACCCGGCGACAGCATCGAGCACGGACTTGGTCGCCTCGCCC
>JAYSQM010000454.1:0-3821 GCA_043721575.1 Phycicoccus sp.
CGCGCCATAGGCCTCGAGCGCCCAGACCTCCATCTCACCGAAGCGCTGGCCACCGAACTGGGCCTTACCGCCGAGCGGCTGCTGGGTGATCATCGAGTAGGGGCCGGTGGAGCGGGCGTGGATCTTGTCGTCCACCAGGTGGTGGAGCTTCAAGATGTACATGTAGCCCACGGACACCGGGTCCGGGAACGGCTCACCGGAGCGGCCGTCGAAGAGCCGGGTCTTGCCCGAACCGTCGATCAGACGCACACCGTCGCGAGTCTTGAGGGTGGAGTCGAGCAGACCGGTGATCTCGTCCTCGCGGGCACCGTCGAAGACGGGGCTGGCCACACGGGTGCCGGGCTCGGCCACGCGTGCATCGGAGGGGATGAGCTTGGCCCAGTCGGGGTTGCCCTCGATCTTCCAGCCGCGTGACGCCGCCCAGCCCAGGTGGATCTCCAGGATCTGACCGACGTTCATCCGGCCCGGGACGCCAAGCGGGTTGAGCACGACGTCGACCGGCGTGCCGTCCTCGAGGAAGGGCATGTCCTCGATCGGAAGGATCTTGGAGATGACGCCCTTGTTGCCGTGTCGGCCGGCGAGCTTGTCACCGTCGGTGATCTTGCGCTTGTTGGCCACGTAGACGCGGACCAGGGAGTTGACGCCAGGGGGCAGGTCGTCGCCCTCGTCCTTGTCGAAGACCTTGACGCCGATGACGGTGCCGGTCTCCCCGTGGGGCACCTTCAGCGAGGTGTCGCGCACCTCGCGCGCCTTCTCGCCGAAGATGGCGCGCAGCAGGCGCTCCTCCGGAGTGAGCTCCGTCTCGCCCTTGGGCGTGACCTTGCCGACCAGCAGGTCGCCGTCACGGACCTCCGCGCCGATCCGGATGATGCCTCGCTCGTCCAGGTCAGCCAGAACCTCCTCGGAGACGTTCGGGATGTCCCGGGTGATCTCCTCAGGGCCGAGCTTGGTGTCGCGGGCATCGACCTCATGCTCCTCGATGTGAATCGAGGACAGGACGTCGTCCTGCACCAGACGCTGGGAGAGGATGATCGCGTCTTCGTAGTTGTGGCCCTCCCACGGCATGAATGCCACGAGCAGGTTGCGACCCAGTGCCATCTCGCCACCATCGGTCGCAGGACCATCCGCGATGACGCCACCAACCTCAAGGCGGGCACCTTCATCGACCAGGACCCTCTGGTTGTACGAGGTGCCCTGGTTCGAGCGGCTGAACTTCGCGATCTTGTAGGACTGGTAGGTCCCGTCGTCGTTGGCCACCGTCACCAGGTCAGCGGAGACCTCCTGGACGACGCCGGCCTTGTCAGCCCGGACCACGTCACCGGAGTCGAGCGCCGCGCGGTACTCCATGGCGGTACCGACCAGCGGCGCCTCCGAACGCACCAGCGGGACGGCCTGGCGCATCATGTTGGATCCCATGAGCGCCCGGTTGGCGTCGTCGTGCTCCAGGAACGGGATCAGCGCGGTCGCGGCCGACACCATCTGGCGGGCGGCGACGTCCATGTAGTCCACGTCGGCGCCGGGCACGTACTCGACCTCGCCACCCTTGGTGCGGACCAGCACGCGTTCCTCGGCGTACCGGCCATCGGCCGTCAGCGGGGCGTTGGCCTGCGCGATGACGTGCTCGTCCTCCTCGTCGGCCGACAGGTAGTCGACCTCGTCGGAGACCTTGCCGTTCGTCACCTTGCGGTAGGGCGTCTCCACGAAACCGAACGCGTTGATGCGTCCGTAGGAGGCCAGCGAGCCGATCAGACCGATGTTCGGGCCTTCAGGGGTCTCGATCGGGCACATCCGGCCGTAGTGCGAGGGGTGGACGTCACGGACCTCCATGCCGGCACGGTCACGGGAGAGACCACCCGGGCCGAGCGCGGACAGGCGGCGCTTGTGGGTCAGACCCGCCAGCGGGTTGTTCTGGTCCATGAACTGCGACAGCTGGCTGGTGCCGAAGAACTCCTTGATGGAGGCGACGACAGGCCGGATGTTGATCAGGGTCTGCGGCGTGATGGCCTCGACGTCCTGGGTGGTCATCCGCTCGCGCACGACGCGCTCCATCCGGGACAGGCCCGTGCGGACCTGGTTCTGGATCAGCTCGCCCACGTTGCGCAGACGACGGTTGCCGAAGTGGTCGATGTCATCAACCTCGACGCGAACGTCGACAGCTTTGCCGTCCCGGTGGCCCGGCATGGTGAGATCGCCGGCGTGCAGGGCGACGATGTGACGGATCGTGGCGACGATGTCGTCGATCGACAGGACCGAAGCGGCGAGAGGTGCCTCGACACCCAGCTTCTTGTTGATCTTGTAGCGACCGACCTTGGCCAGGTCGTAGCGCTTGGGGTTGAAGTAGAGGTTGTCCAGAAGCGTCTGGGCCGCCTCGCGGGTGGGCGGTTCGCCCGGACGCAGCTTGCGGTAGATGTCCAACAGCGCGTCGTCCTGGCCGGACGTGTGGTCCTTCTCCAGGGTCTGACGGATGGACTCGTACGCGCCGAACTCCTCGAGGATCTGGGCCTCGGACCAGCCCAGCGCCTTCAGGAGCACCGTCACCGACTGCTTGCGCTTTCGGTCGACGCGGACCCCGACCATGTCGCGCTTGTCGATCTCGAACTCCAGCCAGGCACCCCGGCTCGGGATCACCTTGGCCGTGTAGATGTCCTTGTCGGACGTCTTGTCGGGTGTCCGCTCGAAGTACACGCCCGGGCTGCGGACGAGCTGGGAGACGACCACCCGCTCCGTGCCGTTGATCACGAACGTGCCCCGCTCGGTCATGAGGGGGAAATCGCCCATGAACACGGTCTGGCTCTTGATCTCACCGGTGGTGGTGTTCATGAACTCCGCCGTGACGAACAGCGGAGCGGAGTACGTCATGTCCCGCTCTTTGCACTCCTCGATGGAGTGCTTCTTCTCTTCGAACCTGTGGTCGCGAAATGACAGCGACATCGATCCCGAGAAGTCCTCGATCGGGGAGATCTCCTCGAAGATCTCCTCGAGGCCGGACTTGTCCGGCACATCCCCACGGCCTGCCGCCTTGGCTTCGGCGACGCGCGCTTGCCAGCGTTCGTTGCCGAGCAGCCAGTCGAAGCTCTCCGTCTGCAAAGCCAGGAGGTCGGGCACTTCTAGGGGTTCGCGGATCTTCGCGAAAGAGAGACGGCCTGAAGCCGTTATAGCAGTGGACACTGTCTGGGTCGCGGTGCGCGAGGCAGCCAAGGATGGTCCTTCCACGGGCCTTCTGAAAACTGAAAGTTCAGCGCTACCGGGCGGACACGAACTCAGCGAGACGACATAGATCGGGCAAGGCTGTTGGCCTTACCTGAGGGCTCTACGGGCGCGACGAGGCGGAACATGAGGCAGCGCAAAGCGACAGCCTACCCGCATGTGGGCGCATTCGTCCAACCGCGTCCGGGGACCGCCATATGTCCACCGCACGACGTGCCATGAGGATGACCCTCCCAGCGCCCTACGTCAAGGGCTTCGAGCTGACTCGCCCAAGATGCTACGTCCGGCAGTGATCGTCTACTGACGTCAACATGCCCTCCTAACAGCCTTCCTACGGCCTTCCTCCGGCCTTCCTCCGGCCCGGCTCCGGCCCGCCGGAACGAACACCCCCCGGGCTCGCCCGAGATCGACCTGGCCGGTCACGAGAGCGGGGACTCGCACCGCGAGCTCGCCCGAACGTCCCGCCTCGACCCCGTCGAGCGCCGTCTGGGAACCCGGGAAAAGAAACCCGTAAGACGCAAAAGAGCCCTGACCGGTTTTTGCGGTTAGGGCTCTTTTACGATGTATGTCCGGCGGCGTCCTACTCTCCCACACCGTCACCAGTGCAGTACCAT
>JAYSQM010000455.1:0-1116 GCA_043721575.1 Phycicoccus sp.
AGGTGCTTCACCAGGGTGGCGACGGTGGCCTCGGCTGCCCGCCCGTCGCCATACGGCGCGGCGGTGGCAGGGGCGGGTCGCGGTCGCATGACCACCTCGGCCAGGTCGTCGACCTCCGGGCGAAGGACGTTCCAGCCCAGGTCCACGGTCTCGGTCCACTCGGTCTCGGTGCGCAGCGTGGTGCAGGGGGCCCCGAGCAGGAAGGCTTCCTTCTGCAACCCGCCCGAGTCCGTGACGACTCCACGAGAGCGCAGCACGGCGGCAACCATCGCCGGATAGCCCAGCGGTTCGGTGGTCCGAAGCGAGCCCTGCATGAGGTCGACCCGGGCCCTTGCCGCGCGGGCCACGAGCCGCGGATGCGCCAGTAGCACCACAGGGATCGGCAGCGCCGCCAGCGCGTCGATGATGGCCCGCAGCCTCTCCGGGTCGTCGGTGTTCTCGGCCCGGTGGATGGTCGCCACCAGATAGTCCTGCGAGGCGTCCACACCCTCGGGCAGCGGCGGGGCCGAGTCGCGGACCTCGGCGGCAATGCGCAGGCACACGTCGGTCATCACGTCGCCGACGAGCACCGCCCGCTCGCCCAGCCCCTCGCGGGTCAGATGGTCGATGGCGGTCTGGGTCGGGGCCAGGCACAGGTCGGCCGCGTGGTCGGTCAGGACGCGGTTGTGCTCTTCCGGCATCCGACGGTTGAAGGATCTGAGGCCCGCCTCGAGGTGCGCGAGGGGGAGGTGCATCTTGACCGCCGAGAGGGCGCCGGCGATCGTCGAGTTCGTATCGCCATATACGAGAACCCAATCGGGACGATGCTCGTCGAGCACGCCGTCCAGAGCCGACAACATCGCACCGGTCTGGACCCCATGGCTGCCGGAGCCGACGCCCAGGTGAACATCGGGAGCGGGGATGTCCAGCTCCTGGAAGAACACGTCCGACATGTTGGCGTCATAGTGCTGACCGGTGTGGACGATGACGTGTTCGTGACCGCCCGGGGCGAGTGCGTGCGCGATGGGCGCCAGCTTGACGAACTGGGGTCGGGCTCCGACGATCGACAGGATCTTCATGCGGTTGGCCTTCCGGACGTTGTCGGCGTTGGGCTCTGGTCGGCGTGATCATTTCACG
>JAYSQM010000456.1:0-1367 GCA_043721575.1 Phycicoccus sp.
ATAGGAGCTCCCAGTCTGCCTGCCGACCAAAGGACATGAGAAACTTTCGCCGTGGCCGAGATGACGGGAAGCACCAGATGAGCCCGGTGATCGATTGCACGACCGAGGAGGGCCTGGCCGAAGGCATCGCGGCTGCGGCCGAAGCGGTTCGTCGTGGTGAGGTCGTGGTGCTGCCCACCGACACCGTCTACGGCGTGGGCGCCGACGCGTTCGCTCCCGATGCCGTGGCCGCGCTCCTGGCGGCCAAGGGCCGGGGCCGCGAGATGCCTCCACCGGTCCTCGTCCCGAGCCCACGAACGGTCGACGGCCTGGCCACCAACGTCCCCGACTATGCGCGCGACCTGATCCAGGCCTTCTGGCCCGGCCCGCTGACGCTGGTGCTGCAGGCGCAGTCTTCGCTGATGTGGGACCTGGGCGAGACCAATGGCACTGTCGCGCTGCGGATGCCCCAGGACGACATCGCGCTCGGCCTGCTGGCCGAGGTCGGTCCGATGGCCGTGACCAGCGCCAACGTCTCCGGTCAACCGCCGGCCAAGACCATCCTGGAGGCCGCCACCCAGCTCGGATCGGCGGTCAGCGTCTATCTGGACGGCGGGCCCTCCACCGGCGGCCTGGCCTCCACGATCCTGGACTGCACCGGCGAGGCACCGGTCATCCTGCGCGCCGGTGCCGTCTCCGTCGGCCAGATCCAGCAGGTCCTCGGCGACATCGAGCTGGGCAACCAAACCCGGCCCGGCGCCCCGCCCACGCCCACGAGCGAGAACCCCATAGAGTGAGTTCGCCAGCCCGGCAACCCTCACCAACACGTTCTCCTGGGAGCGCCCCATGTCCACGGACCAGACCTTCTACGGCGCCGACTTCGGTCAGCTGAACAGCCAGGATCCGCAGATCGCCGAGGTGCTGCTCTCCGAGCTCGACCGCTTGCGCAGCGGCCTTCAGCTGATCGCCAGTGAGAACCTCACCAGCCCGGCAGTGCTGGCCGCGCTGGGTTCCACCTTGTCCAACAAGTATGCCGAGGGCTACCCCGGGCGCCGGTACTACGGTGGCTGTTCCGAGGTCGACAAGGCCGAGTCGATCGGTATCGAGCGCGCCAAGGCCCTGTTCGGCGCCGACCACGCCAACCTCCAGCCGCACTCGGGGGCCAGTGCCAACCAGGCGGTCTACGGCGCGTTCGCCCAGCCGGGCGACACCATTTTGGCGATGTCCCTTCCGCACGGTGGTCACCTGACGCATGGTTCGAAGGTCTCCTTCAGTGGCAAGTGGTTCAACGCCGTGCACTACGGCGTGGACAAGGAGACCGAGAACATCGACTACGCCCAGGTGGCAGAGCTGGCGCGGGCGCACCGACCCAGGCTCATCGTCGCGGG
>JAYSQM010000457.1:0-2727 GCA_043721575.1 Phycicoccus sp.
GGTGCTGGAGAGCCAGGACCCCGACCGCGACATCCTGATGTACATCAACTCACCGGGTGGCTCGTTCACCGCGATGACAGCGATCTACGACACCATGCAGTACCTCCGGCCCGACATCCAGACCTTCGTTATCGGCCAGGCGGCCTCCGCTGCTGCGGTGCTGCTTGGAGCAGGGGCACCCGGCAAGCGGTTCGCGCTGCCGAACGCGCGAATCCTGGTCCACCAGCCTGCCATGGAGGGCACGGGCGGCATGGCCAGCGACCTTGAGATCCAGGCCAACGAGGTGCTGCGGATGCGCACCTGGCTCGAGGAGACCCTGGCCCACCACACCGGTCGCACGATCGAACAGGTCGAGAGGGACATCGAGCGCGACAAGATCCTCTCCGCTGCGCAGGCCAAGGAGTACGGCCTGATCGACGAGGTGCTGGTCAGCCGCAAGGCCTCGAGCGACTCCTGATGACGGGCCCCGGCGAAGGTTTGTCCGCTCTGGGCGGAACAGCCGTGACGACCACCCGACACCGGCGTTCAATGGGAGTGTCGGCCTCCGGGAGCGGGTAGCGTCGGCGCAGAACGGCCGGTGATGTCCTCAACGGCAGCGGATTGAGCAGGACCGACTGGAAGGATCGCCTCGTGGCACGCATCGGAGACGGCGGCGACCTGTTGAAGTGCTCGTTCTGTGGCAAGAGCCAGAAGCAGGTCAAGAAGCTCATCGCCGGGCCAGGCGTCTATATCTGCGACGAGTGCATCGACCTGTGCAACGAGATCATCGAGGAGGAGCTCGCGGAGACCTCCGAGCTGGGGCTCGACGAACTGCCCAAGCCGCGCGAGATCTTCGACTTCCTCGAGCAGTTCGTGATCGGTCAGGAACCGGCCAAGCGGGCGCTCGCAGTCGCGGTCTACAACCACTACAAGCGCATCCAGGCGCAGGAGTCCACCGGCAAGAAGGACGCGGACGCCATTGAGATCTCCAAGTCCAACATCCTGCTGATCGGGCCGACCGGCTGCGGCAAGACCTACCTGGCGCAGACCCTGGCCCGCATGCTCAACGTCCCGTTCGCCATCGCCGACGCCACTGCACTGACGGAGGCCGGCTATGTCGGTGAGGATGTCGAGAACATCCTGCTCAAGCTGATCCAGGCCGCCGACTATGACGTCAAGAAGGCCGAGACCGGCATCATCTACATCGACGAGATCGACAAAATCGCTCGCAAGAGCGAGAACCCGTCGATCACCCGTGACGTGTCCGGTGAGGGCGTGCAGCAGGCGCTGTTGAAGATCCTCGAGGGCACGACCGCCTCGGTGCCGCCCCAAGGTGGGCGCAAGCACCCGCACCAGGAGTTCATCCAGATCGACACGACCAATGTGCTCTTCATCGTCGGTGGCGCGTTCGCCGGCCTCGAGAAGCTCATCGAGTCGCGTTCGGGTCAGAAGGGCCTGGGCTTCGGCTCGCAGCTGCACACCGCCAAGGATGCGGGCGAGAGCTATGGCGACGTGATGCCCGAGGATCTGATGAAGTTCGGGCTGATCCCTGAGTTCGTTGGTCGTCTGCCGGTCATCACGACGGTTACGCCCCTGGACCGTGAGGCCTTGGTGCGCATCCTGACCGAGCCGCGAAACGCACTGGTCAAGCAGTACATGCGGATGTTCGAGATTGACGGCGTCGAGCTCGAGTTCACCCCTGAGGCGATCGAGGCCGTCGCTGAGCAGGCATTGCTGCGCGGCACCGGCGCCCGCGGGCTCCGGGCGATCATGGAGGAGGTGCTCCTGCCGGTGATGTTCGACGTCCCCAGTGAGGAGGACATCGCCCGCGTGGTCGTCACCCGCGAGGTGGTCCTCGACAACGTCAACCCGACGATCGTCCGCCGCGAGGTTGCCGCGCCACGGGCCAAGCGTGCGCCGCGCAAGGAATCTGCCTGAGGTTTGACGGCTCGTGCCTGCAGAGGTTCCGTTCCACCTCGGCCGAGGCGCCACAGGCCCGGTCCAGCAGAGCCCTGTCACCTGCGGGTCGGCGGCGCTGACCGTCGCCAGGATGCTGGTCAGTCCCGAGTTCGCGCGGTGGATTGTCAGTGGCATCGGCCCCAGGGTCACGGACTCCAGTGGTGGCCCACCTGACTCCCGCTCGGAACAGGATCGTTTTGCCGAGTACGAGCGCACCGTCATGAAACGCACCAACGGTTTTCGCGCCGCCGGGGGGCAGTGGAACATCCCCTGGCCACACGCGGTGGGCACGCCGCCCTTGGGGGCGAAGACGGAGCTGGAGTATGGCGCCGCGCGGCCCGGTGCGGCATACGCGATCCGTTGGGTGCGGCTGGGCCGCAGCGACGCGCTACGCGACGCGCATCGGGACCTGGTGCGTCTCGTGGAAGAAGGCCGGCCGGCGTTGCTGTACATCGGGAGCGCGTGGCTGCCCCGGCACGTCACGCTCGTGCTGCCCGGCGACGGTGATGCCCTGCTCGACGTCTACGACCCGGCGTCCGGCTCGGTGACCGAGCTCGCTCAGGAGCGGTTCGCCAGTCGCACGCTGGGCATCGCCGGCTGGAACGTCCCGTGGATCACGGTCCAGCCCCGCTGAGCTTTCTGCACCGAACACCGCTGCGGCACCGTTTTGCCCTCCTTGGGGGGTCGAAACGGTGCCGCAGCGGTGTTCGGTCGGGTCAGGCGTCTGGTCGGGTCGGGTCAGGGGTCTGGTCGGGTCGGGTCAGGCGTTTGGTCGGGGTCGGGTCAGGC
>JAYSQM010000458.1:0-3441 GCA_043721575.1 Phycicoccus sp.
GAGGCCAACAGCAGCGGGTGGGCGGGAGAGTCCACGGTGAAGGTGGTCTCGCCCCTGGTGGCGAGCCACACGAGGACGAGGACGGCGACCGGGGCCAGCACCGCCGTCTCCGAGGCCAGGCTCTGGAAGGCGCTGAGCGAGGTGCCCAGCCGCTTCTTCATCAGGCCATAGAGCGCGAACGAGAACGCCAGACTCAAGGCGATCCACGGCGGGCGCCCGAAGTCGATCGTGAGATAGACCCCCGCAGCGAGCCCGATCGCCACAGCCAGCCATTGCAGTGCTCGAAGCCGTTCGCGCAGGACGACCACGCCGATCGCCACGGTCACGATCGGGTTGAGGAAGTAGCCCAGTGCCGCCTCGGTGACGTGGTGAGACACCACAGCTGCCACGTAGATGATCCAGTTGATGGCGATCAGCAGCCCGGCCAACGTGACCGCCCCGAGCATGCGGCGGTTGCCGAACACCGAACGGCACCAGGCGAACTCGCGCCGGATGGCCAGCACGGCCGCGCAGAAGAGCAGGGTCCACAGGATGCGGTGGGCCAGGATCTCCCAGGCGCCGGCGGGTGCCAGCAGAGCAAAGTACAGGGGGAACGCGCCCCAGATCGCATAGGCGCCAGCGCCGTATGCCGTGCCGCGTCGTGCGTCCTGTCCGTGGTCAGTGGAGCGGTGGGTCACTCGCCGACGGTCCAGGCGTCCTTGCCGTGCAGCAGTGTGGCAAGGTCGCTGTCCGTTGCGCTGCCACTGGCGTTGGTGACGGCGCTATCGACCTGGCCGCGCACCATGTCGTCGTAGGTCGGCCGCGAGACGTTGCGGAAGATGCCCATCGGGACGTGGGCCATCGTCGGGTCGTCCAGACGGGAGAGCGCGAACGCCGCGGACGGGTCGTCGGCGGCGACGTGGTGAGTGACGACCCGCGTCGGGTCGGCGCCCTGCGCCGCAACCACCGTGAGCTCTCCGGAGTCGCCTCGTGCCACCACCTGGTCAGTTCCCACCCGCACCGGCTCGCCGTCGTGGAGGTGGATGATCCGGGCCTGCGCCTCGTCGCGGTCCTTGAGCAGCTCGAAGGCCCCGTCGTTGAAGATGGGGCAGTTCTGGTAGATCTCGACCAACGCAGTGCCACGATGTTCGGCGGCCGCGCGAAGCACCGCGGTGAGGTGCTTGCGGTCCGAGTCCGTCGTGCGAGCCACAAAGGTGGCCTCGGCGCCCAGGGCCAGCGACACCGGGTTGAAGGGTGTGTCGACGGAGCCGAACGGCGTCGACTTGGTGACCTTGCCGACCTCGGACGTGGGGGAGTACTGACCCTTGGTCAGGCCGTAGATCTTGTTGTTGAACAACAAGATCTTGAGGTTGACGTTGCGCCGCAACGCGTGGATCAGGTGGTTGCCGCCGATGGACAGCGCGTCACCATCACCGGTGACGACCCACACCGACAGGTCTGCGCGTGCCGTCGCCAGGCCGGTCGCGATGGCCGGCGCCCGACCGTGGATCGAGTGCATGCCGTAGGTGTCGAGATAGTAGGGGAAGCGCGAGGAGCATCCGATGCCGGAGACGAAGACGATGTTCTCGCGCTTGAGACCGAGCTCGGGCAGGAATCCCTGCACCGCTGCGAGGATCGCGTAGTCACCGCAGCCCGGGCACCAGCGGACCTCCTGGTCGCTGGTGAACCCCTTCTTGGTCTGTGGGGGCGCGTCCTGCGGGTGACGAGGCACCCCGTGGGTGCCGGCACCCGGCATACCGAGGTCGACGGTGGTCATCGGGTGGCTCCGCTCACTTCTGTTGCGGCTTTGGTCAGGACGTTGGCGAGCTCGATGGAGGTGAAGGGCAACCCGCGCACCTGGGTGTAGGACTGCACGTCCACGAGGTACTTGGCGCGCAGCAGCAGGGCGAGCTGGCCGAGGTTCATCTCGGGCACGATCACCCGCTGGTATCCACGGAGCACCTCACCGAGGTTGGGCGGGAAGGGGTTGAGGTGGCGCAGATGGGCGCGGGCGACGTTTCCGCCGGCGTTGCGCACCAACCGGGCGGCTGCCGCGATCGGACCGTAGGTCGAGCCCCAGCCCAGGATCAGGACATCCGCGTCGCCGGCCGGATCGTCCACGACCAGGTCCTGGATGCTCTTGGCGATGCCATCGATTTTGGCCTGGCGCAACCGCGTCATCTTGTCGTGGTTGTCGGGGTCGTAGGAGATTTCGCCGGTGACGTCGGCCTTCTCGATGCCGCCGATGCGGTGCTCCAGGCCCGGAGTGCCGGGGACGGCCCATGGTCGAGCGAGCGTCTCGGGGTCGCGCAGGAACGGGTGGAACGCCGGATCGCCATTGGCATCAACGTCATTGGGCTCCGTGGCGAAGCTGGCGTCGTAGTGGGGCAGGTCGGCTATCTCTGGGATGCGCCAGGGCTCGGACCCGTTGGCGAGGTAGCCGTCGGAGAGCAGGAACACCGGGGTCCGGTAGGTGATGGCGATCCGCACCGCTTCGAAGGCGGCGTCGAAGCAGTCGCCGGGAGACTGAGGGGCGATGATCGCGACGGGGGACTCACCGTTGCGACCGAACATCGCCTGAAGCAGGTCGGCCTGCTCGGTCTTGGTCGGCAGACCGGTCGAGGGGCCACCGCGCTGGACGTCGACGATCACCAGGGGCAGCTCGAGTGACACCGCGAGGCCGATCGTCTCGGACTTGAGGGCAATGCCCGGACCGGAGGTGGTCGTGACGCCGAGGGCACCGCCGAACGATGCTCCGAGCGCGGCGCCGATGCCGGCGATCTCGTCCTCGGCCTGGAGCGTTGTGACGCCGAACCGCTTCAGGTTCGACAGGGTGTGCAGGATGTCCGAGGCCGGCGTGATCGGGTAGGCGCCCAGGACCAGGGGCAACCCGCTGCGGTGAGCGGCACTCACCAGGCCATAGGCGAGGGCGAGGTTGCCGGTGATGTTGCGGTAGGTGCCGGCCGGCATCCTGGCGGGGGCGATCTCGTATGTGACGGCGAAGTCCTCTGTGGTCTCGCCGTAGTTGAAGCCCGCGCGCAGCGCGGCGAGGTTGGCCTCGAGGATGTCGGGCTCGGACCCGAACTTGTTCTTCAGGAACTGCTCGGTGCCGGCGGTCGGTCGGGTGTAGAGCCACGACAGAAGGCCGAGGGCAAACATGTTCTTGGCCCGTTCCTTGTCCTTGCGGGACAGGGGGAAGTCGGCGAGCGCGTCGACGGTGATGGAGGTCAGGCCGACGGGGTGCAGGTGGTAGCTGTCGAGGCTGCCGTCCTCGACCGGGGACGTCTGGTAGCCGACCTTGGCCAGGTTGCGTTTGGTGAACTCGTCGGTGTTGACGATGATCGTGGCCCCCCGCGGCAGGTCGCCCAGGTTGGCCTTGAGCGCGGCCGGGTTCATCGCGACCAGCACGTCAGGTGCATCGCCCGGGGTCAGGACCTCATGGTCGGCGAAGTGCAGCTGGAA
>JAYSQM010000459.1:0-1703 GCA_043721575.1 Phycicoccus sp.
TCAGACCGAGATTCGCCAGTAGTTTCGTGATCTTGCACTGGGTGCCTCCGAATCTCGTTGTTGATCTTCGTGCGAATGGTGGACGTCGGGGACTGCCCGACGTCGCTGTCGGTGTCTCCGGGTCCTTGTTCGTGGGTCAGTTCGCGTTTGGTCAGGTGGGTGCGGGGAGGGCTCGTAGCCGTGTGAGTACAGCGGCGAGGAGTCGTTGCCGGGGTTGCAGTCGGAGGACGTGCTCGCGGGCGTGTGAGGTCATTCTGCCGGGGATCATGAGCAGCTGGTGGCGCAGCGTCGCGATCCGCATCCGGCCGGGGGCGTGGGTTTGGGTGTCCAGGCCGGTCAGCGACTGCAGCATGACGCTGAGGGCGCCTGCGAGGAGCCCGGCCCACGTCCAGACGGCGTTCACGGCCGAGTCGGCCGAGGGTAGGTGGTTGAGCCCACCGCCGTGCTTGGCCTCGCGGAACCGCTCTTCGATCGCGGTGCGGTTGCGGAACCAGGCTTCCAGCCCGACGAGGTCACCGTGGTTGGCGGGGATGTTGGTGACGATGAAGCTGACGGCCCATGCGTGGTCTGCATCGCCGTTCAGTGCCAGGGCGAGCTGGTCTTTGTGGACGGTGCGGCGGCGTCGAGACCTCGGATCAGCACTGATCTCCGTCGCGGCGATCTTGACCCTCCGCACCAGCGTGTAGGTCCCGTCGGGCCAGCCAGCGGGGGTGTAGTCGCAGGCCGCGACCTGCGCGCCAGTCATGTCGCGGGCGTCCTGCCAGTCGGTGCCGGGAATGGCCGAAAGTGCCCGCCAGGCTGCCGAGTTCCGCTTCGCCGCGATCGCGAAGTCACAGCCCAGCTCGACCGCACCGTTGGCCAGGGCAGCGTCGAAGTAGCCGGCGTCGGCCCGGACCCGGGGGCGTCCGCAGACCTGCGTGGGGAGCACCGCCAGGGCCCGCCTGAGCAGATCGACGGCTTTCGGGCGGACGTCGTCATTACCGGCCATCAGCTCCATCGCCAGCGGCAGCTCGGCCTTCGCCCAGCTCGCCAGGTGGACCCGGCCGGAACGGACCCCGGCGTAGTTCCAGCCGACGCCCTGCTTGGTCCGGCCGTAGACCTCGATGTCGGAGGCGTCCAGGTCGATCGTCGGGTCACGCAGTACCAGCGGGGCCCGGATTGCTGCCGGCACCAGCGCCAACCAGCGGGTGTAGATGGTCGCGAGACCCGCTTCGATGCCGAGCAGCCGGGCCGGACCGAAGCAGCCAGCGAGCCGGCCCGCGGTCGTGCTCGGCGCGACCGGCGCCGCGTTCAGCAAAGCACTGGCCGGGTCGGCACGGACCCGGTCCATCCCGGCGAGGCAGTCCTGCCCGACCAGCTGCGCCGTCGCCATCCCGACCAGCAGCTGACCGCCCGTCAGGCCACGGCCGCGCGCCTTGATCGGCCCGATCCCACGGTCAAGCTTGGTCACCAGCCCGAGCCGGTTGGTCAGCTCATCGACGGCCACCAGGCCTGCCAGGCCCGTCACCGAGGGGTCCGGCGCACCGATCCGTACACGCCGCTTCGGCTGCTTGGACTTCCGCTTGCGTCGCCGTAGTGTCATCACCGAGCAGGTGCCCTTCATTCAGGTCAGAATCGTGTCTTCGCAACCTCGATTCTCCTATTTGACAGGGCATCTGCTCGTTCAACACGCCGTCGCCGACAGCGCTACCGGCGGATCTCGG
>JAYSQM010000460.1:0-2542 GCA_043721575.1 Phycicoccus sp.
CATGCCGGCCGCGCCCTCGTCGCCGAGCTTCTTCATCGGCAGCGCCAGCAGCGGGCCGAGGAACCTCGCCAGCCCGTTGAACTCGAACGTCACCCGATACGTCACGACCGTCCCTGCCCCCTCGGCGACCAGCTCCAGTGAGTCGTGCGCGACGACCGTCCCGTTCGAGCCACGCAGCGCAATCCGGTGGAACGGCGCGAGCTCCTCGACGACGTACGTCAGGTCGTTCTCGCGACCCATGAACCTCGAGCGGTTGGCGTACACGGTGCCCACGCCGCCGTCGCCCGAGACCAGTGTCGTCAGGACGGTCCCCGGGTCCCACTGCGTCGTGGTCGTGAAGTCCGCCAGGTAGCCGAAGACCTTCTCGATGGGCTGGGCTGCGCGGATGGTGCGTTCGAGCTTCATTGGTGGCCTCTCTGATGAGGAGTATCTCCCGCTTGCGTGAGAATGGGTGAAGTCAGCGGGACTGCAGCGCGTCCAGCGCCACAGCCATCGCGGCGCCGACCCGCCAGTCCAGCCGCCAGCCGTTGGGCGAGGCGGGAAGCTCCACGTCATACCGGTCTCGAAGGCTGCGGCGACGAACAGAGCTCAGCACGATCGAGCCGTCGGGCGCGGTGAAGTCGAAGTGGAACAGGAACGGCGAGGGCAGGTCGCCGACGATGGGCACGAGATCCCACATCCGGCGCGCGATGGCGACATTCCGGTTGCGCTCGGTGCCTGTGGCCTGGAGCCCGTCGGCGGCGGTCAGCTGCCAGGTCGAGCGCAGCAACGACTTGGCGAACTCCTTGCGAAAGGTGCCGATCGGGGTACCGGTCGCATCCGTGACGTCATAGGTGGCACCGAGGTCCATCCGCTGCCGAGCCTTGAAGCCGAACACCGGCTGGGTGCGCGCCTCGTCCGCATAGAAGGTCACCTGCTCCTTGAATGCCATCCGTTTCTGCTGCGCCACGGCGATCACCGGCCCCTCGGCCCCATTGCCGTCGACCGACCTGATCTCGTAACGGTTGACCATCATGGTGATCTTCTGCTTGATGGTGAACCGCTCATACCCCGGGTGGTTGGTCATGTCGGCATTCTGCTGCATGCCCCGGTGCTGGCATGCTGTGCGGGTCATGTCCGAGCTCATCATCACCTCGCCGGCCAACGCCCGCCTGAAGTCACTGGTCGCCCTGCGTCGTCGTCGTACGCGCGAGGACGCCGGACTCACCCTGATCGAGGGGTATGACGAGCTGTCCCTTGCGCTGGACGCGGGCGTCGTGCCGCGAACCGTCTACCACTGCCCCGAGCTGATGCTCGACCCTGCCGTGCAGCAGGACGTCGTGGCTCGGGTGCAGGCGCTTGGCTCGGACACCCAGCAGCTGGGGAGGGCCGCTTTCGAGAAGGTCGCCTACCGCGAGGGTCCGGACGGTTTCCTTGCCGTGGTGGACTCGGTGGTGTGTTCCTGCGCCGACCTGCAGGTCGGGCCCACGCCGCTGGCGCTGATCTGCCAGGGGGTGGAGAAGCCGGGCAACCTGGGTGCGATGTTGCGGACGGCGGATGCCGCCGGTGTCGAGGCCGTGGTGGCCGCCGACCCGGTCACCGACTGGGGAAACCCCAACCTGGTGCGCGCCAGCAAGGGCACGGTGTTCTCGGTGCCGGTTGCGTCGGACAGCACGGCAGCGACGTTGAAGTGGTTGTCGGACAACGGTATTTCGCTGGCGGCCACGACGCCGGACACGGACCTGGACTACACGGATGTGGACTACACGGGGCCGATCGCGATCGCCGTCGGGGCCGAGAAGTACGGCCTGACCGACGAGATCCTGTCGGCCGCGGCATACAAGATCCGGATCCCGATGGTGGGACGGGCGAACTCCCTGAACGTGGCGACGTCGGCAGCCGTCGTCATCTACGAGGCGGTGCGGCAGCGCCACGGGCGCTGACCCGCCAGCAGAACGGACCCCGGTCAAGGGCACCCCGTGACCTGTGCCACGATGACCCGTATGCGAGTTGACCACGTCTCCTATGCCGCCGAAAGTGATGGGCTGCGGGCGACCGCGCAACGCCTGGCCGAGCAGCTCGGAGTGACACCGGTCGACGGTGGTATCCACCCCCGCTTCGGCACCCGCAACATCATTCTTCCGCTGGCCCACAAACGCTATGTCGAGGTCGTCGAGGTGCTTGACCATCCGGCCTCCGACAAGGCGCCGTTCGGCCAGGCCGTCCGCGCTCGTTCCGAGGCCGGCGGTGGCTGGCTGGGCTGGGTTGTCAGCGTCGACGACCTGACCGAGGCTGAGCAGCGACTCGGTCGTGAGTCCGCAGCCGGCAGCCGCCACCGTCCTGATGGTGTCGAGCTCAAGTGGCGTCAGCTCGGTGTCAAGGGACTCATGGCCGACCCACAGCTGCCCTACTACGTGATGTGGGAAGACAGTGCGCTGCACCCGTCCGTCGGAGCCACTACCGACGTCACCATCAGCGGCCTGCAGATCGCCGGCGACCGCGAGCGGGTCTGCGAGTGGCTCGGCCTGCCAGCTGACCAGACCTCGAGCGTGATCGACTTCAC
>JAYSQM010000461.1:0-1858 GCA_043721575.1 Phycicoccus sp.
CGGGGGCCAAGGTTGTGCCAGACGGACGTACCGACGACACGGTGGACCTGGTCCTGGGCAACAAGTTCACGGCCTTGAGTGCCCCACCCAAGGTCGCGCCGTTGAAGGCGGCCAAACCCACCCCCTCGCCCACAAACTCCTGCTGAGCGTCTTGGGCCGTATCCGCGCCCCTCGTTCCGCCCATCTTGTTCGCCCATGGACCTCACGAGGAGCGGTGAGCCGACCGGTCAGGAGCCCTGGGAGCTCCCTGCGGCCTCCACTTCGTCGGGTCACAGCCCTGTGGGCCGCTCCTCCAGGTGCCCGATTCGTCGGAAAGTACGCCTTTTTACGTATTTCAACGTAGGCCGCCTACGTCATATGGTGGAGCCGCTACGGATTGCCATCAGGGGTGAGGATCCGCTTTTCTTTTCTTGCCGCTTTTGCCCCCAACCCCTTTGAGGTTCCTGCATGTTCCCCATGACCCTTTCCTTCGCAGCCGCAAACTTTGCCCTGACGGCATTGCTCACGTCGGCTGGGACGCCTACGACAGCGACCACGACCAGGACGGTCACGACAGCGACCACGACCACCGCGACGCCAACGACGGCCGCGACGGCGACGGCCCACTTCACCGTGAACCTTCGCGGGTCGTACACCACCGCCCGATCGATGGGGTTCAACGTCTTCGACGTCAGCGGGTCGACGTCCAACCCCGCCAGCGTGAAGACGAAGCTCAACGCCCTGCCCGCCGGCAGCAAGGCCATGATCTGGGTGGGCAACCTGGGCAAGAAGACCGGCGTCCAGGGCTTCACCCGGGCACAGTTCCAGGCCCAGGTGAACGCGCTGGCCACCGACCCACGGGTCTTCGGCTACTTCATCGCCGACGAGCCGCACCCGATCCTCTTCCCCACGGTCGTGGCCGAGATCCGCGCGCGCGCCGACTACCTGCGGGCCAAGGCGCCGGCCCAGAAGTCCTTCGTCGTGGTGCTCGACGGCTCGAAGTACTGCAACGGCACATTGGGTTGTGAGTACGCCGCGTTGGCGCCATCGAAGTCCCATGTCGACGTCGTGGGCGTGGACTCCTACCCCTGCCATCTGGGTGCGCCGTGCGACTTCACCAAGATCCCGCAGCGGGTCAATGCCGCCATCAAGGCCGGTATCCCGCGTGGCCAGATCGCGCCCGTCTACCAGTCCTTCGGGCAGGAGGGGGCGACCAACCCCTACTACCGGACGCCCACCGTCGCCGAGCTGCAGAAGATGCTCGACACGTGGAAGGCCAACCTTCCGGCCCCCGTCATGGACTACGCCTACTCCTGGGGCATCCAGACCTCGTCGCCGCAGGCCCTGATCAACCACCCCGAGCTTCAGCGCGTGGCCAGGGCGCACAACGCCGGCTGAGCACGTCGCAGATCCGGCACCGTCAGATCATCGGCCGACAGAGCTCAAACGTGCTGCTGTCGGCCCTGTCACGACCGCCCAGACGCGGCGCAACGCTTCGAGCAAGACGACGCACCGGCGATCGCGGCTCAGGGGGTGGAGAAGTAGTAACCGTCTCTCTTCAACAGCTCGATCAGCCCGGCGATGTTCACTCCGGTCCGAATGAGATGTGATCATGGGATGGTCGTCACGGGACGGGAGAGCATATGTCGATGACGCGGCGCGCGGTGCTGGCGACCGGTGTGAGCGGTCTGTTGTCTGCTTGCTCTGTTCGGACCCGTGCGCCTCTCACAGGCGGTACCCCTTCGGCCGCAACCGCCACTGCCACTGCCACGGCCGTCGTACCGGCACCCACAACCGCCTCGGCGCAGCCGATCCCCGGCCCGACCGAGCGGGTGACTCGCGCTGAGATCGAGTCCCGGTATGCCGCGATCGCGCCCAA
>JAYSQM010000462.1:0-2704 GCA_043721575.1 Phycicoccus sp.
TGTCAACGGCGGTCGAAAATTGACCCCCTTTCGACGGTTGAAAATTGACCCCCTGACGGTTAGTTGATCTTGATTCGTGCTTTTGGTCCGGCCGGTTGCGGTGGCACCAGCCGTCGTCCTCCGACCGGTGATGGTGGGCGTCCTGGGCATCGTGTCAAGGCGGGAGAGCGTGCCTTGACACGATGCCCAGCACGCGACGTGCAGCCGTGATCGGAGGACGTCGGCTGGTGAGCTCGCGGGGGGGGCGTTCGGGGGCGCGGATCTGGCGTGACCCCGGGGGCGCGAGCTTTGGCCCACGCCGGGTCAGGGTGGTTCGTCGGGGCTGAAGGCGACCTCGTCGAGGTCGCCGCCGAGCAGGAAGGCGAAGCGGGCGAGGTCGGCGCGGAGGTCGGCTGGGGGGTAGTGGGGGCTGCCGACGAAGCGGTTCAGTGAGTCGGCCAGGGTGGGGTCGTGGCCGAGCCAGTCTCGGATGAACAGCAGGAGCTGGGCGAGTTCGGCGCTGTCGCCGAGGTCGAGGTGCAGGGACGGCAGGTTCATGGTTTTCGCCTTCCGGGTGTCAGTCGTCGGTGTTGGCGGGGGGTGGGGTCCGGCCGAGGTCGCGGTCTTTGAGCCGGTAGGAGTCGCCTTTCAGGGCGATCACCTCGGCATGGTGGACCAGGCGGTCGATCATGGCGGCGGCCACGACGTCGTCGCCGAACACTTCGCCCCACCGGCCGAAGAGCTTGTTCGAGGTGACGATCAGGCTGGCTCGTTCGTAGCGGGAGGAGACCAGCTGGAAGAACAGGTTGGCGGCTTCGGGTTCGAACGGGATGTAGCCGACCTCATCGACCAGAAGGAGCGGATAGCGACCGAGCCTGGTCAGCTCGGCTTGCAGTCGGCCACTGTGGTGCGCGGCGGCGAGCCGGTCGACCCATTCGGCGGCGGTCGCGAACAGCACCCGATGGCCGGCCTGGCAGGCCCGGATCGCCAATCCGATCGCGAGGTGGGTCTTTCCGGTGCCCGGCGGGCCGAGGAAGACCACGTTGTCCTTGGCGGTGACGAAGTCCAACGTCCCGAGGTGGGCGATGGTGTCGCGTTTGAGTGCTCGGGCGTGGTCGTAGTCGAAGTCCTCCAGGCTCTTGCGCCCGGGGAATCGGGCGGCCCGGATCCGGCCCTCGCCGCCGTGCGACTCGCGGGCGGAGACCTCACGTTGCAGGCAGGCGATCAGGAACTGCTCATGGGTCCAGGCTTCCGCGCCGGCCCGTTCGGCTAGCCGCGGTACTGCTTCGCGCAGGGTGGGAGCCTTCAAGGCCCTGGTCAGGAACGCCAGCTCGCTGCTGGTGTCCCGGCCGCCGCCGCTGCTGCTGCTGGCCGCGCTGGTGCTGGCCATCACGCCACCCCGTCATCGAGTCCGAGTGCGCTGTCGTAGTCGTGCAAGGCCCGGACCTCGACCTCGACCTCGGTCTGGATCGGGGGGCGCAGCACAGCGACCCGGTCCAAGCGCATCGCCTTGGCGGCCTCGAGGTGGCTCGGGTCGGACAGCGTCTGGTGGCTGGCCCAGCAGCGGGCATGGTCGGCGACGAGCCGGCCATCGCAGCGGACCTGGACCCGGTCCAGATCGGCTGACACCTCGATCCGGCGGCCGACCACCGATGGGTGCACCGAGTAGTCATTGGCGTCCAACCGGATGTAATGATCACGAGCCAGTCGGGTCGTGAGATGCCAGCCGGTCGTCGGTGGCACCGGCGGCAGCGCGATCATCGCGGCCAGATCCGCACCGATCCGGTCGGTCGGGGCGCAGCCCAGGACCCGCTTGGTCTTGCCGTTCGTCCGCGGTAGCCAGGCCCCGAGCTGCGTGTTGAAGTCGGCCGGGCCGGTGAAGGACCGGCCGGGCAGGAAGGAGGTCTCCAGGTAGCCGTTGTTGCGTTCCACCAGCCCCTTCGCTTCCGGATCGGCCGGCTTGCAGATGTAGACCCGGGTAGCCAGCACACCCCGGAACGCCTGACACGCCTGGGTCAGTTCGATCCGCGGACCGCGGCGGCGTCCGACCGCACCCTCACCGTCCCAGACCAGCAGCTTCGGGACCGCCCCCAACAGCTCCAGCAGCTGCCACATCCCGGCGAACAAGTCTTCGGCGGCCCGCGACGGGATCAGCACCGCACCCAGCCAACGGGCATAGCCGGTCGTCAACGTCATCACCGGCAGCTGCTTGGCAGTCCGCTGCTGACCGCAGCCGACCGGCAGCACGATGTCAGGGAACCAGAAGTCCCACTGCCCGATCTCGCCCGGCAGATACACCGTCCGCGACGACGGATCAGCCGGCAGATAGAACGGCCGGATCTCCCGGACCCTTTCCTTCAGGACCGTCAACCCGAACGGCCAGTCGAGCCGCTCCGCGATCACCGTGGCCGGCATCGTCGGACAGCCCTTCAACAGCGCCCGGATCCGGGTCTCGACGGTATCGACGACCGAGGGCACCGCCGGCCGTTCATACTTCGGCGGCCCGCTGTCACGCACGGCCTGACGCACCGTGTTCCGGGCCACCCCCAGCATCCCGGCGATGGTCTTGATCGGCACGCCCTCGGCGTAATGCAGACGACGAATCTCAGCCCAATCTTCCACGGACAACACCCTGATCCCTCCCCAGCTCGACTACAGCCAGGGTTCTCGGAAGGGGTCAGTTTTCAACCGACGCCTCGGGGTCAGTTTTCACCCGTCGCCGACA
>JAYSQM010000463.1:0-1439 GCA_043721575.1 Phycicoccus sp.
TGACCGCCATAGGCCCGTTCCTTGACCAGCTCGAGGTAGTCGTCGCAGAAGGTCCAGAAGAACGCCTCGGTGACCTCGAGGGCACGGGTGTGGTCGTAGGCGTCGAAGCCCTTGGTGGCCTTGAGGATCACGTCGGCCAAGCCGGCCAGCATCGCCTGGTCGAGGGGCTTGGTGACGGCTGCGCCGAGATCACCGTCGACCTCACCGAAGGAGAGGGCGAACTTGCTGGCGTTGAGCACCTTGATGGCCAGTCGGCGCCCGACCTTCATCTGACCGGTGTCGTACGCGGCGTCGGTGCCCAGACGCGCGGAGGCGGCCCAGTAACGCATCGCGTCGGCGCCGTATTGCACGACGACGTCCTCGGGCGTCTCGGCGTTGCCCTTGGACTTGGACATCTTCTTGCGGTCCGGGTCGAGGATCCAGCCGCTGATGGCCGCGTGCCTCCACGGAATCGAGTCGTGTTGGAGGTGGGCGCGCACGACCGTCGAGAAGAGCCAGGTGCGGATGATGTCCTGGCCCTGCGGACGCACGTCCATCGGGAAGATGGTGTCGAAGAGGTCGGTGTCACCACGCCAGCCAGCCGCAATCTGCGGGCTGAGCGAGGACGTTGCCCAGGTGTCCATGACATCCGGGTCGCCGACGAAGCCGCCGGCCTGGCCCCGTTGGGACGACGAGTAGCCGGGCGGGACATCGGCGAACGGATCCACCGGGAGCTGCTCGGCGCTGGGCACGAGGGGGTGGTCGTGGTCGGGCTCACCGTCGGCGCCCAGGGGGTACCAGAGCGGGATCGCGACACCGAAGAACCGCTGACGGCTGACCAGCCAGTCGCCGTTGAGGCCGCTGACCCAGTTCTCGTAGCGTGTGCGCATGAACTCGGGGTGGAAGTCGATCTCCTCACCGCGTTTGAGGAGCGCAGCCTTGAGCTCATCATCCCGACCGCCGTTGCGGATGTACCACTGGCGCGAGGTCACGATCTCGAGCGGCTTGTCGCCCCGCTCGTAGTAGTTGGCCTTGCGCTGGGTCGGGGT
This sequence comes from Phycicoccus sp., assembly GCA_043721575.1. Taxonomy (GTDB): domain Bacteria; phylum Actinomycetota; class Actinomycetes; order Actinomycetales; family Dermatophilaceae; genus UBA4719. The sequence goes on from JAYSQM010000463.1 coordinate 1,029, forward strand.
CGGCTCGCCGTCCAGGTCGCCCGAGATGCGCAGGGCCTCGACGATCGCGGTGCGGGCGGCGAAGGTCGTTCTGCCGGCGCACTGCGCGAAGATGGCTTGTCCGGCTTCGGTCAGGACCCACTCCGGCGTCTCTGCCTGGATCCGGCCGTTGCGCTGGATGATCGATCGGGTCGGCAGCTGCAGCTCGCGCCACCACTGCACATCGGTGAGGTCGCCGAAGGTGCAGCACATGGCGATGCCCGCGCCCTTGTCCGGCTCGGCGAGGTGGTGCGCCAGCACCGGGATCTCGACCCCGAACAGTGGTGAGGTGACCGTGGTGCCGAACAGGGCGGCATACCGCTGGTCATCGGGGTGGGCAATGAGAGCGACCACCGAGGGCAACAGCTCAGGACGGGTGGTCTCGATGTGCAC
>JAYSQM010000464.1:0-3887 GCA_043721575.1 Phycicoccus sp.
GGGCGAAGGCGATGAGCCTGCGCCCCTCGCCGGTAGCCCAGTCGGCGCGCGACGCGTCGTCGCGGATACGCCCGGGGGCTGTCATGTCCGTCTCCTTACTGTTCGCCAGACACCGAACCCCACGAGGGCGGGTTGCAACGGACTCGAACGCGGACCAGTTTCTTCACCCGACTCCAAGCCGACAAGGCCAGGAACCGAGCCATTGGACCTGCTCCGAAGCATGGGGTATGCCGTCAGCCCCCTTCCAGAACAGGGCGGTCCAATGAATCTTCGCGTCAGTAGTCAACCGAACCGGGACGGGCCCGTCGGCCAGTCGGCCAGATAGAATTGACACGAATTGTCAGAAACCCATAAGCCCCATTGGGCTGCCAGTCTCTGGCCGGAGTGTGTTATGCCAGTCTAGCGCTGTGGGCGCAGGTGCGAGTGGGAGTGAGTCGATGGGAAGCCAAACGCAGGTCCGTATCGCGAACGCACCGGTGAGTTTCGGGGTCTTTGGGCTGGCCGACGCGCACGGCGTCTCGCTGGCGCCCGAGCGGCTCCTGGTCGAGCTCGCGGCGCTCGGATACAGCGGCATCGACCTAGGTCCACCCGGGTGGCTGGGCGCTGGACCCCTGCTGCGCGAGCGGTTGGACGCCGCCGGTCTGGATCTCGCGGGTGGCTGGGTCGACCTCCCCTTCCAGGATCGGCGCCGGTACGCCGAGCAGGTGCCCGAGCTGGAGCGCGCGCTCGACCTGTTCGTGGCGGGGCGCGGCCGCGACGAGGTCTGGTGGCCCAAACCGACCCTGGCGATCACCAGCACCCCCGAGCGTGAGGCGCACCCGGGCGGCGGAGCGACCACGCCGTCGCTGCGCCTCGACGACGACGAGTGGAAGGTGCTGGCGACCAACATCGCCGACGCCGCAGCCCGCTGCCGCGACCGCGGGTTGGAGCCGACCTTCCACCACCACGCCTGCACCTTCGTCGAGGCGGTGCCGGAGATCGAACGGTTTCTCGACCTCACCGACGTCGGGTTGACCCTCGACACCGGGCACCTGCTCATGGTGGGCGGGAACCCCGCTCAGGCGTTGCGGGCGTGGGCGGACCGGGTCAACCACGTGCACGTGAAGGACGTGCTCATGAGCAAGGTTGACGAGGCCGTCCAGGCGGGGGCCGACATGCACGAGGTGTGGCGTCGAAACCTGTTCTGCCCGTTGGGGGAGGGGGACCTGGACCTGGCCGGCGTCATCGCCGCGGTCGCCAGCATCGACTTCACCGGATGGGTCGTCGTCGAGCAGGACGTGGTCCCCGGTCAGCAGGACTCCTTCGAGCGCATCCTGGCCGACCAGGCCCACAACCTCGAACAGCTGACCACTCTCGGGATGAGTGACAGCTCCCGTGGCTGACCGTATCCGCGTCGGTGTGGCTGGTCTCGGCGTGGTCGCCCAGACCGTGCACCTGCCGCTGCTGACCCGTCGTTGGGACCTGTTCGAGATCGCTGCGCTGTGCGACCTGTCCGCCTCCCTGCGCGAGACCATGGGTGAGCGCTACGGGGTCGCCGGGTCGCACCGGTACGACGGGCTGACGCAGATGCTGACGAACGGGCGCCTCGACGCGGTGCTGTTGCTCACTTCGGGCTCGCACGGAGCCGACGTCGTCCAATGCCTGCAGGCGGGGACGGCGGTGCTCTGCGAGAAGCCGTTGTCCTGGAGCCGGCGCGAGGCCGACGCCATCGTCGCGCTGGACGCCGGATCGCCGCGGGTCCAGGTGGCCTACATGAAGCAGTACGACCCGGCGGTGGGTCGGATGCGCGAGCTGTTGCCCCCGCCGGCCAGCGTCCGCAGCGTCGACGTCGAAGTGCTACACCCCTCCGATGCAACCCAGCTCGCCTTCGCCCATCTGCAGCCGCGTGCACCGGATGTCGACCGGGAGGCCCTCGCGCCGCTCCTGGCGAGGGACGAGAAGGCTCTGGATGTCGCGCTGGGGCATGCCGGGCCGAGAGTGCGTGACCTGTACTCCGGCGTGGTCCTCGGCAGCGTCGTCCACGACCTCTCGCTCGTCCGTATGCTGTTCGGCGCACCCGCGAGCATCGACCTGACCCGTGCCTGGCCGCCCGACACGATGCCCCCTTCGCTCGAGGTGGCCGGGACGCTGGAGGGCGGGGCGCACCTGTCGGTCCGGTGGCACTACCTGCCGGACTACCCCACGTACCGGGAGACCCTTACGGTGCACCACGAGTGCGGCACGCTGCGCGTCACCTTTCCTTCGCCGTACCTGCTCAACGCGCCCTCCGAGCTGGAGGTGGTCGAGCCCGCCGGCCGCAGTGAGCGGCGTACGGTCTTCCGCTCCGTCGAGGAGGAGTTCGAGAATGAGCTCGTCGGCCTGCACGCCATGGTGACCACCGGGTCCGCCCCGATGTCCGGACCGGCGCAGGGCCGGGAGGACATCCGTACGGCACAACGGATCATCCGCGCGTACTGCGAAGGCAACGGCCTGGACCTCGGCGGAGAGGCGGTCACCTCGTGAGCTCCCGCGTCTTCCTGGTTCCGCACACCCACTGGGACCGCGAGTGGTACGAACCGTTCCAACGGTTCCGGCTGCGACTGGTCGACCTGATGGACGATGTGATCAGCCGGGCCCAACGTGACCCTGGCTTCCGCTTCACCCTGGACGGTCAGATGGCCGTCGTCCAGGACTATCTCGAGGTCCGGCCCGAGCAGCGGACGGCGATCCGCGAGCTGGTCGGTCGAGGCCAGCTCGCGATCGGCCCGTGGCGGGTGCTGCTCGATGAGTTCCTCTGCTCAGGGGAGAACATCGTCCGCAACCTGGAGATGGGCTGGTCCGCCGCCTCCGAGTTCGGCCCGCCGATGGCGGTGGGGTACCTGCCGGACGAGTTCGGGCACTGCGCACAGATGCCCCAGATCCTTGCGCTGGCTGGGATTCGGCACGCGTGCGTGTGGCGCGGAGTCCCTGGCTCGGTCGACCGGCACGCCTTCCTCTGGTGCTCCCCGGACGGCACCGGGCTGCGCACCGAGTACCTCGCGGCCGGGTACGGCAACGCGGCCGACCTGTTCGGCGTAAGCGCCGGCACCGCGGACGCTGATGATCCGGTTGACCTCCTGCAGGGCCGCCTGACCGCCCGGGTGCGCGACTGGGCGCCCTGGTTCGGTGAGGATCCTTACCTGGCCATGTACGGCACCGACCACGCCTCGCCGCTGCCAACACTGATGCAGCAGGTTGCGACCCTGTCCCGCGGGGGCGCGACCGAGGTGCAGGTGTGCACCCTGGCCGACTACGTGCTCGCCCGCGACCCGGACGAGGCTGGCCTGCCGGTCGTGGTCGGCGAGCTGCGCAGCCACGCCCGGGCCAACATCCTGCCCGGCGTCATCTCCGTGCGCTGGCAGCTCAAGGAGGCGATGGGCCGGGCCGAGCGCATGGTCGAGCGCTACGCCGAACCGTGGGCGGCGCTGTGGTCGGCCCAGTGGCCGCAGACCTACCTCGACCTCGCGTGGGCTCGGCTGGTGGACGCCTCCTGCCACGACTCGGTCACCGGCTGCGGCGTGGACGAGACCGCACTGCAGGTCGCCGCTCGCATCGCCGAGGGTGAGCATGCCGGGCAGGCGGTGCGCGACCGGGCGGTCGATGTGCTGGCCGGCAGGGCGCCGCGAGGGTCAGTGGTGGTGGTGAACCCGACCCCGGCCGCGCGCACCGGGCTCGTCGAGCTCGACGTCCCCGTCGACGTCGAGTGGGCCGGCGTCGCCCTGCGCCTGCCGGACGGGCAGCTCGTCGAGGTGCAAGAGGTGGAGCGCAACGAGCGGCTGCTCTCCGATGAGCAGGTGGACGCCGACGCGCTCGCCTCCGTGTTCCGCAGGGTGCACGACCGCGAGCTTTTCGGCCAGCAGGTCACGCGC
>JAYSQM010000465.1:0-1498 GCA_043721575.1 Phycicoccus sp.
ATCCGAGCTGGTCCACTTCGCCTGCACCAGCGAGGACATCAACAACCTCTCCTACGCGCTGATGGTCAAGGGCGCCGTCGAGCAGGTCTGGCTGCCGCGAGCCACCGCCCTGGTCGACGCTGTCGCCGCCATGGCCCGTGACCTACGCGACGTGCCCCTGCTGGCGCACACCCACGGTCAGCCTGCGACGCCGACGACGATGGGCAAGGAGCTCGCAGTGCTGGCCTTCCGGTTGCGGCGGCAGCTTGCGCGAATCGGCCGCGCGGAGTACCTCGGCAAGCTCAACGGTGCGACCGGCACGTATGGCGCGCACGTCGCCGCCGTGCCCGACGCGGACTGGCCGGCGATCAGCAAGGCGTTCGTGGAATCCCTTGGCCTGCAATGGAACCCGCTGACCACGCAGATCGAGAGCCACGACTGGCAGGCCGAGCTGTATAGCGATATGGCCCGCTTCAACCGAATCCTGCACAACCTCTGCACCGATGTCTGGACCTACATCTCGATGGGTTACTTCGCCCAGGTGCGCGGCCAGGGCACCGTCGGCTCCTCGACGATGCCGCACAAGGTCAACCCGATCCGCTTCGAGAACGCCGAGGCCAACCTCGAGGTCTCCAACGCCCTGCTCGACCTGCTCGCCTCGACGCTGGTGCAGTCGCGGATGCAGCGGGACCTCACCGACTCGAGCATGCAGCGCAACATCGGCACCGCGTTCGGCCACTCGCTGCTCGCGATCGACAACGCCGGCCGTGGTCTGGCCGGGCTCGATGCCGTGCCGGCCGCGATGGCCGCCGACCTCGAGGCCAACTGGGAGGTGCTCGGCGAGCCGATCCAGTCCGCGATGCGCGCGCTCGGCGCACAGGGCGCCCCGGGCATGGAGAACCCCTACGAGCGGCTCAAGGAGCTCACCCGTGGCCGTCGCATCACCGGCGACGACCTGCGGGAGTTCGTCAGCAGCCTGGGCCTGCCGGTCGAGGTCGAGCAGCGCTTCCTGGCGATGACCCCGCAGACCTACGTCGGGCTCGCCCCGCAGCTCGTCGACTACCTCGACTGAAGTGGGCGACAGCCCGCAGGACCAGACCGCCCCCGCTCGCTCGGGCTATCTGGTCCTGTCCCGGGCCTGTCGTGCCGACACCGCTGACGAGGCCACGTAGCGGCAGTATGCCGAGTGGCTGGGTCTTGTCCACGACCGCGCCTGCGCGGGTGGTCAGCTCCTACGCCCTGATCCACGTGCCGGTCACCGAACGGTCAGACGATCGGTCCGAGCAGCACCAACGGGATCTCGCGTGTCGTCTTGGTCTGGTAGTCGGCATAGTTCTTGTGGTCCGCAATGACGAGTGGCCACAACCGCTCTCGCTCTGCCGGCGTTGCCACGCGGGCGTTCATCCGCTGACGAGCCTTACCCTGCAGCCTCACCTCTACGTCGGGGTTGTCTCGCAGGTTGAGGAACCATGCGGGTGCTTGGTCATCGCCGCCTCGAGATGCCACGACGACGAAAACC
>JAYSQM010000466.1:0-1275 GCA_043721575.1 Phycicoccus sp.
GTGCGCGAGTTCACCGGCGCCGTTCGCGAGCGTGCCCTGGGCGCCGAGGTCAGTGGTTCCCTGAACCCGGCACAGCAGATCGTCAAGATCGTCAATGAGGAGCTCGTGGCGATCCTGGGCGGGCAGACCCGCCGGATCGACTTCGCCAAGAACCCGCCGACCGTCATCATGCTTGCGGGCCTGCAGGGCTCCGGTAAGACCACGTTTGCCGGCAAGCTCGCCAAGTGGCTCAAGGACCAGGGTCACACGCCGATCCTGGTCGCGGCGGACCTTCAGCGGCCCAACGCCGTGACCCAGCTGCAGGTCGTCGGTGAGCGAGCAGGCGTCCCGGTCTTCGCACCCGAGCGCGGCAACGTCGCAGGTTATGACGCGGGCGCCGAGTCCGGTGAGGGCACAAGGTCTTTCGGTGACCCCGTCGCGGTCTCCCGCCAAGGTGTGGCCGAGGCCCGCGCCAGGCAGCACGACGTCGTCATCGTCGACACCGCAGGTCGCCTCGCCATTGACGAGAACCTCATGCAGCAGGCCGCCGACATCCGGGCGGCGATCTCGCCCAACGAGGTCCTGTTCGTCATCGACGCCATGATCGGCCAGGTTGCGGTCGACACGGCACTGGCCTTCCAGCAGGGCGTGGACTTCACCGGCGTGGTCCTGTCCAAGCTCGACGGCGACGCCCGCGGTGGTGCGGCACTGTCGGTGGCCAAGGTCACCGGCCGCCCGATCATGTTCGCCTCCACCGGTGAGAAGGTCGACGACGTCGAAGTCTTCCACCCCGACCGGATGGCCTCGCGCATCCTCGACATGGGTGACGTGCTGACCCTGATCGAGCAGGCCGAGAGGGCCTTCGACCGCGACCAGGCCGCGGAGATGACCCGCAAGTTCATGGAGGACGAGGACTTCACGTTCGACGACTTCCTGAGCCAGATGGCGGCCATCAAGAAGATGGGCTCCCTGAAGGCCATGCTCAAGATGATGCCCGGCATGGGTGAGATGCGCGAACAGCTCGACTCCCTCGATGAGAGCGAGTTCGACCGGGTCGAGGCCATGGTGCGCTCCATGACGCCCTTCGAACGCACCCATCCCAAGCAGATCAACGGTTCACGCCGGGCTCGCGTCGCCCGAGGTTCAGGGGTGTCCGTGTCGGAGGTGAACGGACTGCTCGAGCGTTTCGGTCAGGCGCAGAAGATGATGCGTTCGCTGCGTCGAGGCGGTGGCGGTGGCGGAGGCATGCCGGGAATGCCGGCGATTCCGGGCATGGCCGGGGCGAAGAAGGCCGCC
>JAYSQM010000467.1:0-1485 GCA_043721575.1 Phycicoccus sp.
CCCAGACGTTCTGGACGTCGTCGCTGTCCTCGAGGGCCTCGATGACCCGGAACATCCTGCGTGCGCCATCGGCGTCGAGCTCGACCTCCAGCGTGGGGATGAACGACGCCTCAGCCGAGTCGTAGTCGATACCGGCGCCCTGGAGTGCGGTGCGGACGGCCACGAAGTCGCTCGCCTCACTCACGATCTCGAAGGCCTCACCCAGGTCGTTGATCTCTTCTGCACCCGCATCGAGGACGACCTCGAGCAGGTCGTCCTCGGTCAGGTCGCCCTTGGGGACGATCACGACACCCTTGCGCGTGAAGACGTAGGAGACGCTGCCCGGGTCGCCGAACTGGCCACCGTTGCGGGTGAGTGCCGTGCGCACCTCGGCTGCCGCACGGTTGCGGTTGTCGGTCAGGCACTCGATCAGGACGGCCACACCGCCCGGGGCGTAGCCCTCGTAGGTGATGGTCTGCCAGTCGGCGCCGCCGGCCGTGGCACCGCTGCCCCGCTTGACGGCGTTGGTGATGTTGTCGTTAGGGACGCTGTTCTTCTTGGCCTTCTGGATGGCGTCGAACAGAGTCGGGTTGCCGGCGAGGTCAGCGCCTCCGGTGCGCGCAGCCACCTCGATGTTCTTGATCATCTTGCCGAAGAGCTTGCCGCGCTTGGCGTCGACCACCGCCTTCTTGTGCTTGGTCGTCGCCCATTTGGAGTGACCGCTCATCGCTTCTCCCTCGCCTGCCGAACCATCTTCGAAATCTTGGCCGATCCTACTGATCGGTGCCCCGCCGTTCAGCGCAGGGCCGCGCGAACCATCTGGGTGAAGTACTCATGGATGCGGCGGTCCCCGGTGACCTCGGGGTGGAAGGACGTGGCAAGCAGGTTGCCCTGCCGGATCGCCACGACCCTGCCCGTTGCCCTCCCGGACTCCACTGTCGCCAGCACCTCAACGCCGTCGCCCAGCTCCTCGACCCAGGGAGCCCTGATGAACACGGCCTTGAACGTCGCCGGGTGACCATCTGGCGCAGTCGTGAGCTCGGCGATCCGTGGGATGTGAAGGTCCGCCTCGAAGGAGTCCACCTGACGCCCGAAAGCGTTGCGCCGCACCGTGATGTCCAGCCCACCCAACGTCTCCTGGTCCGGCCGGGCGTCGGCAATCCGGTCGGCCAGCATGATCATGCCGGCGCACGACCCATAGACCGGCATACCGTCGGCAATCCGCTTGCGCAGCGGCTCCTGCAGGTCGAAGGCCCGAACCAGCTTGTCCATCGTGGTCGACTCCCCACCCGGAATCACCAGCGCGTCGACGTCGTCCAGCTCGCGCGGACGCCGGACGCCTGTGGCCTTGACGTCGAGGGTGGACAGCGCGTGTATGTGCTCACGCACGTCGCCCTGAACGGCCAGAACGCCAATGCGGACAAGGGAAGTGCTCACCCGCAAAGGGTATGCCGATCCCTCACGATCCCCCGAACCGGCCGGTCACCAGGTGGTCCGGTAGGTAGC
>JAYSQM010000468.1:0-2997 GCA_043721575.1 Phycicoccus sp.
TACGGCGTCGACCCACACCTGCGCTTCAACCAGGCGCTGGTGGCCGCACGTTATGACGAGGCCTCGGGCATCTGGACGTTGACCATCGACGACCCGGACATGGACCCTGATGTGGACCCTGACCCGGCCACCGGTCGGCATGAGATCCGTTGCCGCGCCTTGGTACTCGCCCTCGGGGCACTGCACGAACCGGCATACCCGGACATCCCCGGCCTGGACGGGTTCACTGGCAGTTTGATGCACACGGCGACCTGGGATCACTCGATTGCGTTGCAGGGCAAACACATTGGCATATTGGGCACTGGCGCCAGCACTATCCAGGTGGTGCCGCGGATCGCGGACCAAGCCGCGCACCTGACGGTCTTCCAACGCACTCCCCCGTGGATCCTGCCCAAGAAGGACCGCGAGTTCAGCGCGGCCAGGCGTGCACGCTTTGCACGGTTCCCGCTGCTGGCCAGGGCGGAGCGGGCAAGGATCTACTGGCAGAACGAGTCCCGGGTCGTGGCCTTCGCTCGCCGCCCTTCACTGATGCGGTTCGTCGCGCGGCTCGCCGGCCGGCATTTGCGAAAGCAGGTGCTGGAGCCCCGCCTTCGCGCCAAGCTCACGCCCGACTACACCATCGGCTGCAAGCGGATCCTGATGTCGAACGACTACTACCCGGCCCTGACCCGCCAGAACGTGCGACTGGAGACCTCGGCCATCGACCACATCGACGGGCAGGTCGTGGTGACTCGAGACGGAGCCCAGCACCGGCTCGACGCCCTCATCCTCGGAACCGGCTTCCGGGTCAACGGCTCCTACGATCGCATCGACATCACGGGCATCCAGGGTCGAAACCTGGCTCAGGAATGGGCCACAGCCCCGGAGGCGCATCTGGGTCTGAACATCGCCGGGTACCCCAACCTGTTCACCCTCGTGGGGCCCAACACCGGACTGGGCCACAACTCGATGATCGTCATGATCGAGGCCCAGGTCGAGCTCGTGATCCAGGCCTTGCAGGAACGCGCGCGGCGGCGCGCAACCTCAATCGCCGTTCGTCCCGAGGTGCAGGATCGCTACAACACCGATCTGCAGGAGCGCAGCCGGTCAGCCGTGTGGCTGACGGGGTGCCGCAGCTGGTACCTCGACGCTTCGGGCGACAACCGCGCGCTGTGGCCCGGGTCGACGGTCGCCTTTCGCCGGCTCACGAAGCACCTGCGCCAGGACGACTACTGGTTCGGTCCATCTCACCCCGGCGCCAGCCCGGACCTTCGGTCAGATCGTCCGGGACAGTCCTGGTCCTGAGTGCTGCGTAACCTCGTCCGGCGGAGACAGCCGACCCAACGTCGACGCGACGACGGCCGCCACCAGGGCCGCCACCGCGCCGCCGAGGAACACTGTCTGCACCTGCACAACGCCTGCGGCAGCCAGCGCCGCCGTGTCCTGCTGGTTGGGCAGCGCGGTGACCGCGGCGTAGTAGCGGTGCAGCCCGATCGCGGTCAGCAGTGCGAGCCCGACCACCATCCCGACCATGCGGGCGAGGACCACCAACGAGCTGACGACGCCGTGTCCGTCCCGCGGCGCCGACGCGAGCGCAGCGGCGTTGACCGGTGCGAGCCCCAGCCCCAGGCCCAGGCCCACGAGCACCAGGACGGGGGTCGCCGCCCATGACTGCAATGAACCGTGTCCCCACCCGGACATGACGGCGAGCCCGGTCCCGGCGAGGGCGAGACCGGCCGCGGCCACGACCGCCGGACCGAGCCGGTGCAGGAGCCAGCCACCGACAAAGGCCCCGACCGGGACGGCGACCAGGAACCGGACGAGCACCAGCGCCGCAGTGGTCTGGGACGCGGTCACCGTCAGTCGGGCCAGGATCGGCACGTCGACAACGATGGCCACGAGCGCGATGCCGACCAGGACGCTGACCAGTAGTGCGGGGACGAGACTGGAACGCCCTCCAGTAACCCCAGTCGCCATCAGCCCCCGAGGCACGAGCGGGTCGCGCGCGGTGCGGTGTCTCCAGATGTATGCCGCGACAGCCACCAGTCCCAGCGGCACCAGGGCCCAACCCCAGGGACCGACCACCTCACGCTCGGGATTGGCCGAGGCGAAGGTGAGGACCAGAGAACCCAGCGCGACGGCGATGCAGAGGGCCCCGAGCAGGTCGACCCGTCGCAACAGGGCAACCAGCGATCCCCCGGCGACCGCCAACGTCGCCAGGAGCAACACGAGCGTGACCACACCCATGGGGGTCGCGAGGCGGCCTGCTCCCGCAAAGGGGACGAACGGAATACCGAGGGTGACGTCGCCGGCGAGGGACCTTGGCGCGGCCAGCGTGAGCAAGCCTGCGCCCACCGCCGCCAGTCCCAGAACCGTTGGCAGTACGCGCAGCTGAGGCCGGGCATCACGGCCGCCAGCCAGCGCCAGGGCAGCTGCGATCACGACGCCGAGCACGACGTTGAGCCAGAAGATCGCGCGCCAGTCGGCCACCGCGAGCACAGCCGCACCGAGCAACGGACCGAGAACGCTGCCGAGCTCCTGCACAGCGCCGACCACACCCAGCGGGGTTCCGCGCCGATCAGGCGGCCACAGGTCGGCAACGAGCGCCAGCGTCGCCGGCACCAGGCCGCCGCCGCCGATGCCCTGCAGGACCCTGCCGCCCACGAGCACCGGCAGCTCGACAGAAACCGCAGTGACGGCCGATCCGACAACGAAGAGGGACAGGCAGGACAGCAGAATACTTTGGCGTGCAACGAGATCCGAGAGCCGGCCGATCAGCGGCAGGACCGCGATGTAGCCGAGCAGAAACCCTGAGATGATCGGCGTCGCCTCTTGGAGTGCGTCGATGCCGAAGCCGACGCCGGCCATCATGTCCGGCAGTGCCAGGACCACGACGTAGGTGTCCGCCGCCGTAAGTGCCACGGCGACCGACGCGGTCGCCAGCAGCGCCCTAGGGCTTGCTGATCTCAACCGGGGCGCCGTACTTGTCCAGCGTGAGCACGTAAGTGGATGTTGCAG
>JAYSQM010000469.1:0-1455 GCA_043721575.1 Phycicoccus sp.
ATGGTACTGCACTGGTGACGGTGTGGGAGAGTAGGACGCCGCCGGACATACATCGTAAAAGAGCCCTAACCGCAAAAACCGGTCAGGGCTCTTTTGCGTTTGCCGTACTCTTGTGAGGGTCGGCGAACCGTCGATCAAGGCACACAGAACTCGAGACGAATGGAGTCAGGCCCCGTGGCTGATGACCAGGCTGCCCGCCGCCCACACGACGACGCTCGTAGAGGCGATTCATCCGGACGCCCCGATCGGGGCGGTAACCGTGGTGGTCCGGCTGCTGGCGGCGAACGTCGTGGTCCGACTGCGGGTGGCGAACACCGTGGTGGACCGGCCGGGGATCGGCGACAGCGCGACGATCGGGGTTCTTCGGGTGGCGGTCCCCGAGGCAGTGACCGGGGGGGTGAGAGGAGATCGGACCGTGGTGCGGATCACGGTCCTCGAGGCGGGACAGATCGTGAGGGTCAGCGTGGCGGCTCGATGCTGACGCCGAAAAGTCCGAGGCTGCCAGAGCCGGCCATCCCCGATGGCGTGACCGGCTTCGAGCTGGATCGATCGGTCAAGAACCAGCTGCGAACTCTCAGCAAGGAGAACGCGGTCGGCGTGGGACAGCATCTGGTGATGGTGGCTACCTTCCTCGATACCGACATTGAGGCGGCGCAGGCACATGCAGAGACCGCGGTGCGCCGGGCGGGGCGGGTTCCAGCTGCTCGCGAGGCGTTGGGTCTGGTTCATTACCGCAAGGGGGAGTGGGCCAAGGCACTGAGCGAGTTCCGTACCGCACGCAGACTCTCGGGCTCCTCGCACATGCTGCCCTTCATGGTCGACGCCGAGCGCGGTCTCGGCCGCCATGAGCGAGCCCTTGATCTTGCAGCTTCGCCCGAGGCGGCGACCCTGACCCAGGACGAACGCATTGAGCTGGCGATCGTGGTGTCGGGTATCCGTCGTGACCTGGGTCAGTACGAGGCTGCCGCTGTGGGGCTGCAGCTGCCTCAGCTCAAGGCAGGTTCACGCCAACCCTGGGCGGCACGGTTGTTCTACGCCTATGCCGAGGCATTGCTGGCCAAGGGCGATGAAGGTGGAGCCCTGACGTGGTTCGGCCAGGCTGCGAACGCAGACGTCAACGGCGAGACGGACGCTGATGAGCGGCTTTCGGAACTCGACGGGCTGGTGCTGACCGACCTGCTCGGCGACGATGACGACGATGACGACGAGCACGAGGGTGGGGACCAGCACGGGCCTGATCGGCCGTAGCTGCACATATGTCCACATGGGGCGGCCCAGACGTCCCGTCGTCCACAGGCCATTCGTGGCTGTCCCGTCAGCGCTGCAAGGGCGGTGATCATGGTCGTCTATCAAACCAACGATGGGGATGACCATGAAGCGCAAGGGCCAGGGGACGGACGTAGTAGGGACGAGCACAGTAGGGACGAGCGCATTGGGGACGAGCATTGCGGGAGT